>JBKJSE010000406.1:0-16888 GCA_046595925.1 Archangium sp. | reverse complement strand
GATGCGGCGCACGTTGAGGCCGGCGATCTCACCGGCGTCCTTGGTGGCCTGGCGCTGGGCGTCGTTGAAGTACGCGGGCACGGTGATGACCGCGTCGGTCACCTTCTCGCCCAGGTAGTTCTCGGCCGCGCGCTTGAGCTTGAGCAGCACCTGCGCCGAGATCTCGGGAGCGCTGGTCTGCTTGCCGTCGATCTCCACGCGGGCGTCATCGGTGGGCCCGCGCACGACCTTGTACGGCACCAGCTTCGCCTCTTCGGTCACCTCGTTGTGACGGCGGCCCATGAAGCGCTTGATCGAATAAACGGTGCGCTCGGGGTTGGTGATGGACTGGCGCTTGGCGACCTGTCCGACGAGGCGCTCACCGTCTTTCGTGTAGGCGACGACGGAAGGCGTGATGCGGCTGCCTTCTTCATTCACGATCACCTTGGGCTCTCGGCCCTCCATGATGGCCACAACCGAGTTGGTGGTGCCCAGGTCGATACCAATGATCTTGCCCATTCGATGGTCTCCTAAAGAGTTGATTTGACAGCCGGATTGTTGTGCCCCGGCGACTCGACCAAGCTAACCACCAGCCTCCGCACGTCAACCCACCTCCCCCAGCCGCCCAACTGCGAAGTTCCGTTCGCACCAACTGCCACCTCAGGGTTCCAATCGCGACAGTTGGGTACGTCGTTACCCAGTTGTTTCAACCGGTTGACGCAACACGTCAAGTGGCAAGGTCTGTGCTGAGGAACGACTCACTGTCGTCACGGGTGCTGGGGGCACACCGTGACCAGGAGGGCCGCAACCGTGTGGGTTCAACCGTTCCGAGCTGATGTCGAACACGTTCCCCCGAGACTCGAGGTCGATCACCGTGTGGCGGTGTTGCTCAACCTGAGCGCACGCAAGGTCACAGCGAAGATCCAGCGAGCCCTGTCCCACGTGGTGCCCGAGGGGGATCTCTACCTTTCGCGCTCCGAGCTGGACGCCCGGCGCATCGCCCAGCAGGTGGTCGATCGCGGGTACCACACCGTGTTCCTCGGTGGCGGCGACGGCACGATGACGTGCTTCGTCAACGAGATCCTCAGCCAGGTCGCGCTGCGGCGGCAGCATCACCCCACCCCCACGCCTCGCTTCGGCATCTTGAAGCTGGGCACGGGCAACTCGGTCGCTTCGCTGGTGAAGGCTTCGTCGACCCGCGCTGACGGGTTCGTCGATGACGTGCTGCGCGCTCGCGCGGGTGAAGTGCCGGGCTACCGCACGATCGATCTGCTCCTCATCGACGGCAAGCGCGCTCCGTTCGCCGGCCTGGGGATGGATGGGAAGATCCTCAACGACTACAACACCGTGAAGAACACGTTCGCCCAGGGCCCGCTTTCCAGGATGATGACGGGCGCTGCCGGCTACTTCACCTCGGTCGCGTTCAAGACGGTGCCGTACTACCTGGCCAACTCGAACACGGTCGACTGCGAGGTCGTCAACGGCCCTGCGCTCGCGTACCGAATGGGGCCTGATGGGCTGCCGGTGCAGACGTTCGCTCCGGGCGAGACGATGTACAAAGGCCCGTTGGTGATCGCCGCCGCGGGCACGGTGCCGTTCTACGGGTTCGAGCTGAAGATGTTCCCCTTCGCCGGGAAGCGCCGCGGGATGATGAACCTCCGCCTGGGCACGGTGCCTGCGACGGCGATCCTCGCGAACCTCGGCAAGATGTGGGCGGGCACGTGGTTCCCCGAGGGGCTCAACGACTACCTGGTGAAGGACGCGACGATTCGGTTCTCGCGGCCGATGCCGTTTCAGATCGCCGGCGACGCCGAAGGGTACCGCGACGAGGTGCACTTCCAGATCTCGCCTGAGCCGATCGACGTGGTCGACTTTACGGGTTCGGTGCACTGAGCAACAGCCCTGGGGTGCGTGGGGCTTTCTGATTCACGGCCCTGCTCGCCTCGGGCAGGCCTCTTCGGCTTCGGGCAAAGACGTTCTCGGGACCAATTCAGTGCGTTCAGGAGAGTTCGGGCGCCCTCGTACAGCGGGCTGTACGAGCACGACCTGAGTCGAAGCCTGGCTGAGTTTGAGTCACAAAGTCCGCGCAGAGAGGCCTGTTCGCTTCTCGCGCCGGAAGCGAGAACCCAGAATCGCCGCCTTCCTTCAGGTGCTGTCAGCGCGAAGCGTGATGCAGCAGAGAAGCCGGAGTTTTCAGCCGCCGTCGCGTGACGGAGGCGGTTTTTCACCGGGCTCTTTGCGGCGCGCGACGATGAAGCCGATGCTCACCCCGGTCTTGCCGGTGCGGTGAAGCGCGATCTCACCCCGCAGCGCCAACGCACCCGCAGCGTTGTTGGTGTCGCCGGTCTTGCCGAGCAACGCCTCGAGCTCGCGGTAGTATTCGTCGAGCTCGGCGTCGCTCAAGGTCTCGATCAGCTCGGGCTCGTAGCCTTCGGCCTCGATCGTCATCAGCGTCTCGCGGGGCGAGAGCAACGACGCGCCGAGGCGCTCTTTCCACGCTGCCAGCACGGGCTCATTGGCGACCCGGCCGACCTTCACCATCGCGGTCAGACCCAGCCGGCCACCGACGGCGAGCGAGGGACGCCACGTCCTGGCGACCTGGGCGGGAACACCGATCACCCGGCCGAACGAGAAGATGCCGTCGAAGGCCCGCTCTGCGAACTTGATGCTGCCGACCGCGCCGTGCTGCACCGCGACCTTCTCGCCACAACCGACGACGCGCGCGCGCTCCTTGATGGCATCGGCCAGCCGCTGATCGGGCTCGACGATGGTCAAGTGGCAGGACAACGCCTTGGCAATGGCCAGCGCACCGAGACTGCCGTGCAGCTCCAACAGGCTCGCCCCGTCGTTCCAATGCGCCATCTGCGCGAAACGCCGCAACAACGACTCTGACTGAAAGAGCCGGCGCGTCTCGGGAGGGACATACAGCGGGAAGGAGTCAGCCATGGTGTCGAGTGCCCCCATACACAGGGCCTGAAACCCTCACAAGTAGTAGACGATTCGCTTGTCCACGTGGATGTCGGCGTAGATGGCCTGGCGCTGCGCCTCTGAGAGCAAATAGACGGACACCGTCAACGAGACGTAGTGGCCCTGCTTCGAGACGTTCTCAGCGATCGAGTCAGGGCTGACTTCACTGCCCATCAGCCGACTGAACTTCGCCCGAATGTGCTCGGCGAAGCCATGCTCGAGCTTCCCCATCACCTTGAAGGCGTAGACGGTGGGGTACTCGATCAGCGGCTTTCCGGCCGCTGGTGGGTCGATCTTCGGAGGCACTTCGTCAGTCATGGCGATCAAAGAAGGTTGGTGGCGATCTCGGCCAGCGCGCTGCGCTCGCCCTTGGTCATGGTGACGTGACCGGCGATCTTCTGGCTCTTGAAGCGGTTGACCACGTGCACGAGCCCGTTGTTCGTCGAGTCGACGTAGGGGTTGTCGATCTGCGCCGGGTCACCGGTGAGCACGATCTTCGTGTTGTCGCCCACGCGGGTGACGATGGTCTTCACCTCGTGCGGCGTGAGGTTCTGCGCCTCGTCGACGATGATGTACTGGTTGGGGATCGAGCGGCCACGGATGTACGTGAGCGGCTCGATCTCGATGATCCCCAGGTCCATCAGCTCGTGGTACCCGCGGCCCGACTTCTTGTCGTTGCGCGACAGGTTGAGCAGGTACTCGACGTTGTCGAAGATGGGCTGCATCCACGGGTTCAACTTCTCGTCGACCGAGCCCGGCAGGTAACCGATGTCGCGGCCGAGCGGGAAGATGGGGCGGCTGACCAGCAGCTTCTGGAAGGCGGCCTCTTCGGTCACCTTCTGCAGACCGGCGGCGATGGCCATCAGCGTCTTGCCCGTGCCGGCCTTGCCCACGATCGTGACGATCTTCAGATCGTCATTGAGGAGCAGGTCGATGAGAAAGCTCTGCTCCATGTTTCGCGGGCGAACGCCCCACACGCCGTCTTTGACCTGGCGATTGAGCGCGACCACGGCCTGCTTGTCGGCGTCGTAGCGGCCCATCGCGGTGTGCGAAGGGTTCGCTTCGTCTTTGAAGAGCACGAACTCGTTGGGCCCCAGCTTGTCGATGTCGGGGATGGTGACCTGCGCCCCCGGCTTGTAGAGCTGGTTGATGAGGTCGGCGGAGACCAGCCGCTCGCTGATGCCGGTGAAGAGATCGCTTATCTCGACCCGCTCGGGCTCGAAGTCTTCCGAGATGAGCCCCAACGCGTCAGCGCGAATGCGCAGGTTGGTGTCCTTGGTGATGAACACCGTCTGGCTGTTCGGGTCGCGCAGGCGCGTCTCGATGCCGACCGCGAGAATGCGGTTGTCCATCAACTGCCCGTCGGCCATCGACTTGGGCAGGTCGTGCTCCACGAAGGAGACCTTCAGCATGCCCCCGTTCGGCAGCGGCACACCCTCGGCGAGCGTGCCTTCCTTGCGGTGCGCGTCGAGGTAGCGGGCCACCTGGCGCGCGTTGCGCCCGAGCTCCGACATGTCCTTCTTGAACATGTCGAGTTCTTCGATGACGTAGATGGGAACGATGACCGTGTTGTCGTCGAAGCTGTAAATCGACCGTGGGTCATGCAGCAAAACGTTGGTGTCGAGAACGAAGTTCTTCCGCGCCAAAAAAGCCCCCGGGGGGAATGGTGAACCGACTCTGTTCGCGCCCACTAAAGCACGCGCGAGCGCCTGCCTTCACACGTATTTGATGGCTATCAAGGCGAACTCGACTTCGCCCCTGGGCCGATTGACCGTTACCACTTCGCCCGCTTTCTTCCCCAGCAGGGCCCGGCCGACCGGAGAGTCGACCGAGATCTTCCCCGTCTTGAGGTCCGTCTCGTCGGGCCCGACCAGCTGGTAGGTCACCCTGGTGGCGTCTTCTTCGTTTTCGAGCGTCACCGTCGCCCCGAAGAACACCTTGCTGACGTCCTTGTGCTCGGTCGGGTCGACCACGGTGAGCCGCTCGAGCCGCTTGTCGAGGAAGCGCAGCCGCCGATCGATCTCGCGCAACCGCTTCTTGCCGTAGATGTACTCGGCGTTCTCCGAACGATCTCCCAGCGAAGCGGCGAACGAGACCTCGGCCGTCACCTTCGGCCGCTCGACCGTCAGCAGGTGCTTGAGCTCAGCGCGCAGCCGCCCTGCCCCCGAAGGCGTGATGTAGAGGGTACCCGTCGGCCGGGTCTCCTCTTCTTCTGCGAGATCCTCGGGGTCTTCGGGCTGTTCTTCGGGGTCGATGGGCTTGGGGGCCATTGGCTTTGCGCGGCGTCTAGCACACGGCTCAAGTCGTGCTATGCGCGCTCCCCATGCGCACCCTCGCCTTCATGAGCGTCCTGCTGCTCTCGGCTTGCGAGCGAATCGACTACATCGAGCTCGTTCCCACCGAGGTCGTCTTCAAGGCGCCCACGGCCCAGTCGTGGCTCGAAGCCAGGTGCATGGCGCGCAACGGCGCCCGCGCGGTGAAGGCCAGGGTCGGCTGGTCGGTGGTGGACCCTTCGGTGGCCGCCGTCACGAGCAAGGGCCTGGTGACCCCGGTGGGCGATGGCGAGACCGAGGTCATCGCGAAGGTCGGTGACGTCGAGGCGCGCGCGGTGGTGCAGGTCATCTACGTCGACCGCATCGAGGTCGAGCCCAAAGTGCTCACCCTCAAGGAAGGCACCGAGTCGGTGCACGTTCAGGTCAAGGCGTTCCGCAAGAACGGCAAGGTGCTGACCGATCGCAAGGCCCTGTTTTCGTCGGCCGACCGCAAAATCGCCCAGATCGTCGGCGATAACGCGATTTTGCCGCTCGATCCCGGCACCACGACGGTGAAAGTTACGGTAGAGGGCGCCACCGCGTCGTTTGACGTGGTCGTCGAGTCAGACAAGCAGAAGAAGTGAGTCGGAATGCCGAAGAGTTGTTGAGAGTGGCTAGCTCAGTTGGTAGAGCACCGGCCTTTTAAGCCGAGGGTCGGGGGTTCAAATCCCCCGCCACTCACAGTTGCAGGACACATAGCCGGCCCCGTCATCTAGTGGCCCAGGATACGGCCCTTTCAAGGCTGTTACACGGGTTCGAATCCCGTCGGGGTCAATCCCCGGAGCTCCAAAAGTCACGGAGCTCCGGGGTTTTGATTTTTACGGGCAGTTATCGATGTCGCGCCGGTTCGTTACGCCAGCGAATCGATGCTCCGTGGTTCTGTTCTTCCTCAGCAGCCAACCAAGAGGGAGCACACCATGTCGAAAGTCGAAGCTTCGCAGCACCACTCGTCCGCCTGGATCGCCCAGACCTGGATCTCGTTCGCCGCCGCCGTGGGCGTCACCTCGATGGGCATCTGGTTCCTTCCCGTCGACCCGTGGGTCAAGGCGTTCATGGCGATGGGGTTGCTCTTCTCGGTGGGCAGCACCTTCAGCCTCGCCAAGACGGTGCGCGATCAGCACGAGTCTGAGTCGCTGCGAAAGCGCATCGATGAAGCGCGGGTCAACCGCATCATCGCCGAGCACGACCCGCTCAAGCCTGCGCTGTGAGCGCTGGCAATTCGAGGAGCGCGAAGAAGAGCGCCCCTTCGGCTTCAGGCGGCTGGGCCCGGAACAGCCCTCGCGCCCCGATGCTCACCGCGATGTGACCGCCGAGCGCCCAGGCGAACCCCTCGTCGCAGTGAAAGTGGGGTCGCCAGAAGGCCGCCAGGCCATCGGGCTTCAAGTCGGGCTGGCAGACGCGGCGCACGCGATCGGTGGAAGCGGGCTGGGCCTCTTCGTCGCTCCAGCTCCACATCCACGTGAAGACGTCGGGCAGGTAGCTGCCGACGAGCTGCGCCGAGAGCTCGAGCGAACCTGCCGGGCGATCGAGCCGCAACACGCCGTGCGCGGGGTCGAAGGCAAACCCCGTCACCTTGCCCAGCCGCTGCTGCAGCTGGCCCTGGAGATCGTGGAAGGCGCGCTCGGTGCCCCTGAGCGCGTCGAAGAGATCGTCGGTGATCAACAGTGACTTGAGCTCGCCCAGCTCGAGGCGGTTGAACCAGGCGACCGAGCCGTCATCGCGGACGAACTTCCAGTCGGCGAAGGCCGGGGTGGGCCGTTCGATCACCACCCTGCCCGGCACCCATCGTCCTTCCAGGGCCGCGGCGAGCTCTGTGATGGCCTCGCTCAAACGCAGCGCTTCTTCACGGAGATCGACGTGGAGCTGCGGCTGGGGTTTGGGGTCCTTGCCGCCTTCGCCTTTGGTCTGCAGCTCGGTGATCCGCAGGCCCTGCGGCGTGCGGGCGATCGAGAGCTCGACCTTCGTCCAACCAGACGGAGCCAGGAGCATCAGGCTGTCATGAAGCGCGAAGACGAGCGGTTTGGGATCAGGCACGCGCTGCGCACCTAACGTTCCTCCATCGCCGAGTCGAGTCAGACCGATCAGGGACAGCTGGTCGGCTTCACGTCGTACTCCACCACCCCGAGCCCGCCCGTACCCACGAGGCGCACGTGGTACGTCTGCCCGGCCACCGGGTTCCAGCCATCGCGAAACACCACCACGGTGGGCTGCCCGTACGAGCCGTTGAGGATCTCGAGGCGCGTGGGCATGTCGACACCGTCGCCGACGCGCGTGACGGTCACGGTGGTGCCCGACAGCGGAATGTTGCCGTGAATGGTCCAGTGCCACTGGGTCAGCTCGAGCGGCGAGAACCCCGGCGGCGGAAACGCGATGAAGTCAGGCCGCACGACCGAGCCACTGCTCCCGAACACGCTGATGCAGGAGGCCGAGCCGTAGTTGTTGCCGCCCCGGTAGTGCCCGATGCCCACCGGCCCCAGCGGGGGGTTGAGCAACCACCGCCGGTGCCCGAAGGTGGTCTCGTTGCCGAAGTCGATCATCCACAGGTCGATCGCGTCGGTCGCATCGCGCGCGCCCCAGGCGATGTTGCTCGACCCGGCGCCGCCTGCGCCCGACTGCGTGTAACAAGTCGCCGTCGACTGCGGAAAGTGCGCCGCTGGCCCTGCGGGGTTCCACGCAGAGACGACCGCGCAGGCCTGGCCCGTGGTGTTCGCGCCCTGGTCATCTGCCGTGGGGCCCAGGCCGACCAGCCAGCGGAAGAAGTTCAACCGCGCGAGCGCGTCGTCCAGCGCATTGCGCGAGAGCGCGCCGGGGTCGCAGGTGGTGGCGGTCGTGGTGAAGCCATCACCCGGTTCCTTGCGCAGCTCGGCGGCCGTCCACGCCGTACAGACCTGCGCTGAAGTGCGCGTCTCGGGGCTGCCCGGAGCCACCGGCGTGCAGGTCGAGCCGTCGCCGGTGAACCCGGGGCCGCACACGCAACGGGCGAGCGTGCGTTCACACCGGGCGCCCGCGGCCATGCACGTGATGCCAGCACAGGGATCGACGCCAGCGTCGATCATCGGCGTCCCGGCATCGACCGCCGGAGTTGCACCGGCGTCGGGTTGCTCGGTTCCCGCATCGATCATCGCGATCGTTCCAGCGTCGTGATTCGAGCTCGTGCCTGAATCACTGGGGGCGGTTTGCAGCGACGCCGTCACCAACGCGGGATCAGCGAGCCCGACGCAGCCAGTCGAGAGCAGCAAGCCGGCGAGAACGAAGGAGCGCACACCTTGTTGTCGCGGCCGCCTCAGAACCGATGCGTCGCTCTCACGCCTTGAGAGGAGCACTGCCCACCGCAGTGACGCCTGCGCACCGGAGACCGAGCAATACCGAATAGATGCGACGCTTCAGCCTGGATCTTCCGAAACCCCGATGGAGGGGCAGTCACGAAAGAACGCCTCGGCCCGGGCGCGTTCACCGGGCAAAAGCGCGCACCAGAGCACGTACCCGGTCATCACCCTGCAGGCCTCTTCGGGCTGACCCAGCGACCAACGCGCGCGGGCTTCCTGCAGCCGGGCATGGGCGATCAGGTCGAGGCTCGGGGCCCCCTCCCGCACCAGCACCGCAGCGGCGGCTGCCTCGGCGAACTTCCCCGCTTCGAGGAGCCCCTCGATCTGCAAACGCCGCCCGGCCCAGTCGTCCGCGGCGGGTTCGCGTGCCTCGGCGAGCACGGCCTTCTGCTTCGTGGTCTCGCCCTTCAGCACGGCGACCTGCCACGCCCGCAGCGCCTCGTCGGCGTCGTCGACCTCGAGTGCCTGAAGCGCGTCTACGTCGCCGTCCAGCAGCGCCATGTGCTCGCGGATCGTCTCGAGCCACAACCGCTCGCTCTGGTTGAGCAGGGGCGTGATGAGCTCGACTTGCGCGGTGGCCTCCGCCAATTCAGGGGACTGAACGAAGTGCAAGATGCGCATTCGCATCAGGGCCATTCGATACCGAAAGCGGGGGTCGCCCAGCTCGGGGTAAGGCGGCCGCGTCAAGGCGAGCATCTGGTCGTAGCGCCGTGAAGCGCCGAGGAGCAGCAGCAGCGTGGCTTGCCTGACCTGCAGCCCGCTGGGCGTGTTCGCGAGGTCTTCCGCTTCGATCAATCGCAAGAGCGCGCGGGCTCGCGCCAAATCGCCCGCGCGAATCGCAGCGATCGCATCGACCTCGAGAAGGAGCAGGCGCGTGCGTGCATCGGGGCTGACGATGGTGCCGGCCAGCTTTCGGGCGCGTTCGAGCCTGCGCGGGTCGTCGGTGTTCTGCACGTTGGCCAGTTCATTGGCCATCGCGCGCCTCGCTTCGGGGCCCGCCCCGGGAATGGCGCCCCAGGCAGCGACCGCGTTCTCGACGGGAACCGCCTCGTACCGCACGGCGATTTCCTTGCCGAAGGCCTGCGTCCACGGCTCATCGAGCTCAGTCGCGAAGCGTCGCGCGTGTTCACGCTGGGCGCGGCAGCGCTCTTCGTCTCCGAGGTAACACTCGAAGAGCCACCGGCCCTGCGCAGCCCACGTCTCCTCACGCAACCCGAGCCCTGGGAAGGCTTCGATCTCGCGCAACAACGCGAGCGCCTCGGGAATGCGCGCGGTGACCGAGAGCGCCGCGGCTTCATTCAGACGCGCCCATGCTCGGGCGGCGACCGCTCCGCTGGCGTCGGCCGCGAGGCGATGCTCCTGGGCGAAGCGCAGCACCTCGTCGGGCGTGGCCGCAGCACGCAGCGCGTCGAACTCGAGCTGAGCACGCACCGAAGCGAGGAGCGCGGGCCGCTCCTCCTCGTTCCAGGCAGACACCCGGGCGGGCGGTTCGCGCTCGCAGCGGCCGGCAGGCAACACCCTGCGCAACACGCGCGGCTTCAATTCCGCAGAGAGGCCCGGGAGCTGATCGAGCGCATCGAAGGCGAGCGCGAGCTCACGGCCCGAGACCTCGAGACACCGGGCGCGCTGCACCTGCTCTTCACGCGGCAGGGCCAGACAACGCTGCAGCCCACTCGCGTACGCGGAAGCGGCTTCACGCAACGCGGGCACGTCGGTGCGGCCTTCGAACGACGCCGGAGACACCGACGGCACGGCGCACGGCGCTGGAGCGCGTGAGACGACGACCCCCAGCCCGGTGGCGGCGGCGAGCAGCAGCACCCCGACCCCCGCGGCGCGACGCCGCCAGGGCCGGCGGATGGCCCTCGCGGCTTCCTCCATCGAAGGAAAGCGCGCGTCGGGGCTCTTCGAGAGGCCCCGAGCCATCGACCTGCGAAGCCAGAGCGGCAGGGGCGTGACTTCGAGGGTCTCGCGGCGGCGGCTGTCCATCAGGGCCGCGAGCGACGCCCCCTCGTGAGGGCGTCTGCCTGCGAGCGCCTCGTAGAGGCTCAGCCACCACGAAAACTGATCGGATCGGGCATCTGCCGGCGCGCCTTCGAGCTGGGCGAGCGCCATGTACGCCGGAGATCCCGCGAGGCTCGCCCCGGCCGTCACCTGCGGCGTGGCCAGGCCAAAATCGAGCAACCGCGCGCGGCCCGACTCGTCGACCAGCGCGTTGTCGGGCTTGAAGTCGCGGTGAATGACGCCGGCGGCGTGTGCTGCGCCGAGCCCCGCGGCGCACTGCGCGAACACCTCGAGGATCTCAGCGGGACTGCGCGGCGACTCGGCGAGCCATTCGCGCAACGAGCGGCCGCGCGCGTACTCCATCACCAACACGATGCGGCCATTCCAGGAAATGACCTCGTGCACCGTCACCACGTTCTGATGATTGAGGCGGGCGAGCAGCCGCGCCTCGCGCAGCAGGTCGTCTGACTCGAGGTGCAACACCTTGAGCGCCACCTCGCGCTCGAGCCGCGCGTCCCATGCGGCGTAGACCGAGCCCATCGCTCCGGCGCCGAGCTTTCGCGACACCACGAAAGACCCGATCTCCGTTCCTTCGACGATCACCCCGGGGGGAGGACCATCGCGCCCAGAGTCCAGCGTCGCGTCGAGCGAGCTGGGCGTCATCCGGTACCGGTCTTCATCGGGCAGGCTCATCGGAGGGCGCGCGAGTCTGCCACAGACGCTCGGCTGTGCTCAGAACGAGCCGCTGACTCCGACCGGGGTGACGTTCACGGTGACGCCGTCGAGCAGCCTGCCGGTGAGGCGCGCGTTGAGGATGCCGAAGGTGAGATCGAAGACGGCCAGAAAGGCGCCCTGGATCAACAACGATTGGCCCAGGCCCACCAGCCGCGGGTCGCCCACCGCCTCACCGCGCTGCCAGAGGAAGGCAGACGTCGCGAGGTAGGCGACGTCGAGCGCCGCGTTGATGAAGAAGATCTTCTCGATTTGCTCGGACGCCTCGAGGCTCTGCTTCGCGTCGAGGGCGGCCGGGTTCGCGTTCCACTCGCGGATGAGCGTGTTCAAGGCGAGGCCGAGGTTGACGGCGTTCCACAGCAGGTTGCCGAGGTGGAGGAACCGCAGCCGCTCATCGCGCTCGAGCCCGAAGCCGAGCGCACCGGCGGCCATGTTGCCCACCGCCCAACCGCCCAGTACGAACATGCCCACCTGGCTGGTCTTCAGGCGCTCGCGATTCCAGGCGTCGAGGTCGAGCGGCTGGGCGGTGAGGGTGACGGCCGCGATCAAGGCGAGCATGCCGTCGTGAATAACTTGTGATGAGGTCGAACGCGTGACGAATTCGGTGCAGCGCGCGACAGAACTCAAGCGGGAAGTGCGCACGCAATTGCTGCGGTGGTTCGACAGGTCGAAGCGCGATTTGCCCTGGCGAAAGTCGAGAGCGCCGTACGGTGTCTGGGTCAGCGAGATCATGCTGCAGCAGACGCAGGTCGAACGCGTGGTGCGGTACTGGACGAAGTTCCTCGCGCGCTTTCCCACCGTGAAGTCGCTCGCCGCCGCGCAGCTGGAAGAGGTGCTCGGGCTGTGGACCGGGCTCGGCTACTACTCGCGTGCGCGCAACCTGCACCTCGCTGCGAGAGAAGTGGTCGCGCGTTTCGAAGGCGAGCTTCCCGATTCAGTCGATGCGCTGCTCACCCTGCCCGGCTTCGGCCGCTACACGGCGGGCGCGGTGGCTTCGATCGCGTTCGAGCTCGAGGCGCCGCTCGTCGATGGAAACGTGGCGCGCGTCTTCTCGCGGTTGCTCGAGTTGGACGGTGTGCCGGGCGAGAAGGCGCGGGAAGCGTCGTTGTGGGCTGCCGCTGAGGTGCTCGTCGCAGGCTCGCGGCCGGGCGATTGGAACCAGGCGCTGATGGAGCTCGGTGCGACGGTTTGTGTGCCGCAGAACCCGCTGTGTCTGGTGTGTCCCGTGAGCTCGTCGTGCAGGGCGTTGGCGAGCGGGCGCGTCGATGAGCTGCCGCGGCCCAAGAAGCCACCGAAGCGAAAGCGGCTCGAGCTGGCGGTGGCCGTCGCTCGTCGTGGTGACGAGGTGCTGCTCGCGCGACGTGAAGAGAAGGGTCTGTTCGGCGGGCTGTGGGAATTGCCGGGGACCGAGTTGCTGCGGGGGGCCGCGGGCGATCACACGCTGCAGAAGCTGCTCGGGAAGAAGGCGACCATCGGGCCCGAGTTCACCGTGGTCGAGCGCACGTTGACGCATCGGGAGTTGGTGATGCGGCTGCACCCGGTGGTGTTGCCCAAGAAGCTCACGACTCCGCCGCCCGGGTATCTCGAGTGGCGCTGGGTTCCGCGTGCTGAGCTCGCTGCGTTGGGAATGAGTTCAGCGACACAGGGTGCACTTGCTGAAGGAAACAACGACGGCTCTTGAGGGGCGTGGGATTTCGGTTCCAGCTCACATCGCGCAGGCCTCTGTGCTTCGGGCGAGGACGTTCTCGCGGACCAGGTCAGTGCGCTCGGGAGAGTTGCGCTACGGCCGTACAGGCCGCTGTACGTCTGTGACTTTCGTCGAAGCCTGGCTGAGTTTGAGCAACAAACGGCCGCGCCGAGAGGCCTGTTCGCGTCGAGCGCGAGTCCAAGCCCCAGAGAGCACCACCTTCCCCAAGGCGTTTTTGCCGTTCAGATCGAGCGCAACCGGGCCTGAGCCAACCGCACCTCTGCGCTGATCCGCGCGGCATCTTCGACCGGGTGAAGCCCCAGCCCGCACGCAGGTGAGAGCAACATCCGCGACAGCACCTGCTCGAACTTCGGGGTCGTCGCGCGCAACGAAGCCTCCACCGAATCGCACAGCTCATTCACGTCGTACCTCGCGCCCGCGTTCGTCGGAATGATCCCCAGGCACAACGTCCCGCCGCCTTCGACGAACCGCGACCACGCGCGCCGATCTTCCAGCAGCGCCTCGAGCGACAACCGCGCATCGAGGCTGACCACCTGGAAGCCAAGCCCGAGCAACTCACCCCACCGCGTCTGTCCGCAGCAGTGCACGCCCACGATCGCTCCGGCATCACTCGCTGATCGACGAACGGCCTCGAGGGCCTCGACGGGCAGCGACCCCATGCCCAGCCCGGGCTCATCGAGAAAGAGAATCGGCGTCACCTTCGCCGCAATCAACTCGCGCGTGATCGCCGCCGCCTTCGCCGCCAGATGCGCGACCACGCCTTCCCGCCGATCTGAATACGCCATCACCGTCGCCGGCCCCGCAAGCTGCACCTTCGCAAACTTCGCCCCCCGCAGCTGAAGCGCGGCGACGAAGGGCTCGAGCGCAGACGGAAGCGCTGCACTCAGCGCGAGCGGCAACATCAACTCGCCGGCCACCTCAGGCAGGTATGGAACATCCTGTTGCAGCGACAGTTCCAGCGCTTCGGCCAGTGAAAGCGGGAGGCTACCGATGCCGGTCGTCGCACAAGGGGGAAGCAGACTCAGCTCGTCACGACCGTTCACTGGCACAAGTCTAGCCGGGGTGAAAAGGCGCGCTACGCTCGACCTCATGGGGGTTCGCCTGCTTCTCGCCGCGTTGATGTTGCTCACGGCATCGACAGCCAGCGCGCAAGTCGACGTGAAGACGGCGCTGCCCGTGCTGCTCAAAGTGCTGACCTACGACGTCAACTTCGACGCGCGCGGCGCGGGCCCCTTCGTGCTGCTCGTGGTCTCCGAGCCCGGACAGTCGGCTGATCGCGGCGCGCTCATCGGAACGTTGAAGGACTCCAGCGTCACCGAGATCAAGAAGCGCCCGCTCAAGTACATCGCCGTCGACTTCCGCGACGAGAACCAGCTGCAGGGCGAGATCGACAACCACAAGGCCTCAGCGCTGCTGCTGGTGCCCGGCGCTTCGGCAGCCACCGTCAAAGCGCTGTGGGAACTCTCGCAAGACAACCAGCTCTACGCGCTCGCGCTCGACGCAGAGACGGTGCAGTCGTCGTTCCCGCTCGGGGTGAGCATGGTGGGCGACAAGCCGCAGATCATCATCAACGAGAAGTCATCGAAGGCGGTCGGTGCGCGCTTCGAGACCGCGGTGCTGCGCATGGCAAGGGTCATTCAGTGACCAAAGCCCCAAGGGCGACGGCGTTGGGTGGTCAAACGGCGTCGAGCGCGGCCTTCAGCTTCTGACCCTTCGCGCGGTCGACCATCATCACGTAGGCGATCTTCCCTTCGAGCACGCGCCGGTAGTCGGGCACCTTCTCGCGGTTCTGCGCCTCGAGCCCGGTCTTCTTCGCCTGGTGCAGGATCGCACGCAGCCGCTTGAGTTCGTCGCGCGGCACGCCGGGCTTCACGTTCACGACGATGCCAGTGACGTCTTGCCGCCCACCCCGCCCCTGCGCCCGGCCCTTCTTCGGGTTGAGCGCAAAGCCCTCGTCCTGCACGACGTGACGAATGCTCGCGTGCACGAAGCCGAGCTCACCGCGGGTGAAGGTCTTCTTCGAGAAGGAGAGGTCGTCGGCGTAGCGCGTGTAGACCCAGCCCTTCTTCGCGAGCCTCCCGCGCAATCGGCGATCGAGCTTGCGGGAGATCGCGTTGGCGATCAGTGGACTGGTCGGCGCGCCTTGCGGCAAACACCGCTCTGCGACGGCGACCCACCACTCGGCGCCTTCGAAGCTGATCTTCCGGCGCGGCGCTTCGGTGCAGAGCAGACCCAGCACCGTGGCCACCGCCGGTGAGAAGCCAAGAGACTGAAAGAGCCCGCGCACGCGTCGGTACGAGATGGTCGGAAAGAAGTCCTTCAGGTCGACGTTCAGCACCACGCCCTGCCCCACGTGCGGCGTGGCATTGGTCACCGTGCTGCGGCCCTTCACGAAGCCGTGCGCTTCGGCCTCGAGAGGAATCTTCGCGAGCACCAGGTCGAGCACCTTGCGCTGCGTCGCCTTGAGCAACGCGTGCGGAGCCGAGAGCAACCGCTTGCCGCCCGAGCGCTTCTCGATCTCGAAGTAGACGTAGTGCGTCTTACGCGTGGCTTCGGCGTGGAAGCACAACCAGCGCAGCTGCTTGATGGTGAGCTCGAGGCCCTTCGCGACGTCGGCAGGCGTGCTCCACAACGGCAGGCCCAGCTGCTGGAGCGCTTCGACGTCGACGCGTCGATCGGTGAGCCCGCGAGAAACGCCGCGGCCCAGAAAGATGATGTCTTCGGCCCGGCGCTTGGCCACGCCTTCGACACGCGCCCGCTCTTTGGCTTCCGAAGCGGCCTTGCGCTCTTCGCGCTTCTTCCGCTTCGCCTCGCGAATTTGTTCGATCGCGTCATCGGCGGTCTTCGCGGCAGCAGCCGTGGCGAGGCGCTCGGCGTCGTGAAAGCGCAGCCAGAGATCGCCCACGCGGTGGATCTCGGAGATCTGCACCTCGGTGAGCAGCCCACGAAGGATGAGCCCGCGATCGATCAGCGCCGTGCGTTCGTCGCTCTGCGGCGGAATGGTGTCGACCCGCCCGATCCACGCGGTGCGGTACGGGTTGATCTTCACAGCGCGTTTGCGCAGCTCATCAGCGGACAGCCCGAGGATCTCCGGGTTCGCCTGGTAGTTGGCGATCACCAGCGGGGCTGCCGGGGGCGGCGGCGCCACGCGCACGGGCGGTGCTGACTGGCGCTGTTGCTGCTGAATGTTCACCACCGGGGGAGCCGCGACCACGCCGAAGCGCCAGGTGCCTGCGACGAGCGAGTAGCCCAGGCCCGGCAGCAGCTCAGTGCAGAGGCGGCCCACCAGCGTGGCCACCGTCATGAAGTCGGGAGCGTTCGTCCGCGTGATCTCCGCGGCGATCTCCATCGAGTTGAACGGCTCCTTCTTCGCAGCCCGCGCGTTGATCGCGTTGCGAATGCGCTGCTCTTGCGAGAGCCCGGAACCGACCGCGGCCACCACGTTGGCTGGCGGCACGACGAGCGGCGGCGAGCTCACCGGCCCGAACGCGCCCGCGGAGTCCTGCGCGTAGCCCAGCGGGAGCAGCAGGCCGTCTTTGAACAGCCGGTGCACCGTGTCGCTGACGAGGCGCAGATCGTCGGCAGTGCGGTGCGGATCGTTCGCGGTCACCTCGTTGGCGATCTCGAGCGCGGTGAAGCGCTCCTTGCGCGCCACCCGGCCGAGCATCGCGTCGCGCACGAGGTTCTGCTGCGCCGTGCCGCCGCCGCCGAACATGCGCTTGACCTGATCCCAGAACGACACTCTTTTTCACTCCTTCAGGGAGAACCTGACCACCGACTTCTACCTCTGGACCACGTCCGATAACCCAGGGGCCGACCTGAGCTGTCGCGATGAAAACCACGTTGTCTTGGTCGTCGCGAAG
>JBKJSE010000329.1:0-2866 GCA_046595925.1 Archangium sp. | reverse complement strand
CCGGCGAAGCCGGTCCCCCCGAGCGAAGTCGAGGGGTCACCTGCCGCGCGGCGCAGAGGTGGCATCTCGACTGCGCTCGATGCGAACGGTGGGGCTGTTCCTTCGGACGAAATCGCCGGCGAAGCCGGTACCCCTGCTCGGGAGGAACGGTCCGGCCCGCGCCTACTTCTCGGCGCGTTCCTGCAACCACCGCAGCACCCGCGCCTCTGCCCAGAACTCAGGCCGCAGCAGCGAGCCGGTGACGAAGCCCACGTGACCACCACGCCTCGTCAGCAGCACGTCGAGCGCTTCATTGTTCGCCACGTCTGAAGGCAGCACCGGCGGCGCGAGCGCGTCGTCGTGCGCCGAGAGCAGCAGCGTGCGCGTGTGGATCGACGTGAGCTGCGGGCCCGCGGAACACTTCGCGTAGTAGTCCTCGGCCGAGGAGAACCCGAAGAGCGGCGCGGTCACCAGGTGATCGAAGTCGCGAATGCGGGTGGTCGCTTCGATGGCGCGCACGTCGAACGCCTTCGGGTGGGTCTTTGCCTTGGCGAGGGCCTTGACCTTCATCGCCGGAAGAAACCGGTTCAGGTACGCGCGTGAGAGCACTGACCCCGAGTCGATGAAGCGCACGCCGCGCGCGAGCTCGAACGGCGCAGAGACCGCCACCGCGCCTCTGAGCTTCTGCGCGGCTTCATGCTTCGAGAGAAAGTTGAGCAGCACGCTGGCGCCCAGCGAGAAGCCCACCGCGAAGAGCGGCCCTTCAAGCTGCCCGACCAGCCACGCGAGATCGCGGAAGTCGCCCGACGAATAGGACGCCGCCTGCAGGTTGGGCTCACCCGAACAACTGCGCGCGTTGAGCGCGAGGCCCGTCCACCCGAGGGCTGAGAGATCGCGCAGCATCAGCTGGATGTAGCCAGAGCCCGACGAGCCCTCGAGCCCGTGCAGCAGGATGACCGTCGGAGCGCCGCGCGTGCCCTCCACGCGATCGAGATCGACGAAGTCACCATCGGGCGTCTGCAGCCGCTCGCGGCGTAGGGGCACGCTCACCTTCGGCCGGCCCATCACGCCGAACAGAGATTGCGCGTGGCCCCAGCTGAGGCCCCGCGCAGCGCGAAAGTCGTCGGTGAGAATCGCCATGTGTGGTCCAGGGAAAAAGAAGAGCCGCCTCTCGTATCGCAGAGGCGGCTCCCACAACTTTCTTTCGGGCCACTCCGCAATGTCACCTGAGCCGCAAGGCTTCAGAGAACCACTGCGGAGATGGTCCCTGCTTTATGACTCTGCAAGGCACCACCTCCTTTCGCCCCGAAGGGCACGCGCATCTTTACGCATCGATTCACCCGCGCAAGGGAGCGACTGTGCGTTCAGGTAGGGCGCGTTAGAAGCGACCCATGGCAATGACCGCCGATGGTTGGGCTCCCGAGGTCTACGCGCGCTTCGCCACTGATCGGACGGCGCCGTTCGATGATCTGCTTCGCCTCGTCTCTCCTGCGCGGCGAGGCACCCTGCTCGATCTGGGGTGCGGCACCGGCGCGCTCACCGTCAAGGCGCACCAGGCGCTGCAGGTGTCGAGCTCGCTGGGGCTCGATACCTCGCCTGCGATGTTGAAGAACGCCGGGTTGACCGCGGGCGTGACGCTCGAGCAACGCGACATCTCGACCTCGTTGCCGGATGCACGGTTCGATCGCGTGTTGAGCAACTCGGCTTTCAATTGGGTTGCTGATCACCGCGCGTACGTGCCGCGCGTGGTGTCGCTGGTGGCTGCGGGTGGTGAGCTTGCGGTGCAGATGCCGTCGAACCCTCAGACCCCGTTCTATCGGTGCTCTTTGGAGACGGCCGCTGCGTTCGCGCAGGAACTCGACGGCTTCAGCCATCGCTCGCCGGTGGAGTCACCTGAGGTCTACGCCGAGCTCTTCGCTCGCGATGACCGCATCGCTGAGAGCAGGGTGGGCACCTGGTACTACCCGCAGCTGCATGCGTCGGTGGACGGACTCGTCGAGTTCGCGAAGGGCGGTCAGCTCTCGGCGTACCGAGCGCGGTTGGCGCCCGCGGACTTCGAGCGGTTCTGCGAGGTCTATCGCGGCGCGCTTCGACGCGAGCTCGGCGACGGTGCTGTGTTCTTCGCGTTCCGACGGGTGTTCTTGTTTGCGCGGCTTCGGTAGCTTCGAGTTCAGGGTGCCGGCTTGATCTGCGACTCGGGGAAGTAGCGGGTGAGAATGCCCTTCGCGTCGAC
Source organism: Archangium sp. (assembly GCA_046595925.1). Classification (GTDB taxonomy): domain Bacteria; phylum Myxococcota; class Myxococcia; order Myxococcales; family Myxococcaceae; genus Archangium_A. The sequence continues at coordinate 654 of JBKJSE010000329.1, read as the reverse complement.
CCCCTTGTCGGCGAGCGCGCGCGCTCCGAGCTGACAGAGGCCCACGCCGTGACCGGTGCCCGCCCCCTGAATGACGACCGAGGTATCGCTCTCCGTGGTGCTGAACTTGAGGCTGCGCACCGAGCGCCAACCGAACGCGCGGCCCACCTTCGAGAGGAAGTCCTGCCCACTGAAGCGTTTCCCGAACGAGCGCAGGTCGAGAATGCGGCCACCGCTGTCGCGCCGCAGGGGTTCGAACGCCATGCCGTTGGGTGCCACGCTCAACGCTTCGGCGAGGCGGTTCTTCTCCACCTCGAAGGTCCACGCGAGCTCGGTGCCTTTGCAACGGGGCGCGCCGTTCTCGACGTCACTCACCGCTGAGCCGGCCGCGGGCTCGCCGAACACATCGGCCGCCGAGCTGGTGTGACCACCACACGCTGAGTGGAAGAAGGCTGGCTTGAGCACGATGCCGCCGATCAACAGCACCTGATGGGCGGTCTTCTTCACCGCGGCTTCGGCGTCGGCGCTCGAGGCGCCCAGGCCCCGGTAGAGCTGGCAGTGCGCGAGGTCGCACAGGTGATACCCGGCCGACGCGTGTCGCTTCTGGCCGGTGAGCGCGAACGTGCGGGAGACGATCGCCTGCGCTTCCAACGCGGCGGGCTTCGACGCATCGGC
>JBKJSE010000182.1:0-4254 GCA_046595925.1 Archangium sp. | reverse complement strand
GTCGAGGGGTCACCTGCCGCGCGGCGCAGAGGTGGCATCTCGACTGCGCTCGATGCGAACGGTGGGTCTGTTCCTTCGGACGAAATCGCCTGCGAAGCCGGTCCCCTGCTCGGGATGCACGGTGTGCGGCCTCTCGGGGACCCTGGTTTGAACTACGGGGCGGCGCTCGCAGGGCAGAAGCCCGACCTCGGCGCGCACGACTTCTTGTACTCGATCGGCAACCCGTCCGAGCCCGAGCAATAGAACTGCGGCCCCGTCTCGTTCTCGACCGTGAACGAGTTGCAGGTGACCACGCCACCACCCGGCGCCACGGGGCAGCTCGCGCCACTCGAGCAGCTGAAGATCACCCCGCCACAATCGAAGCCCGACGGACAATCGGCATCGGTCGAGCAGTCGTGCCCGCAGAAGCTGCCCATCTGCCCCTCGGTCACGAAGGTGAGGCACGAGATGGTCGCTGCGCACTCGAGGCCGGGCGTGCAGCTCTCACAGTCACGCCGCGCAGGTCGGGTCGCGCAGGTGCCGTTCGTGCGATCGCAGAACTGATTCACCGCGCAGAACGAGTTGTCCCTGCAGAAAAACTGACACTGCCCCGTCACGCACGAGTTCTTCGGAATGCAATCACCGTCGTCCCGGCAGCCGCCGCGACACTGCAGCGTCGCGGTGCTGCACACCTGGCTGAGCGGACAATGTTCGTCGAGCGTGCACGGCCCATTGGGAATGCAGCGCGTGGTGGTGATGTCGCAGAACGTGCCGCCGGGGCAGTCGAGGTTCGAGGTGCACGAGGCGAACGACTGGCAGTACCCCAGCGCGTTGCAGAAGTTGTTCGCCGGACAGCCCGCGTTGCTGCTGCACTTGCACGAGCCCGACGCCGCGTCGCAGACCTGGTTGGCAGGGCAGCTCGCGTTGTTGATGCACACGCAGCGGTTGCCAGCGCCCCGCATGAAGCCTGGAGGGCAGCACGCGTTGCCCACGCACACGCAGGCCGCCAGGGCGGGATCGTATTCGTGGTTGGCCGGGCAGCACTCCGTCTTGGCGCAGACACAATCGCCCGTCAGCGCGTCGTAGCGGAAGTCGACCGGGCAGCAGTTGTCAGAGGCGCACGCGCACAACGACTTCTCGGCGTCCCACGTGAAGCCGACCGGGCAGCACGCGTCATCGGCGCACTCGCACGCACGGGCGAGGGTGTTGAACTCGTAGCCGCCGGGGCAGCAGTTCTCGTCGTCGCACACGCAGCGGCGCTCGTCGGGCAGCCAGCGGTGATCGCGCGGGCAGCACTCCGAGGCGCGGCAGACGCACGCTTCCGAGTCAGCCGAGTACTCGTAGCCGCCGGGGCAGCAGTTCGTGTTGCGGCAAACACAGACCGCCTCTTCACACGCGTAGCCCGTGGGACACCCTTCGTCGGTCTGGCACACGCACGAACCACCATCGGGCCGGGTGTAGCCATTGGGACAGTCGGGGTTGAGCGCGCTCCGCGAGCACCCGGCCAACAACATCAGGGCGAAGAACCAGACTCTCATGGGCGGGCGTAGGCGTACTGAAGGCGCACGGTGGAACCGGGCGGGGGCACGTAGTTGCCCAGGAAGACGACTGAGTTGGTGTCGGCGCGGTACTGCCAGCCGTTGACCGGATCCTGCGCGATGGTGACCCCGCCGACGGTGACGCTGATCGAGTTGACGATGGGGGGCAGGGTGAGCGGGAAGACCCGCTTCAAGGTGTTGAGGGCCTGCGCGATGCGCACCAGCGTCTGCTCGAAGCTCGCGTCGCAGATGCTGCCGATGATGCCGCCGGTCTTGGTGGCGACCTCGGCGTAGCGGATCGCGGGGTCAGCGGTGCTGCCATAGAGCCCGGTCTCGCCCGGGGGCACGCAGCCGTTGGGAATGGTGCCGCCGATCACCGAGAAGCTCACCAGGTTCTCGTTGCCCTTGCCCTTGAGCGCCTTGAAGACGCGCGCGTAGTGATCGGTGGTGCCGAAGCTCGAGTCGTCTTCGTTGGTGAGCACGATGACCGCCAGCGCCGCGTTGGGTCGCAGGAAGCCCGCGTTGGGCTGACCCGGATCGATGTTGGGCGACGAGAGCCCCAACTGCGTCATGCGCAGGCCCTGTTCCCAGCGCGAACGCGAGGTGGGGAAGGTGGTGTTCTGCTCGAACACCCGGCGGGGATCGACGGTCATGTTGGTGATGATCTTCGTGGTGCCGCGCAGCCGGCCCCCGTCGCTGGCCACGATCGAGGTCACCCCCATCTGGAAGTCGACCTGCAGGGCGAGCAGCTCTTGAACGAAGCGGTTGAAGTTGCCGACCAGCGTTCGCCGCTCGTTGGTCATCGAGCCGGAATCGTCGACCACCCACAGAATGTCGACGACACCATCAGATTGCCGCAGCTCATCGACCTGAATCGAGTCGACCCGGGGCGGATCGATCAGATCGACGCGGCCGACCGGGGCCCGCTCGATGCGCGGCGGTTTGATTTCGACCGGGCTCAAGATCGGAGGCGCCACCTCGGGAACAGCCGAGCCGCGCCCGTTCTCCCTCCCGACCGGGTCACAGCCGGCGATCAGGATCAGCGCGAGAAGAGGAAGTGACTTCATTGAGCTCTGCACATTGGAGGACGTGGCCTTGGTGATGCAAGCTCCGGGTACAACCCACAACGCATTCGATTCATTGTGGGGATTGCTCTCTGTGGGCCGGCCGCCTACGACATTCACGCCAGACATGCGCCTCATCTCCCTCTCTCTTCTGATGATGTCGATCGCTGGCTGCCGCTGTAGCCCGCCGACGCCCCAACCGGTCACGCTTCGACTGGTCAACACCACCCGGTTGCCCATCTACGTCGACGATACGGCCGGCAAGCGCGGCCTGACGGTCAAGCGCGAGGTCAACGGTCAGCAGTTCGCCTTCGACGATCTCGCCTGCGAGTGCCGGTTCTGCTCGAACGCCTGCAACTCGAGCTGCAGCTGCCCTGATGCGGGCACCGAGCGCGTGCTTCGGTTGGAGGCCGGCGGCACGGTCGAACGCACCTGGGACGGCGTGGTGCAGATCGCCGGCTTCAGCAACTGCGGCACCGATGGCTGCCTCGATCAGCAGAACGCGCCGGTCAACGAGCCGTTCACCCTCGAGCTCTGTTTTTCTCCGCAGAAGCCCACCGGCGTCAGCTTCAACGACGCGGGCGTCGGCGCAGGCCCACTGCCTCGCGTCTCGACCACCTGCACCACGCGCCCGTTCGCCCCGCAGGATCTCGAGGTCGAGATCGGCCCCTCGCGTGGCGCTGCCTGCACCACCACTTCCCAGTGCAAGGGCGCCGATGAGCTCTGCCTCGATGGCGCGTGCACCACCGGCTGCCCCGCCAACGAATTCCCCGCGGTCGGTGCCGAGTGGATCCTCACCGTGGCCACGCCCGACAACATGGGCTTCTTCGAGATGAGCGCACGGCCGCAGGGCAGCCAGTATTCCGGCACGGGGCTGCTCACGTCGGCGGTCTATCAATCGAACACGCTGCTCATGTCGTTCTCCCGTCCAGGGCCCATCGCCGGTGAGTTGCTGACCGGGCGCGTTCAGATCAAATTGCCCATCGGCACCGGCGCGCCGCTCATGAGTGGGCGGCAGGTGGTGGCCACGCTGGTCGACGACGGCGACACCTCTCAACCTTCCCGCGCCTTCGTCCTCAAAGATCTGCTCACCGCAGAGGTGCTCTTCGCCGCCGACATGGGGCAGGGCGGCCGGTTGCTGCAGGCCGCCGATCTCGGTCCGTTCCGGGTGGAAGACGGCCAGGTCGCGGTCGGGTGCACCCAGAACGCGTGCGGCCGGTTGCTCTTCTTCGGCCTCAAGTTCAGCAACGGCGCCAACACCATCGAGCTGCTGCCCGGCGCCAACGACACCTTGTCCATCGGCAATGCCCGCTGGAATTTCCTCAACGTGAGCAGCGGGGCGTACGGCTCGACCACCTGTCCTGTGAAAGACCTCAGGCCGTGGGCGTTCTGGAAGCTGTAACTGGTTGGTTTTGATTGGTAGGGTGCGCTCGCCCATGCCGTCGAAGTCATCATCAGACCTCGATCGGGGTCGACGCGTCGGAAAGTACGAGATCATCACCCGCTTGTCCGTTGGCGGCATGGCCGAGCTGTTTTTGGCCTACCTGCCGGGCCCCGGCGGCTTCAAGAAGTTCGTCGCGCTCAAGCAGATCCTGCCTGACGTGAAGGCCGACGACTCGTTCGTGAAGATGTTCCTCGACGAGGCGCGCATCACCGCCGCCTTCAACAACGCG
>JBKJSE010000158.1:0-3054 GCA_046595925.1 Archangium sp. | reverse complement strand
ACCGTTCGCATCGAGCGCAGTCGAGATGCCACCTCTGCGCCGCGCGGCAGGTGACCCCTCGACTTCGCTCGGGGGGAACGGTGCTGTTCCTTAGGAGCGCAGTCGAGGGATTACCTCCGCTTCGCGCTGCAGGTGCCCCCTCGACTCCGCCCGGCCGCTCGGGGGGACCGGTGGCTGCCCTATTTCACCAGCCTCTTCGGGAGAGGGTCGAGCATCCGTTGCAATTGCACCGCTGCCCCTGCCATTCGCTTCGGCTCCTTCAACCTGCGGGCTCTGAAGAGCAGGTTGTGCGGCGTCACCGTGGGAGCGACGAAGGGAACCACCGTGGTCTCCCAGCCCGCGGCCTCGAGCCGGAGCGTTCGTTCGCCATCGACGAACGACTGCATGAACCGCTTCTGCACCTCGGAGTGCGCCGGCATTCCCAGCTCGTCCGCGCGCCGCTTTCCGATGGCCCACGATGGAATGGTCGCGCCGTAACAACACGGTACCAGCAGCAGCCACTTCGCCTCGCAACTCACCGCCGCGTCGAGCACCGCGTCTGACGCAGGCCCACACGCGTGAAGCGCCGTCACGATCGCCGGGCCCTTCGGCCAGAACGCAGCCTCCGCCACGTCGCCGTGATGCAGCTCGATCTTCGCAGCCCGTGTGAGCTTGCCCATCGCGTGCTTCACGTCAGCGAGGCGCTTCTCGTCGCGCTCGATGACCACGAGGTGTTCGAAGCCGAGCAGCTCGACGGCGAGCAGCCCCAGGTACGACTTACCCGCCGCGACGTCGACCAGCGTGCCGTCGCGCCCGAGCCGGGAGAGCTCATTGAGCAGCGCCGCGACCTCGACCGCCTTCTTCAGATCCTCCCGGCGCAGCGACGTGCCCGCGGCGTCGATGAACATCGACTGCAGCCTGGCCTCGACGTCTGCAGGAGTGATCACCGTGCGACCTGTATCGCTGCTCAGCGGGTGCGGCCGTCTTTTCTCGTCACGTTCAACACGGCCATCTTGGTCGAGTGGTTGAACGGCGCCGGATCGACCGGCAGCGCGCCCTGCTTCGTATCGGGGTAGCCCACGAAGTCTTCCGGCACGTCGATGCGCTCGCCGAAGGTCAGGTACCCACCGGTGCACACCGCGTCCATCGCCTTCATGAAGTCAGCACCCGAGACGAACACGCCGTTGTTGATCGCCACCAACGTTCCCCCATGCGCAATGAGCGGCCGAACCTTGTTGAGCAGCCGCACCATGTCCTGCTCGAGATCCACGCGGCCCTTCTCGGTGACGGAGAAGAACGGCGGGTCGACGAAGATGCAGTCGAAGAGCGGTTCTTTCTTCAGCCGGCCGATGACGTCGAAGAAGTCTCCGGGCCAGAAGTCTTTGCGCACCACCGGGAAGCGGTTGAGCGCGTAGCTGTCTTTGGCGACCGTGAGGAACGCGTTGTTGAGATCGTTGTGGAGCACGCTCTCTGCACCACCGGCCATCGCGGCGACACCGAGGCTTCCGGTGTACGCGAACGCGTTGAGCAGCCGCTTGCCCCCGAGCGTGCGCTTCGCCCAGGCGCGCAGCGGCGCGGTGTCGAGGTAGAAGCTCGCGTCGCGGTTGAGGGTGAGCCGGGTGGTGTACCAGACGTCGTCTTCCTGCACCTTGCGGGTCAACCCCACGCCAGTGCCGAAGAGCAGGGTGCCGTTGCGTTCGTCCTGGCTGGGCGACTCGCGGCGCTTCCACAAGGCGGCGGTGAGCCACGGCATCGCCACGCGGGCGTGCTCGACCAGCGCGAGCATGCCGGCGCGATCTCCGGTCGCGGTGGTCGCGTCGTGGAGCACCAACGTGGTGCCGTAGAGATCGACGGCCACGCGCGTGAAGCCCTCGGTGTAGCCGTTGAACAGGCGCAGCGCGCTGGTGTGGGGCGCGCTCAGCCGGGGAAGGCGGTGGGCGAGCGCGCTGGAGAAACGGGCGACCAGATCGGCAGACATGCCGCGCACATGGCGGACGGAGCGACGAGCGTCAAGGAAGCGTGACGTCGAGCCGGCCCGTGTCGGCAGTCAGCCGTGACTGGAGGTGGCCCCGTGCGTCGATGAAGAGTGAACCTCCCTGGCCATGGACGAGCGGCGAACCCGGGCCCCAGTTGGCGTTGAGCACGGCGAGCTCATGCTCACCCGCGAGGGGTTGGAGCAGGCCGGGGCGCGCGTCTCCTTCGTCGTCGACCCAGGCGCTGGCGAAGAGCAGCAGGTCGGCGGCGGCCAGTCGTGGTGCTGCGTCGTCGGCGAGGAAGTGCACGTCGAAGCAGATGGCGGCGGCGATGGTCTTGCCGCGCCAGGTGAAGACTTCGCTGGGGGCCGGGCCGGGTGTGGCCCACTTCTCGGGGAACCACGGGTGGTGCTTTCGGTAGTGCAGGGCGGTGCTGCCGTCGGGCGCGATGGCGAGGAGCGTGTTGAAGAGGCCGTCGGTGGTGCGTTCGATCACGGGGCCTGCGACGAGCGCGTCGAAGCGGCGGGCGAGGTGGGCGAGCGCAGCGCGGGTGGGGCCGTCGAGCGGCTCTGCGAAGGCGGTGAGGTCGAAGTCGCCTTCGGGCGAGACGTAGCCGGTGAGCGCGGCTTCGGGCAGCAGGACGAGGTCGGTGCGGGGGCCCGATTCGAGCAGGGCTTCGGCGAAAGCGAGCTGTTCGGAGGCAGCGCCGAACCGCGCGGGGAGCTGGAGGGCCGTCAGCTGCATGAGCGCTCAGCGTAGAGGGAAAATGCTCGCTCCGAATCGGAATGGAGACCCCACCCGCCGCGCGAAGGCAGAAGTACTCCCTCGACTGCGCTCCTCAGGAACAGCACCGTTCCCCCGAGCGAAGTCGAGGGGTCACCTGCCGCGCGGCGCAGAGGTGGCATCTCGACTGCGCTCGATGCGAACGGTGGGTCTGTTCCTTCGGATGAAATCGCGCTCCCTCTTGCGATGAACCCTGCTCCAAGCTCCTAAGGAACAGCACCGTTCCCCCCGAGCGAAGTCGAGGGGTGACCTGCCGCGCGAGGCAGAAGTACTCCCTCGACTCCGCTCGGGAGGACCGGTGTGTTCCTTCGGTCGAAAT
>JBKJSE010000123.1:0-13246 GCA_046595925.1 Archangium sp. | reverse complement strand
TGCGCCTGCTGGGCCGCGGCGGCATGGGCTTCGTCTATCTCGCTGAGCAGGTCTCGCTCGGCCGCCCGGTGGCCATCAAGGTGCTGCGCAGCGATCTCCCGCTGACGGCCGGTTTCTCAGAGCGGTTTCGCCGAGAGGCGCTGCTGCTCAGCTCGGTCGAGCACCCCGCGGTGGTGCGCGTCATCGACTACGGCTCGCACGGTGACGCGCCTTGCCTGGTGATGGAATACGTCGAAGGCGAGACGCTCGAGACGGTGCTCACTCGTGAAGCGCCGCTCTCCGTCGACCGGGTCGAGCGGCTGCTCTCCCAGCTCGCCCAGGGGCTGACCGCGATTCACGCCAGGGGCATCGTCCATCGCGACCTCAAGCCCGACAACGTGGTGCTCACCAAGACCGCCGAAGGGCTCGAGCAAGCGCGCCTGCTCGACTTCGGCATCGCGCGCCTGATGGCGACCGACGAAGAAGCGGGCGCGAAGTCGTCGGTCACGCAGGCGGGCATCGTGCTGGGCACGCCTGAATACGTCTCGCCAGAGCAGGCGCTCGGCCAGCCGCTCGACGCGCGCAGCGACCTCTATGCGCTCGGTGTCATTCTCTTCCGGGCGCTCACGGGCAAGCACCCGTTCCCCGGGCCTTCGGCGCGTGAGTTCATCTCGCAGCACATTCACTTGGCGCCGCCGGCGTTGCTCGAGGCGGCTCCGCACCTGTCGGGTTTTCCGTCGCTGGTCGCGGCGGTGAGCGGTTGTCTCGAGAAAGACCCTCAGCATCGGCCGCAGACGGCGACCGCGCTCTTCACGTTGTCGACCTCGCGCCCGCTGACGCTGTCCATCACGGCGCCGCCGCCTTCGACGTTCCGGAAGAGTGGCCGCTCTTCGGCCGCCAGGGCTGCGCTCATCGGTGCCGCGGTCGGCGTGTTGGTCGCGTTGGGTTTCTGGTTCAGCTGGCTCAGTGAACCTGCACGCAAGGCGCACCGGCTGGTCGACGCGGGGCGCGGCAGCGAGGCGCTCCAGGTGTTGGAGGATCTCGGACCCAGGGGACAGACCTGGCCGTTGCAGCAACTGCGCGCCACCGCGCTTCACCAGGTCGGGCGTCACGAAGACGAGTGGAAGGTGATGGCTGCAGCGCCCGAGAACGAACCGCTCGAGCCGCTGGCCCTCGAAGCGCTCGCCGACGACTTCGGTCACGCCGAAACGCCGCGCCTTCGCAAGCTGATCGCTTCGTTGCCCAAGGCGATGTTGTTGCCGACGTTCCAGTCGCTCGCGCAGCAAGAGCCGAAGTGGACCCAGTGGGGCGCGTTGCGTTTCGTGGACCTCGAATACGCGGGGCAGGGTCTGCCGTTGCTCGAACTCTACGTTCATGCGCTGGAGAATCGGGACTGCGCCGCGCGCCGGGTGGCAGCGAAACGGTTGGTCGATTTTCGCAGCACCGACGCGATGCCGCCGCTGGAGAAGTTGAAGGCGGTGCCGCGGAAGAAGGGCGAAGAAGACTGCGGGCAGGCTGCCGCTGAAGCCGCTCTCAAACAGCTCGCGCGCGAGTAGCCCACCGTCCTCCCGAGAGGGTTGGCCGAAATGGGAATTGAGAAACCACCGGTCCCCCCGAGCGCAGTCGAGGGGTCACTGCCCGCTCGAAGCAGAGGTATTCCCTCGACTCCGCTCGGGATGCACGGTGTGCGCTTCTTATTTCGATCAACCCTGCGAGCGAAGTCGAGGGGTCACCTGCCGCGCGGCGCAGAGGTGGCATCTCGACTGCGCTCGATGCGAACGGTGGGTCTGTTCCTTCGGACGAAATCGCCCGCGAAGCGGGTCCCGTGCTCGGGAGGACCGGTGTGCGCCTCCTGTTTCGATCAACCCTGCGAGCCCAGTCGAGGGGGCACTCGCTGACGCGATGGAGAGGCAAGCCCTCGAGACCGCTCCGGATGAATTGCCCGAATTTGTTGCTGACCAACAAATTCGGGTCATTCATTTCTGCACGCTGCCGGATCATCCCGGCACGTGCGCCGAGGGGTCACTTCACCGTGTCGAAGCCGAACGCGACGCGGAAGACGTAGCGCTCGTTGTCACGCAGTTCGTTGGGTTCATCGAGTTCACGATCCGCGTTGGCCCGGTCGGCGGCCACCTGCGCGTAACCACCGATGGTCAGCCAGAACTTCGGGTGCGTGAACGTCATTGCGGGGCCGACATAAATCGCCGTGCCCTGGTACTCGCGCAGCTTCCACGCCGACTTCGCGCGGGCCTCGAGGCCGACAGTCACCGCGGTCGACACGGAGTAGTTGACCGCGAAGCTCTCCTCGAGCCGGGTATCGACGCCTTCGCGGTTGTTCCAGAACAAGGCGCGCGACGCGGAGAGGTTGAGGGCGATCACCACGCGCTCGAGGTGCAGGTCGGTGAACAGGCGCGCTTCGGCTTCGAATTGATCGAGGCCGAGCGACACGCGGCCCAGGCCACCCACCGCGAACGGCGTGCCTTCGCGCCAGGTGGTCCAGCGCCAGAGCGAAGTGACCCGTGCGTCGAGCCCTTCAGTGCGGTCGGTGCGCTGGAAGTCGGTGTCGAGCGAGAGCTGCGACTCCAGCGTGCGCGTGACGCCGTACGTCCACACCACGCGCGTATCGAGCTGGAGGAAGTCGTCGGTGCGAACGAGGCGGGGGGTGAACCACGCCTCGAGGCTGTTTTGTCCCGCCGCCGAGGTGCGGCTCGTCCACGTGAATGGGAAGTCGCGGGGGGCCGCGACTGCGGGGATCGACAACAGGGCCACGGCGATCAGGACGCGCATCGGAGCGGAGCCGTAGCAGCGGAACGCTGCGCGAGACAGACGGAAGCGAAGCGGACGGCTGGCCGAGGCGAAGGGACCAGAGAGCCGTAGCAGCGGAACGCAGCTGAGCTCCCTCTCCTTGCGCAGCGGGGAGAGGGGCCCTTTGGGCATCTGCGTCGGGCCCCTCACCCGGTGCTTCGCACCGACCTCTCCCCGCTGTCGCAGGGAGCGGTTTTCAGCGCTGGCGGCCCATCACATTCACGAAATCCTGCGCCAGGATTGAGTTGTTGAACTTGGTCGACAACCCGATGGCGTGCTGCGGGTTCACCACGCGCGTCGCCGCGAACTTCGCCACGTCGAGGCGGGTGAGCTCGTTGTTGAACAGGTCCATCAACAGTCCCAGCTGCGCCGCGGTGAGTGCCTGGTTGCCGAGCGCCTGCTGCACCATCGACTGGCGGGTCAGCTCGTTGGCCGTGTTGCGCGCCGAGTTGTACACGCCGCTCCACGCCATCGCGTCCATCGCCCACATGCCGTTGCGGCGCATGCCACAGCCGGGATCCTGAGGACCGGTGCCGCAGTCACGCCCCACATTTCCAGGAGGAGGCGGCGGCGGGGGCGGCTGGCCCGGGAACGGACCGGTCTGCGGCGGGCGGTTGGGCGGCATCTGCTGACCACCCCCCTGCTGCTGCGCCATCAACTGCGTGTACTGCGTGCGGAACAGGTTACTGCTGAACTTGTCCGCGTAGCCGATGGCGTGCTGCGGGTTCACCACGCGCGGCGCGCCAGTCTGCGCGACCTGCAACTTGTACATTTCCGACTGGAACAGGTCGAGCACGAGCCCAAACTGCACGGCGGTCACGTAGTTCGTGTTGAACATCGTCTGCACCGTTTGGCCGCGCATCATCTCGCTGGTGTTCGACTGCATCGAGCGCATGAAGCCCTGGAACGTCGCGGCATCCATCGCGTAACGGCCATCACGCATCATGCTGCACCCCACGTCGGGGCCGGTGCCGCAGTCACGCACCTGCATGGGCGGCTGCTGAGGCGGGGGCGGCGCCACCACCACCGGGGCAGGCGGCAGCTGGGGCAGGCGATTGACGGTGAAGCTCACCTCGCGAAACGTCAGCTCGCGGCCACTCGAGTCGAACACCGATACACGCGCCACGAAGCGGCCGTTGCTGAAGTCGTCTTCGGCGAGCGTCGAGTAGCGGAAGTAGTGGCTGAACGGGTTCTTCCAGTTGAAAGGGTCGGCCGGTACGCTCCACTGCTGGGTGGTGACCCACTCGCTCCAGTGACCCTGGAAGCTGCGGAAACGCGCGCCCAGGTAGAAGCGCTGACCGCGCAGGTTGCGCAGGGTGAGCTCGGGAACGACGACCTTCACCGCCGGCTCGCCGTCGAAGTTCGAGTTGAGCTGCACCTGCAGCGGGTTCATCTGCGCGAGCTGAAAGCGGTTGTCCTCATCATCATCGTCGTCGTCGTCGTCGCGGCGGTCGTCACGGCGATCGCTGAACATCGACGTGCGCGCCTCATCGAGGAAGTCGGACGCGCGGTGAATGCTCTGCACGACGCCGTCGGGGCAGCCGCTCCACGACGCGGCCGAGCCGATGTTGGCCACTTCGAACTTCAGCCGGGCCGCGTCGCGGGGCCTGCCGTTCTTCTTCAGGTCATCGACCTGGTCGGCGAGCTCATCGAGCTGCTCGTAGACGGCTTGCTTGCACTGCGGGCCGCCGCGACGGGCCTGCCGGGCCGCGTCTTCCAGAGCCTCCGCGGCCTTCTTGATGGGGCGCTTGTATTGCTGGGCGGAAGCGAGGGAGGCGAGGGTCAGGGCGGCGAGCGCGAGTAGACGAACGGGGTGGCGCATGGGGCTCCTTCGGGGGGCTCGAAAGTGACGCACGTAGGACGACCGCCACGTGGCGGGATTCAAGGCCCCCACCTTCGCAGACCCTCAGAATTTCGAGGATTGCTTTCTGTCTTCAGGCCCCGGCAACACCCATTGAAACAGCAAGGTGAACAGCGCCACCCCGGTGCAGCCGATGACGTTGAACCAGAGGTAGCCGATGTCGGCCGCGAAGAAGGTGACCAACACCGTGGCCTGCGCCAGCAAGGTGGCCCAGAACACCGGCGTGCCGCGGGCGCGCTTGAAGAAGAACCCGACCAGGAAGACGCCCAGCATCGGCCCGTAGAAGATCGACCCGAGGATGTTCACGGCCTGGATGAGGTTGTCGAGCTGCGAGGCGAAGATCGCAAAGGAGACGGCCAGCGCGCCCCACATCACGGTGAACAGCTTGCCGGCACGCACGCCTTCGACGTCCGTCGCCTGGGGCTTGAAGCTGCGTTTGTAGAAGTCGACCACCGTGGTGGTGCCGAGCGCATTGAGCGCGCTCGCCGTGGCCGACATCGCCGCGCAGAGCACCACCGCCAGGAGCAAGCCGACCAGCCCTGCAGGAAAGCGGGTCATCACGAAGGTCAGAAAGACGTAGTCGGCGTCTTTGACGTTCGCGCGAGGGCTGACCGACTTCACCAGCTTGCGCGTCTCTTCACGCACCGCCTTCGAACGTTTCTCGAGGCTGCGCAGCTCGTCTTCCATCGGCGCGCGGCCGGAAGGCGTCTCGAGCCAGCGATCGATGAGCACGCGCTTCTGGGCGAAGAGCGACTGGTGCTCCTGCTCGAGCAGGGTGAGCGCGGGTGCCTTCTCAGAGAGCCGAACACGCTCGAGCTCGGGCTTGTTGAAGAACACCGGCGGCGCCTGGAACTGGAAGAAGACGAAGACCAGCACGCCGACCGACAGAATCATCAACTGCATCGGCACCTTCACCAGGCCGTTGAAGAGCATGCCCAGCCGGCTCTGCGTCAACGACTCGCCCGAGAGGTAGCGCTGCACCTGCGATTGATCGGTGCCGAAGTACGCGAGCGCGACGAAGGTGCCGCCGGTGATGCCCGACCAGAAGGTGTAGCGGGTCTCGAGGCGCGGCTGAAAGTCGACCGCCTTCATCTTTCCGAACACCCCGGCGAGATCGAACGCGTCGCTGGGCGAGATGCCGTTGGGCAGGTTGGTGAGAATGAACACGAACGCCAACGCCATGCCGCTGAGCATCACGGTCATCTGCAGTTGCTGTGTCTGGTTCACCGCGCGCGTGCCGCCAGAGACCGTGTACGCGATCACCACGACGCCCAGGATGAGGTTGGTCCACATCAACGACCAGCCGAGCACCGTGCTGAGGATGATCGCCGGCGCGTAGATCGACAGGCCCGCACCGAGGCCGCGCTGAAGCAGGAAGATGAGCGCGGTGAGCTGGCGCGTCTTCAGGTCGAAGCGTTGCTCGAGGTACTCGTACGCGGTGAGCACGCGCGTCCGGTAGTAGATGGGCACGATCGTCGCCGAGAGGATGACCATCGCCAGCGGCACGCCGAAGTAGAACTGAACGAAGCCCAGCCCGTCTTCGAAGCCCTGGCCCGGCGTGGAGAGAAAGGTGATCGCGCTGGCCTGCGTGGCCATGATCGACAAGCCGATCGTCCACCACTTCGCGTCCGAGCCACCGCGCAGGTAGTTGCCCGCGTTCTGCGGCCCGCGCGTCTTCCACACGCCGTAGGCGACGATGAGGGTCAGCGTGCCGATCAGCACCGCCCAGTCGAGCGCGCTCAGGAGTAGCTCCAGCTCATCCAGGCGAGCAGCACCACCTCGACCACCAACGCGCCGATGACCACCAGGTAGGCGCCCCGCCAGCTGCGTTCGGGTTCAGCTTCCATGGTCGATGAGGTTGGCGAACAAGCGGTACGCACCCGGCACGCCCGCCGGCAGCTGCCGGAAGAACGAGAGGCCCGTGTACACGAAGCGGCCCTTGCCATGCCTGGCGATGAGAACGCTCCCCTTCGAGGGCTTCTCGTTCGCGTCGTTCATCGCGAACGGGGTCTCGTACCGCGGATCCCACCTGGCGCCGAAGTAGAGGCCCCGCTCCTGCACCCAGCCGGTGAAGTCGGCATCGGTCAGCGCGTTGGGCGCGGTGACCACGCGGTGCTTCTCGAAGGTGACCTTCGCGTCTTCGTCGGTGACGCGGTCCTGGCTGATCTCGAACGGGAAAGGGCCGAGCTGCGTGGGCACGTTGCTGAGCCAGTTCTTCGTGTTGTATTGCGCGAGCACCGTGCCGCCGTCTTTCACGTACTGCATCAGGCGCTCAGTGAGCGCGGGCAGGCGCGGGTTCACGTTGTACGCGCGAATGCCGAGCACGATGGCGTCGTAGCGGGCGAGCGATTCGGTGCGCAGCGCTTCGTCACTCAAGAAGGTCACGTCGTAACCAACCTGGCGCAGGGCCGCGGCCACGTCGTCGCCTGCTCCTGCGATGTAGCCGACCTTCGTGGTCTTGCCGCGACGCAGGTCGACGCGGAGCAGCTTCACCTGCGCGGGGGCGAGCACGGTCTGCATCGGAATGTGCGCGTACTCGACGCGGGTGAGGGCGCGCGCGTAGTTCGCGGTGCCGATGGTGGCGATGGCGGTGAGCGAAGAGCTCGCCGCGGCCTTCGAGCCCGGCTTCAGCTTGAAGAGCAGCTTCGTTTCCTGGCCCTTCTTCTCCAGCGTGAAAGGGGCCGTCGCGGGTTCGCTGGTGAAGCCTTCGGGCAGCTCGAGCTTGAGCGTGCCGCTCTGCGCATCGGCGTTCGCGGTGACGGTGACCTCGAGGGGCTTCGCGTTGAGCTCGGTGAAGGCGACGAGCTCGGCGCTCGGCTTGACCACCACCGGCGGCAACACTTCGATGGGCCGGTAGCGTTCACCGACGGTCGGATCAGTCCACTTGAAGTACGCCGCGCGCTCGAGCGTGAAGCCGGTGAAGCGGTACTCGACGAGGAAGGGCGAGGTGAGTTCAGGGGGGCCGATGGGCAGCTCATCGGCGATGGTCCAGGTGCCCTTCGAAGGCGCCTGCTCGAGCCAGTACGGGTTCGACGCGTTGACCGTGGCCGGCACTTCGAGGTTGAGCTCGAGCTTCAGCGCCTTGCCTCGCTCGAGCGCGCTGCCAGGGGAAGAGACCCCCAGCACCTTCACCTCTTCGAGCTTGAGCGCGGCGTTCGAACGGTTGAGCACCATCACGTTGAGCTTGAGCTTTCCGCCCGGCACCACGCTGGTGACGTCAGCGCTCGCTTCGACGAAGAGCCCCGCGCAGTGGGCGATGACGTCGATGAGCTCGGTGGTCTTCTGAGCCTTCCACGGGTTTGCGGGAACGCGGCGGAGCTCTTCGAGCGCGAGCAACAGCGCAGGCACCGAGTTCGCGGGCGCTTCGACCTTGTATTCGGTGATGGCCCTGTTGAGCGCGGCGGAGAACTTCTCGGAGCCCGCGACGCGTTTCCAGGTCGAGTCGATGCCGTCGAAGATCGTCGTCGTCGCCTGTTCTCCGGCGAGCGGAACGAAGTTCTCCACGCTGCCGTCGTGCACGGGCGCAGCGCCGAAGCCCTGGCTCTTGTGCATGCTGCGGCTCAACGCTGCGAGCTCACCGTAGGAGTAGCCGAGCAGCGGGCTGAACAGACTCGAGTCCCACTGAAGGGTCCCAGCCGGCGACACCATGTTGGGCTCGCGCGACCACGCGTTCCACACGATGCGGCGCGCCTGCCAGACGGCCACGCGGTCGAGCTGCTCCGGGTGAAACTTCGGGTCGGCCGCGGCGGTGAACGCCTCGAGCGCCAACCTCGCCGAGGCGGTGTGGTGACCGTGCGTGTCCTTCTGGTCGGGAGAGAAGCGGGTGACGATGACGTCGGGCCGCAGCGTTCGAATGATCCACACCGCGTCGGCGAGCACGCGATCGTGATTCCAGATCGCCAGCGTCTCATCGACGCTCTTCGAGTAGCCGAAGTCGCGCGCGCGGGTGAAGTACTGCTCTGCTCCGTCGACTCGACGGGCGGCGAGGAGCTCCTGCGTGCGGATGACGCCGAGCAGCGGGCCCAGCTCAGCGCCGATGAGGTTCTGGCCACCTTCACCACGCGTGAAAGAAAGATACGCCGCGCGCACCTTCGACTCTTTCGCGAGGGTGGCGAGCAGCCGGGTGTTCTCATCGTCGGGGTGCGCTGCGACGTAGAGCACCGTGCCGAGCACGGAGACGCGCCGCAGATTATTCAGAATCTGTGCGCCATCGGGACCCGGCGCACTGGCCGAGAGCAGCAAGCTCATCATCATTCCTGTCATTTCGAATTCCTCAGCAACCGCGCGTAGAGCGCTTCCCACGCGTCGACGATCGGGCCCAGCTGGTATCGGGAAAGAGACGCCTGACGCGCGGCGAGCGACATGCGGCGGTGGAGCGCGTGATCCTCCAGCAGCTTCAACGTGCTCTGTGCCATCGCGTCGGTGTCACCGACCGGGTGCAGGAAGCCCGTCTCGCCGTGCTCGACGACCTCGGGAATTCCACCGGCGTTCGAGGCCACCACGGGCACGCCGCAGCTCATCGCTTCGAGCGCAGCGAGGCCGAAGCTCTCCACTTCGCTGGGCAGCAGGAACACCGTGCTCTGCTGCAGCAGGGGCGCGACCGCTCTCGACTCACCCAGCATGCGCACGAACGGGGTCAGCTTCAGCTGCGTGACGAAGGCTTCGACCGCGGGGCGCTCAGGTCCGTCTCCGAGCAGCATGAGCTCGCAGGGCACCTGCTCACGCACCTTCGCGAAGATGCGCACGACGTCTTGCATGCGCTTGACTGAGCGGAAGTTCGAGTTGTGGGTGAGCACCGGAGCGCCCTGCTGACCTGGCGCAAAGCGCTCCGTGTCGACGAAGTTCGAGATCACTTCGACGTCGTCGGTCAGCTGCAGATCGCGCTTCGCTGCCTCCGCGAGAAAACGGGAAGGCGCGGTGACCGCGTCGCTTCGCAGCAGCGCCTGACGCACGAGCGGCCTGAACGCAGGGTCGAGGCCCAGCGTGAGCACGTCGGTCCCGTGCACCGTGGTGACGAGCTTCGGCGCCCTCGCTCCGCACAATTCACGCGCGAGCAGTGCGCTCGTCGCGAGCGGGATGGCGTAGTGAACGTGCAGCAGGTCGAGCTGATGCGCCTGGCTCACCTCGGCAAGTCGCGAAGCGAGCGCGAGCGTGAAGTCGCCGTGAGGAAGCAGCGGGTGCGTCGGGCTCTTCACCTCGTGCAGCGTCACGTTGGGCTGCTCAATCAAGCGGGGCGGGGCTGACGCGCAGATGAAGTGCACGTCGTGGCCCCGCTTCGCCAGCGCAAGCCCCAGCTCGGTCGCGATGACGCCACTGCCGCCGAAGTTCGAGTGACACGTGAGCCCCATGCGAAGCAACGGGCTCCCTCTCCCCTGCGAGGGAGAGGGTCGGGGAGAGGGCTTGCCACTCATGGCGAGATCTCCTTTACGGGCACGAAGAACGGCTCGAGCTGCCCCATCACCAGCGAAGCGAACCCGGCAACACCATGTCTCGCCGCAAACCCAGGCAGCCCCAACACACGCTCCTGAGGCTCGCCATGCGGATACAGCGATCGCTGCAACCGTTCCAACCGGTCGGTCAACGTCTGCTCGCCACGCTGCAGCTCACGCGCGTACCGGCCACTCAATCGAGACACCGCGCGCTCGATGGTCTTCCGCGTGCGCATCACCGCGTCTTCCACGTCAGAACCCACCTTCATCGGAATTGCTCCGAGGATCGGCTCGATCGCCTCGGCCAGCCGCCGCTCCAGCAACTCCGCAGTCAGCTCCGCCGCGGCAGGCCGCAGCCGTTTCAACACCTGATCCGCCGGCACCTCGACGTCCGCCGCCGTGAGCCCCAACGTCTCGAGCAACGATCGCGTGCGAGCCTCGATCACCCGAAACCGCGCGCGGGGAACGAGCATCGGCATCGGCAAGCCGAAGTGCGAATACAGCGGAGCCATCTGCGCGAAGTAGTTCAGCTCGCCCGGCCCGCCCACGATCGCCGCGGTGGGGAGCAGGGTGTCTTGAACGATCGGCCGCAGCAGCGCCGACGTACTGAAGCAGAGCGCGTCACACGCCAGCAGTTGCTGCGCAGTGCGGGTGCCTTCACGGCCAACGAGCCCAAACGAATCCTCCCGGCTCTCCAGCCGGAAGCGCGGACCGTCTTTCCCTTCGGGATGAAAGAACGACAGCGGCGCGCCGGGACGAACATGAACCTGCGCCGCAAACCCTTCACCCTCGAGCTGCGCGGTTCGCTCGAGCAGCCCGCGCGAAATCGCATCGCACTCCCGCACCGCGCGCTCATGCACCGGCCGAAGCTGCTGGGCGAGCGCTTCATCACGCGGGTCGAGCAGCACGAGCTCGTCGAACAGCTCTGCCATCACGCCCGCAAACGAGCTCACCCAGGTGCGCTCCGCCCGGTAGTGCCGGCGAAACAGCGCGAGGACCTCGTTCGCGTGCGGCAAGCCATCGAGCGCGGCCGTCAGCTCCTGCAGCGCAGCGTCGACGTTCTGGCCCAGCGGCAGGCTCGACAGCGACGACCGCAGCACCCGGCCCGGCGCCTCGAGGCGAAGCCGCACCAGCTCACCCGCGCCGTTCTGCACGTCGCAGTGATCGATCTCCTCGAAGTCGTGATCTTCGCTCTGCAGCCAGAACACCGGCACGCACTTCACGCCGGTCTCCTGCTGGAGCGTGCGCGCGACGACGACGGCCGTCGCCGCCTTGTAGAAAGAATACAGGGGACCCAGGAAGAGTCCGACCTGCTGGCCCGTCACCAGCACGGTCGTTCCCGGCAACGCGAGCGCGTCGAGGTTCGCTTCACGTGCAGCGGCTGCGGGCAGTCGTGCTGACTGCGCCCGCAGCGCTGCGATCGTCGAAGCCGAGACGGCGCGCGTCGCTGCCCTTCGGACACTCTGGGCACGCCCTGAAGCGTGTCGAAAGTCGTCGGGCAGGAACGCGTGCGCCCGCGCCTCACCGCGGAGAAACGCCGGTGAGAATGCGGACGACATCTTCCTTACTTACCCTTCCACTCCGTCAGCGCCTTCTTCACTTCGGCTGCGTAGAAGAAGCCGTCGGGGTTCTTCTCGCCCAGGGTCTGGGCCTTTTGCGCGAGCACGAGCGCGTCGGCCTTCTTGCCTGAGCCCGCGAGGATCTGCGCCTTCACCCAGGTGTTGAACCAGGTCTCCTGCGAGGCGATCGACTTGTCGACGTAGATGAGCGCGTTCGGGTAGTCCTTGTTCTCGAGCGCGTAGCGGGCCGCGCTGTTCATCGGCTGCCAGTCGTTCTCCATGGCCGCCTTGATGTTCGCCGTCGCCTGCTCAGCGGTCTTCAGCTTCACGGGGAGCGTCACGCGAACCTTCTCCCACTCGAGGTCGATGTTCGCCGTCTCGTTGGTGAAGTTGGTCACGAGGTACACGAGGCGCTCGCGGTTGGGGATCGCCGTGGGCTTGACGGTCACGCGCACGACGTCGTTCTCAGGCTTGTAATCGTCGCTGCCCCACAGCTCGTTCGCCTTGCTGATGATGAGCGTCCACGAAGCGGCGCCGGGGATCGCGAAGAAGCCGTAGGTGCCCGCGGCGACTTCCTTGTCACCGATGACCACCGGCTGCGTGAAGTGGATGGTGGTGGAGTGGTTGGCGCCCGCGCGCCAGACCTTGTCCATCGGCACCAGCCCGCCCCAGATCTTCCGGCCCTTCACCGCCGGGCTGCTGTAGTCGATGGTGATGGTGGTGAGGCCGGCGTTCTGAACGACCTTCGCTTCGGGGCTCAGCGGGGGAAGCTTGAGCTGCGCGAAGGCGGGGGACGCGAGGAGGGCAAGCAGACCAACGAGACGAAGTTTCATGAGACCTCTGGAAAAGGAAATGAGCTGACGCGCCAGTGTGACTAGCGCAGGCCGCTGGTTTCAGCCGTGCTGATTCTTTCCTGGGGTATCGCCCGAGCCGCTCTCAGGGAACGATCGTCGAAGGGAGAGGTTTTTCACCGACCTCAGAAGCCGTCCTGATGACCGCGCTGATCCATGTTGCAGGGCCTGCTACCCGGTGGTACGCGCCGCCCCGCAATGAGCGCTTCCGTCACCTCCACTGGTCGCATCACGCAGATCCTCGGACCCGTCGTCGACGTCGAGTTCCCTCCCGGTGGTTTGCCCGAGGTGTACTCCGCGTTGAAGATCACCAACGCCGCCATCAACGGCGAGGCCGACAACCTCACGGTCGAAGTGGCCGCTCACCTCGGTGAGAACACGGTGCGCTGCATCGCGATGGACACCACCGACGGCCTGGCGCGTGGCGCCGTGGTCAAGAACACCGGCGCGCCCATCTCGGTGCCCGTGGGCCCCGGCACGCTCGGCCGCATCTTGAACGTCACCGGCCAGCCGGTCGACGAGCTCGGTCCCGTCGTCGCGACCAAGTACTACCCGATTCACCGCTCGGTCCCCTCCTTCACGGAGCAGAGCAAGAAGATCGAAGTCTTCGAGACCGGCATCAAGGTCATCGACCTGCTCTGCCCCTTCACCCGCGGCGGCAAGATCGGCCTGTTCGGCGGCGCCGGCGTCGGCAAGACGGTGCTCCTCCAGGAGCTCATCCGCAACGCGGCCATCGAAAAGGGCGGCTTCTCGGTGTTCGCC
>JBKJSE010000064.1:0-4082 GCA_046595925.1 Archangium sp. | reverse complement strand
GTTCGACTTCACCAGCTCAGGCGTGCCCTCGCGGAAATAGACGATCTTCTTCACGTTGCCGCGGCGCAGGCGAACGGCGCCACCGAAGCGGGTGCGGTAGGCGTCAGCGAGGATCTGCGCGAACGACGTGTCCTGAATGCGGGCCCACGAGGCTTCGTTCTTCGTCTCGACTTCCTCTTCCACCGGAGGAGGCGGGGGCGGGCGAGGCGCTTCCTTGCGCTTCACTTCTTTTGGCGCGGGGCGGGCCGGCTCGCGCGTGGCGCGCGGTGCTTCTTTCGGTTTCGCCAGCGGGGCCTTCGGGCGGGGCGGGGTGGCCGCCGGCACGTGACGCTCCACGTCTTGCGCTTCTTCGCGCGCCGAGTCGTCCGCCATGAACTCTCCGGTCTTCTCGTCCTCCTCCATCGGAGGCGGCGGAGGCTGCGGAGGTGACGGGCTGGGGTATCGATCGCCCAGCGCGTCGCGCAGCGTGCCCGTGAGCAATTTCAAGTCGAGGGGCTTTTCCAACAGCGCGAAGGCGCCGTGTTTGTCGACCGCCTCCCGTTGATGCACCGGGTTCTTGTAGACGCCGGAGATCATGATGATCGGCACGCGGCGCCCGCGGGGCAGCGCGCGGATCTGCTTGGCGACTTCGTAGCCACTGAGCGCCGGCAGGAGCAGGTCGAGCAGCACCGCGTCGAAGTTTTTCTTCTCGAAGCTCTTGATGGCCCATTCGCCGTCGCGTTCGACGGTGACCACGAAGCCCTGCCTGGTGAGTGCGTCGGCGAGGACCCGCTGAACGCTGCGGTCGTCGTCGACGATGAGGATGTTCACGGTGCTGGACAAAGTGCGGGGAGCCTAGGCGACCTCTGAATGTGCGGGTAAGAGCTAAGTCGAAGCGTCACCCGTCTCTTTGCTCTGGAGCCCCGATGTCCTTTCGCCTGCTGTCGATCGCCTGTGCCCTGATGGCTTGCCTCGCTCTTGCCCAGGGAACCGAGGGTCCTTCGGCCGGCCCCACCGCGGCGGCCACGGCTGACAGCGACGCGCCCGAGGCGAAGGCGGCCAAGGAGCTGGTGCAGAAGTATCTGACCGCGGTCAAGGCGAAGAAGTGGGCCGACGCGAAGAAGCTGCTCCACCCCAAGACGGTCGAGGCGATCGCCGAGCGCAAGAAGCGCATGGGCAAGGAGGACCACCCGATGGCCCCCTGGTTCCACGAGAAGGTCGATTACTTCCTCAAAGATTTCAAGATGGGGGCCGCCTCGCTGGGCGCGCTGGGCACCGTGATGGTCGAGGTGACCGAAGACAACTTCCAGGTCGAAGACAAGGGCATGGCCGAGAATGAGCCCTCCGCCTACCTGGTCGGCAAGAAGGACGGGAAGTGGTTCGTCGTCGACAAGAAGCGCGGCGAGATCTTCACCAAGGAATCGGTGAAGCTTGGCTACAAGGGCTGGTTCGACAAGCTCGAGAAGGCCGCCGACGTCGCGCCGGAATAACGAAACGCGAGCTCCCCTCTCCCTTCGGGAGACTGGTGAAATAGGTCCACCACCGGTCCCCCGAGAGGGTTGGCCGAAATAGAAATTGAGAACCCCACCGTTCCCCCCGAGCGAAGTCGAGGGGTCACCTGCCGCGTGTCACCTGCCGCGCGGCGCAGAGGTGGCATCTCGACTGCGCTCGATGCGAACGGTGGGTCTGTTCCTTCGGACGAAATCGCCGGCGAAGCCGGTCCCCTGCTCGGGAGCACCGGTGTCTCGCGTTACGAAATGACTGGCTTCCCCGCGCTGGCCACGACCTCGACCGTCGACTTCTCGGTGAGCGCCCGGCCATCACCACGCTCTTCCGTGTCGGTGATCCGAATGACATCGCCGCGAGCGATCTTGAAGAAGAGCCGGTTGCTCTCCGATTCATGCTTCTCCTGCATGGCCAAACCAACGCGCCCATCAGGCCCGCACGCCATGAACCTGCGGCGCCCCTTGCCCTCGAGCGGCTCCGAAACGATCCGGAACAAAGTCCCCGCAGGCGGCGTGGCCCACCCCTCACCCTTCGGAGCGAGCACGAGGTAGCTCATCTTGAGCGACTCCTTGTTCAGCCCCGCGGTGCGAGCGAGATCTTCGACCAGCCCCGGCATGCGCCACGACCGCTCGGCGTGACACCAGTCCGACTCCTTGATCAAGGCCGGGCAATTCCCGCGGAACAGACACGGCGCGCGCACCGCGAAGCCCTTGCCGACCAGCGCATCACGCACCTGCAGCAACGCCCGCGACGTGTCGCGAAGCGCAGGCTCGATCACCACCAGCGAGCCATTCGGGTTCACCCGCTCGAGGATCTTCTCGAGCAGGTCAGCGCGCGGAGCGATCTGCCCATTGAACAACTCGTTGACCACATGCCCCATGGTGATCAGGTCGTACTTCCCATCGGGCAGCGGCTTCTCGGGGCTCCACTCGCGCGTGCCCAGGCCTTCACCTGCTTCGGTCGCCAGCGCCTTGGCGAGGTCGAGGGCAGGCTTGCTGCGATCGGCCGCCACCACCGTCGTCGCGCCCGCATCGAGCGCCGCGAACGCGAGCGGACCGGGCCCTGAGCCGAGATCCAGCACCGACCGCGGACGGCTGGTGAGCTCGGACAACGTGCTGCGCGCCTGCGCGTAGCTGACCGGCCAATAGAACAGCAGGTACGCCCCGAGCAGCTTGGGGTCGTCCATGTACCGGGCACCGGCGAGTTCACGGTTGCGCGTCAGGCCCATCGACAACTGCTTCACGCCTGCGCCGACCTCACGCACCTCATCGGGCGTCAGCTTGCCTTCCGGCAGGTCTTCTTCTTCGAAGCGCCCGCGCTGGTGACGGCCATGGCCACCTTGCTGGGCCTTGCCGCCTTTGCGGTGCCGTCGCCAAACGGCGATCAGCCGCGGAATCCACTGCTCGAGGTCACGGGTCGGGTCACCCATGTTTCACCTCGTACACTTCCCCGGCGCACCAGTCGATCAAGGTCAGCCCGTCCAATCGGGTCAACGCCTCGTCATCCGGAGCCGTCAGCCCTAGGCAGCTCACCTGGTCGCCCGCGGCCTGCCCGTACACCCACACGCCCGAAGCCAGCTTGAAGGCGAAGCAGCCCTTCAACGCGCCCCCACCGCCCTTGTACGCCACGGGATGTACGGCCCCGAACAGGGCCTTCAACGAAGCGAGTGAACGGGCGTGCTCTTCGAATGGAGCAGGCAGCTCGATGCGCACGTGCAGCCGCTTGAAGCCCGCGCCTTGCCGCTCCTGGGCCAGCACCGCACGCACGGCCTCGAGGTCGCCCTGCGCCTCGAACACCGTTTCTTTCGGCACCAGCTCGAGCTGCAGCCAGTCGTCCTCATGCATCTGCAGTGCGTTGCTGAGCTCGCCCTCGGTCACCTCTTCGGGGATGACGTCGGCCACCGTCGGCAGAGAGAAGAGGATGGTGTTGGGGTCGATGTACTGAACCTTGCGGAGCACGAGGCTGGCCTTGCCGGCCTTGACGATCTCCTCGGTGCGGCTGGGCGTCACGTCGACCAGCAGCCAGTCGTCTTTCCCGATCGTCAGCGTGGTGTCGCGCTTGGGGAGCTGGCGCAGCGGCACCTTGAGCTTCATGAACTCGTCGCTGGTCTCAGCGTCGATGAAAGTGACGTCGATGATCGCCGTGTCGCTCATGCGGGCGGTCAATAGCGCGTTCTGCGCGCGAGGCAGTTACAAAGGCGACCCATGATTCGCCTCAGCGGACTCAGGAAGCACTATCGGGTTCACAAACGCCCGCCCGGCCTGAAGGCGGCCATCAAGTCGCTCTTCAAGCGCGAGTACGAAATCGTCAAGGCGGTCGACGGCATCGACTTCTCGATCTCCGCGGGAGAGCGGGTGGGGTTCCTCGGCCCCAACGGCGCCGGCAAGACCACCACCCTCAAGATGGCCTCGGGCCTGCTTCACCCCACCTCAGGTGAGGTGACGGTCGACGGCCACACGCCCCAGAAGCGCGAGAACGAGTTCCTCAAGAAGATCATGTTGGTGATGGGCCAGAAGCAGCAGCTCATGTGGGATCTGCCGCCCGCCGACACCTACGAGCTCAACCGCGCGATCTACGACGTGCCGCGCGCCGACTAC
>JBKJSE010000357.1:0-3027 GCA_046595925.1 Archangium sp. | reverse complement strand
GCAGCGGCAAGCCGGCGATCACGCACTTCAAGGTCAGCAAGCGGTTCGCTGATGCGGCGCTGGTCGAGATCGGGCTCGAGACCGGGCGCACGCACCAGATTCGCGTGCACTTTGCCGAGGCGGGGTTCCCGCTGATCAGTGACTCGCTGTACGGGCCGAAGAAGGCGCAGCGGCCCGATCTGATTGCTCGGCAGGCGCTGCATGCGTGGAAGCTCGCGTTCGAGCACCCACGCAGTGGCAAGGCGCTCGAGTTCACCGCCAAGCCTCCGAAGGACTTCACCGCGGCTCAGAAGAAACTGCTCTAGAGCATTCCGACCGACACCGACTGCTGGCGCTTGGTGAGCACCTTGATGGGCTGAATGGCCATCACGCGCATGAACACCTTGAGCAGGTCGGGATCGAACTTGTTGCGCATCTCGGTCCACATCAGCATCAGCGCCACCTCAGGGCCGTAGCTGTCGCGGAAGGGCCGCTTCGAGGTCAACGCGTCGTACGTCGCCGAGATCGAGATCAGCTTCGCGTAGAGCCCCAGGTTGGCCTTGGGGATGATCATCTGAATGTTGCCCTGCCCATCGCGCACGGCCGTGCCGTAGTCGACCTTGTGCTCGAAGGTGGTGACCAGGCGCAGCAGGGTGGCGCGGTTGATCTGCCGCTCCTGCAAGATGTTGCGAATCGAGATCAACGGCGCGCGGTTGATGATGTTTCGCTCTTCCAGCGTCAAGGCGCCGCGCTTGTTGAGCAGCTCGTCGGGCACCGTGCCCATGCCCGCGTCGTGGAACAGCGCGATGTAGCCGAGGTCGCACAGCTGCGGCTTGGTCAGGCCCAGCTCGGTGCCGTAGACGATGGTCATCAGCGCCGTGTTGACCGAGTGGTACGCGAGGTACTCGCTGTCGGAGCGCGTGGTCGTCAGGCCCAGGAAGTGCGTGCGGTGGTCGATCGAGATATCGACCAGGTCCTGGATCACCCGAAGCACCTTCGAGGTGGCGATCGGCTTTCCTGCGCGCAACGACTCGAAGTACTTCCGCACGAAGAAGATCGCGCGGCCGTAGCAGGTCAGCGCGTACTTCTTGCGGTCGAGCTTGGCTTCGCTCTCGTCCTTCTCGTTCTCGAGCTTGTCCTTGAGCTTCGACCACTTCGCCAACTTCATCGAGACGAGCTTCTTGCCCTCGACGCCGTCTTCGTCGGCCTGGTCGCTCTGCTCCTTGCTGAAGATCCAGATGAAGCTCTTGAGCTCGGGAATCGTGACCGAGCGCATCATGGTGAAGCCGCCCACGTCTTTCGAGCGGAGCTCGTCGAGCAGGGTGCGCACGTTTTCCAGCGCGCTCATGTCGACCTTCACCAGCATGCCGTTCAAGTAGAACGACTGCTTGACGCCCATGAACTCGAGCTTGCCGTCCTTCTGAATGACCGCGTTCATGGTCTCTTGAAGCTGGGCCACCGGCTTCTCGAAGACCGCGTTGTCCGGGTCGTACATCTTCACCGAGCGCACGAGCATGTAGAGCGCCGAGATGAGCTGGCGCCCCGCGGTCTGTAGCTTCTCGTTGTGCTCGCGCGCGAAGATGTCGGGTGAGGCGTCATCGGCATCGGCGACCTTCGTGAGCGAAATTTCCGACACGGTCAGGCCTCCTTTTCAGGGCTACCGAAGAGGGTCTTGCGCACGCGCGCCAGGTGCATCTTGGCGGCGTTGTGCACCTCGACGGGCTGCGACTTGTCTTCGGTGATCTCCTGCAGCAGCTTGGCCGTCTGAATGGTACAGGCGCCGCTCAAGCCGGCGACCGCGAGCTGCTTCTCTGAGATCATCTTCTGCTTGTTGAACAGGCCCGCCTTCTGCGCGAGCACCGTGGCGAAGAAGCTCACCGCGCCAGGCACGCCGGTCGAACCGAGCGCCACGTAGAGGCCTTCTTTTTCCTGGGGCGTCTTTTCTTCGAAGCCCTTGTCTTTGACCATGCGCAGGAGATCGACGTAGGCCTTCTCGCGATCGAACTCAGGCAGCACGCGGGCGGCCTGCAGGCGCACCTGCAGCGTCTCGTCTTCGAGCATGGCGGCGATGAGCTTGCGCGCCTCACCGGTGCGGCCACGGGCGATGATCGACATCACCTCGAGCCGCAGGGCCAGGTTCTTCGACTTGAGCACCGTGGCGAAGAACTTGAGCTTGTCGGGGTGGTTCGAACGATCGAGCACGTAGATCATGTCGCGCTGCACCTGCGGCTTGTCGGCGCTCTTGAGCTTCTGCACGAACTCGTCGGGGTTCTGCTTGGCGAAGACCACCAGCACGTCGCACAGCAGGGTGCGGTTCTCGGGCAGCTCGATCACCTCGAGCGTGCCGAGCAGCGCAGGCACCGCGTCGGGCGTGACGTTGGTCAGGTACTTCACGACCTCGGGCGGGCTCTTCAGCTTGGCGTACTTGAGAATTTCGCCGATGCGGTTGAGCCGCTGCTCCTCGCCCATCTTCGAGATGAAGCCGCGCAGCAGCTCACCGATGGAGCTGTCGGCCCCGGCGCGTTGCTCCATCGCGCGCAGCTTGAGCACCACCTGGTTGATGATGGCGAAGTCTTCCTGCAACAGCATCGCGTCGAGCAGCTGCGAGAACATGTCGCTGAGCAGGTTGGCGTCGGTGACGCCGTTCTCGACCACCTGGAAGACGGCGCTGATGAGCTTGGGAAAGAGGCGCTGGTTCTCTTCTTCGTGAATCTCGCGCTGCAGCTTCGCCTTCAGATCGGGCGTGGCGGTCAGGCCAGTGATCACCACCCCGCGCATCTGATCGATGTCGTTCATCTGCATCTCGAGGTCGTCTTCGGAGAGGCGCGCGAAACGAACGTAGTCGTCCGAGTTCGTGCGCAGGCGCCGCTGCAGGTAGTCGACGATCTTGTCGACCTCGACCTGCACCTCTTCCTCGTTCATCTCGTCGATCTTGAAACCTTCGACCATGATGTATTCGAAGTTCGGCATCTGGGCGCGCCACAGCTGCGCGTTGATGTCGTCGGCGCCGCGCTCGGGGTCCGAGAGGGCGATCATGGTGAAGGTGGT
>JBKJSE010000251.1:0-2833 GCA_046595925.1 Archangium sp. | reverse complement strand
CTCGGCGATCGAGTCGACGGTCTTCTTGAGGTCCTTGTCGGTGAGCGCGAGGTTCAAGATGCGCTCGAGGATCTCGTCGGTGCCCTTGAGCTTCTGGCCCGCCTTGTTCTTCTTGCGGACCTCGTCGAGCACGTTGAAGTACTCGGTGGCTTCCATGTTCTTGCCGACGAGCACGTCGAGTTCGTCCTGCACCGGGCCGTAGATGCCCTCGAAGTCTTCGATGATGGTGAGCGCCTCGCGGTAGCGGCAGTTCTCGAAATAGACGACCGCCTTCAAGATGAGCGCTTCGGGGAAGTACTCGTCGCGGAAGAACGGGGAGCTCAGGGTGATGAGGTTACCCAGCGCCTGCTCGTACTGACCGATGCGGTAATGCGCCCACGAGGCCTCGAACAACGACTCGAGCCACTGCACGCCGCCGCGTTCGATCTTGTCGAAGTAGGTGATGGCGTAGCGGTTCTGCTTGGCGCCGTAGTGGGTGCGGGCGAGCTGCATGAAGGCCATCTCGCGCAGCGCCTTGAGCTGCTTGCTCTCGGCGGTGGTCGGCCCTTCGGCCGTGCGGGTCGAGCGCACGACTTCTTTCATCGCCTCGAGCGCGGTCTCGAGCTTGTTCTCGCGGAAGTACGCGAGCCCCTCGAGGTACTTGGCGCGCGGGTAGAAGACGTCGCCCTTGGGGATCATCAGGGCCAGGCGCTTCACTTCGTCGAAGGCCTTGGTGGCTTCACCGGTCTGCTCTGCGTCGTCGAGCGCCTTGCCGCGCACCAGGTTGTAGCGGGCGAGCAGGTAGCGGAACTCGTTGCGGAAACGCTCGGGGAATTCGTAGTTCGAGTAGCGGGCGATCTCGTCGAGCACCACCGTCTCGTTGACGGTCTTGCGCGCGATGAAGAAGAGCCACTCGAGCGAGCTCTTGAAGAACTTCGTCGAAGGCCCTCGCGCCAGCACCTTGGAGAACATCTGGAGCGACGAGTGGTACATGCCCAGCTTGTAGAGGCTCTTGCCCAGCCAGTATTCCGACTCGACGACCAGCCCCGCCATCGAGGGGTCCTGGCTCATGTCGAAGAACGCGAGCGCAGCAGGCTCGAAGGCGTCGTTCTTGAACTGGGTGATGGCCGCGTCCATCTTCTGGCGATCGCCCGTCTTGCCCGACACGTCGACCGCGTCGAACGACATGGTGGCCGCGGGCTTGGTGTCTTTGGGCTTCTCTTCCGCGACCGGCGCGGGCTTGGAGAGATCGAGGCCGCCTTCAGGCAGCGGCACTTCGCCGTTGTCGTCGGGCTTCTTGTCGTCGGCCGGCTTCTTCGCGGGCTTCTTCTTGCCCTTGCCCTTCTTCTTGCCGCCGAGGTCGAGGCCTTCGAAGTTCATCTGGGCAAAGGAGGGGGCCGCGAAACAGGCCACCACCACCAGCGCAAGCAAACGAGTCAGGCGCATGGTCAGCCCTCCTCTTTGAAGAGGGTGGGGAAGAACATCGAGAACCCGACCTCGGTCATCAACTGGTTGCGAAAGGAGCCCTTGGTGCGATCGCGATCGTTCTCTTCGAAGTAGAGAACGTCACGCACCTCGAGGCGAAGAGTCAGCCACTCGTTGAAGAAGAAGCGAAAACCCACGCCCACGTTGCCGCCCACGGTGAAGCGGCTCGCAGCGGGCGGGCCGTACATGAGGAAGCTGGGGCCGGCCAACACGTACATGTTGAAGTTGAGGATCTTCTCGGAGAACAGGGCGAGCTTTCCGTAGAGCGGCGCCCACTGGAGATCGACGCTGGTGAGCAGCGACATGCGGCCGAAGGAGACGTTGGCCGGGTTGCCGTCGAAGGTCGACAGCTCGGCCTCGGTGGGCGTGTTGCAACCGCCGCCGACCGGGTCGCAGATCTGCGCCGAGCCTGAGATGAGCGCGAGGTTGTAGGTGGCCCGGGCCGACAGCCCGACCTCTTCGGTGAAGTGGTACGTGAACGCCGCGCCGAAGCCGACCTTTTGCCAGAAGGCATCGCGCAACGAGAGCCCGATACCGGGGCTCACTTCGAAGCGGCCCGCCATCAAGAAGAGGTGGCCAGACACCGGGCGCACGCGATCCTTCAGCGGGCCCGATGAGTCCTTGTCCACTTCGGACACGTCGCCTGCTTCATCTTCAGACGCTGCGAAGACCGGCGTCGCGACCAGGCTGGCGAGCGCCAGCCACAACGAAAGCCGCTTCATCACTCGGCCTCCTTATAGGTCGACTTGAAGGGGAAGAAGATCGAGACGCCGGCGTTGACGAGCATCAGGTTCTGCGTGACGCCCTTCGTGGTGCCGGTCGGCGTGTCGATGTAGGTCGTGTTGATCAACGCGACGTTGACCGCGACGAAGTCTTTGACGACGAAGCGCAGCCCCACGCCGAGATCGAAGGCAGGGTTGACGCCCCGAGGTGCGGCCGCGCTGCCGTCGGCCTGAGGGGGAGCGCCCGGGAGCGCGACCGCCGAGGTCTCGGTGTAGACCACGCCGCCGCCACCGATGAGATAGCCGTCGAGGTGGAGAATGGAGTTGAACATCGCCACCTTGCCGTAGAGCGGGCTCCACTCGAGATCGCCCATCGCGGACCAGACGGGCACCGAGAAGAAGATGCGGGAGAAGAGGTTCTGCTTGGCCGTCTTCACGTCGTCAGTGGGCGTCGTCTGCATCAGCGAGAAGCGCGCCGAGATCGCCAGCGAGTCGTGCGGGTAGAAGGCCACGCGGATCGCGCCGCCGAGCTTCGTATAATAGGCGTCGTTGACGTTGATGATGAACGAGGGCGCGAGCTCGAAGCGGCCGCGCTTGGTGTACAGCTTGCGCTGCACCGACTTCACGCGGTCGTCTTGCGTCGTGTC
>JBKJSE010000194.1:0-4811 GCA_046595925.1 Archangium sp. | reverse complement strand
GTGCCGACCGCCATGGTGAACCGCGGCGTCGACTTCATGCTCGAGAACGCGCTGGGCAGCCTGATGCGCTCGGGTATGGACCCGAACATGCTCCAGCTCGACTGGGGCAAGCTGCGTGAAGAGCTTCGCCCCAAGGCGACCCTCGAAGTGCGCGGGCAGCTGCTCCTCGAGGCAGTGGCGAAGGAAGAGAAGCTCGAAGTGGCTGACGCTGAGGTCGACGCGCGCCTCGAGAAGCTGGCCACCGATGCAGGGGTGGGGCTCGAGGTCGTGAAGAAGCAATATCAGAGCGCCGAAGCCCGTGAATCTCTGAAGAACCGCACTAAAGAAGAGAAGGTCATCGCCTTCTTGAAGCAGCACGCCAAAGCCTGATTCCCCACCCGTAAGCAGGAGCCTGCAATGCCCTATTGGCCGCCTACCGTCGTCGAGACCACCCACCGCGGTGAGCGCGTGTGGGATCTGTATGCCCGCCTGTTGCGCGATCGCATCATCATGCTCGGCACCGAGATCGATGACGACGTCGCCAACGGCGTGACCGCGCAGCTCCTGTTCCTCGAGTCAGAGGATCCGGACAAGGACATCACGATGTACATCAACAGCCCCGGTGGCTCGGTCACCGCGGGTTTGGCCATCTACGACACCATGCAGTACGTGCGGTGCAACGTGGCCACGGTCTGCACCGGCCAGGCGGCCTCGATGGGCGCCGTGCTGCTCGCGGCCGGCGTGAAGGGTAAACGTTCGGCGCTGCCCAACTCGCGCATCATGATCCACCAGCCGCTCGGCGGGGCTCGGGGCCAGGCCCGCGACATGAAGATCCAGGTGGCCGAGATGGCCCGCCTCGAGATGGTGCTCTACGAGATCCTCTCGAAGGCGACGGGGCACACGGTCGAGCGCATCGAGAAAGACTGCGACCGCGACAACTTCATGAGCGCGACCGAGGCCAAGCAGTACGGCCTGATCGACGACGTCACGGTGCGCAACAAGGCTGAGCCCAAGAAGTAACAGCCCGCCTTGTTTGGCGAGGCGCCGAAGTCAGGGTTAACGTTTAGGAACGCATGGCCACGAAGAACGTCGGGCGAGAAGGCGGAAACCAGACCCTGTGCTGCTCCTTCTGCGGGAAATCGCAGAAGGAGGTCAAGAAGCTCATCGCGGGGCCGACGGTCTACATCTGCGACGAGTGCATCGGGCTGTGCAACGACATCATCGCGGAAGAGATCGATCGCGAGGAGTCGAAGGACACCAAGCTCCGCATTCCAAGGCCCAGCGAGATCAAGGCCATTCTCGATGAGTACGTGATCGGCCAGGACCGCGCGAAGAAGGTGCTCAGCGTCGCGGTGCACAATCACTACAAGCGCATCGAGTCGAAGGTGGCGCTCGACGACGTCGAGTTGCAGAAATCGAACATCCTGGTGCTGGGCCCCACGGGCTCGGGCAAGACGCTGCTGGCCCAGACGCTGGCGCGCATCCTCAACGTGCCCTTCACCATCGCCGACGCCACCTGCCTGACCGAGGCGGGGTACGTGGGCGAAGACGTCGAGAACATCATCGTCAACCTGCTCCAGGCCGCCGACGGCGACATCGAGCGGGCGCAGCGCGGCATCGTGTACGTCGACGAGATCGACAAGATCGCGCGCAAGTCTGAGAACCCCAGCATCACCCGCGACGTCAGCGGTGAAGGCGTGCAGCAGGCGCTGCTGAAGATCATCGAAGGCACGGTGGCCAACGTGCCCCCGAAGGGCGGCCGCAAGCACCCCCAGCAGGAGTTCCTGCAGATCGACACCACCAACATTCTCTTCATCTGCGGCGGCGCGTTCGGCGGCCTCGACAAGGTGATCGAGCGGCGCATGGGCGGCAAGTCGCTGGGCTTCGGCGCAGAGCTCAAGAAGAAGTCAGACCGTTCGTTGTCCGAGCTGCTGGCGAAGGTCGAGCCGGAAGACCTGCTCAAGTTCGGCATGATCCCCGAGTTCATCGGCCGGCTGCCGGTGGTGACCGCGCTCGAAGAGCTCGACGAGCCGGCGCTCATCGACATCTTGATCAAGCCGCGCAACGCGCTGACCAAGCAGTACAAGAAGCTGCTCGATCTCGACGGCGTGACGCTCAAGTTCACTGACGGCGCGCTCAAGGCGATCTCTCAGGAAGCGATTCGCCGCAAGACGGGCGCTCGTGGTCTGCGCGCCATTCTCGAGTCGGTGATGCTCGAGCTGATGTACGAGATTCCGTCGAAGAAGACCGCCCGCGAGGTGGTCATCAACGAAGACGCGGTGCTCAAGAAGAAGACGCCCGTGGTGCTGCACGCGGAAGAGAAGCCCAAGGCCGCCGAGTCGGCCGCCTAGCCGAGGGCTGTCGCGGGCCCGAAGGTGAGCGCTTGCTTGATGAGCGCGATCACTTTGTCCGGCTCTTCAGTGACCTGCTTCCAGGTCAGCATCGTCACCCTCCAGCCGCTCGCCGCCAGACGCGCTGCACGCAGCCGATCGGTCTCGAACGCCTCTCGCGTTCCGTGCGTCTCGTAGCCGTCGCACTCGAGGGCCAGGCCCTGGAGCGGGAAGGCGAAGTCCACGTGCCAGGGTTGGCCGAAGTCGTCGCGAAACTCGTAGTGCGGGGTGGGGGTGAGGCGGTTGCGCTTGAGCAGTCGCCAGAGCCGCACCTCGAGCGCGCTCTCCATCGGTCTCTTGCGGCTGCGACAGTCAGCGAGGATCTCGGCCAGGGCTCCCGTGCGGCGCGCCTGTTTGCCGAGCTCATTCAGGCGCTCGGCAATCCAGTCTGGGGCGGCGATCTTTCTGCGCCAGGCCTCCTCGACGATGATCGCCAGCTCTTCGTCATCGAAGCCCTCTGCGAGATCGATGATCGTGCGCGCACCCGTCGTGAGGGGAATGCCCCGGAGCACCCGGCGGTCACGCTCTCCCAGGCTCTTGCTGCGATGCACGACCACGCCCTTCGCGTCTGCACTGAAGCGCGGTGGGGTGGTGAGTTCGAACTCGCCCTTCTCGAGGTCGAGCCCCAACAGCCTCGCTGCCGAGCGGTGGCTCACCACCGCGCTGGGGCCCAGCCAAAGACAGATGGCGAAGAGCGCTTGCTCCTCGGTCTGCGACTTGGCTGCCTTTCGAAAGACCCGAGGCCTCACCTGTTCCCAGATGCCCGCGCGCACCAGCCGAGAGAGCGCTGTTCGGCTCACCCCCTCGCCGATCGCCTGGGCGTGGGTCACGAGCCCGTGCTGCTTCGAGGCCAGCATCGAGAGCGTCTGGGAGTGGTTGTCGAACATGTGTTGCGCATACTGCAGTGAGGCGTCGAGTTTCGCACCGTACGGAGGGGGCGGTGGTGTTTTGGGCTCTCGATGCAGTATCCGCAACAGGTTCACGGGGAAAGCGCCTTGAAGCGCGGGCGTCTCCTGGGTCTGATTGGGGAACCAAACGCGAACAGGCCTCTCTCTTTCGAGCGTGGATGCTCAGCTGAAGCCAGTGACGCATGTTGCGGATACTGCATCGAGATGTGCATGGTGCTCGATTGCGTACGGAGAGCGCGGTTCGGGTGCTTGAAAGTGCATCTCGATGCAGTATCCGCAACATGACTTGCATCAGCTCAGCGTCCTTGGCCCGAAGCGAGAGGCCTGCCCGCGATGGGCTTGGCAGCCGCGACCTTCACCCACCGCCTTCCCTCGAGGCTTTCGCGGTTCACCGGCCGTAACCTTCGACGACCCTTTCCAGCCCCCCGTTCTGGCTGACCACCAGGCGCGCAGGAGGTGTAGACCACCCGCGCCCATGCGCCGATTCCTCATCGCCCCCGTCGCCCTCCTCGCGGCTTGCGCCACCCCTCAGACCGCGACGAAGAGCGAAACACCCGCGGCGATGGTCGACGCGGGGATCACCCTCGTCGAGATCCCCAAGAAGCCCATGCTCCCTCCGACTCGCACCGAACAGATTCCCGCCGATCCCTACCGCTGGCTCGAGGACGAGAAGTCACCCGAGGTGCAGACGTGGATGAAGGTGCAAGACACCTTCACGCGCGAGCGCATCAACGAGCTGCCAGCCCGCGCCAAGCTGCTCGCCCGGTACCGCGAGCTCTATTACCTCGACTCGATGAGCGCGCCCGTGAAGCGCGGCGGCCGCTACTTCTACGTACGCACGCACAAGAACAAGGAGAAGGCGGTCGTCTATTGGAAGCAGGGCCCCACCGGCGAAGAGAAGGTGCTGCTCGACCCCAACACCTGGAGCACGGACAACACCGTGAGCCTCGGAGTCTGGGTGCCTTCCTGGGACGGCAAGAAGGTCGTCTTCGCGCAGAAGCCCAACGCGGCTGACGAGTCGACGCTCTACGTGCTCGACGTCGAGAGCGGCACGCGCAGTGAGATCGACGTCATCCCCGGCGCCAAGTACGCGAGCCCTTCGTGGACTCCCGATTCGAAGGCCTTCATCTACGAATGGCTGCCGATCGACTCGACCATCCCCGTCTCGGAGCGCCCCGGGTACTGCGAAGTGCGCCTGCACAAGCTGGGTGAAGCGAGCATCAAGGACGAGCAACTGCACCCGCGCACGGGCGACCCGAAGACCTTCATCGGCGGCGGCATGTCGCGGGACGGCAAGAAGCTCGTCTTCGCGCAGAAGCCCAACGCGCCTGACGAGTCGCCGCTCTACGTGCTCGACGTCGAGAGCGGTACGCGCAGCGAGATCGACGTGATCCCCGGCGCCAAGTACGCCAGCCCTTCGTGGACTCCCGACTCGAAGGCCTTCATCTACGAGTGGCTGCCGATCGACTCGACCATCCCCGTCTCGGAGCGCCCCGGCTATTGCGAAGTGCGCCTGCACAAGCTGGGTGAAGCG
>JBKJSE010000139.1:0-7038 GCA_046595925.1 Archangium sp. | reverse complement strand
GCGATTTCGTCCGAAGGAAAAGACCCACCGTTCGCATCGAGCGCAGTCGAGATGCCACCTCTGCGCCGCGCGGCAGGTGACCCCTCGACTTCGCTCGGGGGGAACGGTGCTGTTCCTCAAGGAGCAGGGGACCGGCTTCGCCGGCGTTTTCGTCCGAAGGAACAGACCCACCGTTCGCATCGAGCGAAGTCGAGGGGTGACCGGTGGGCGGTTCGGCTACCCTCGTCTCAACTATTTTTCAGATCGTTCAGCAGGTCCTTCACGCCCGGCAGTTGCTTGAGCAGCTCGAACTCCATTTCGTCGAGCATGGTGAGCCGGGTGGAGCGGAGGTGCGCGAGGCGAATCTCGATCTTCACCACGCCTTCGTTGTCCCGGGTCGCCACCACGCTCGAGGCGCCCCCCGCGTCTCGGCACTTCGCGATGTCCAACTGCAGCGCCTTGAGCCGCCGCGAGATGCGCATCGCCTTCTTGCCCTCAGGTGACTCGAAGGTGTGGAAATGCCGATTTCGCGAGAGTGGGGCGCCCTCGTCGAAGAGTCTGAGCACCAGCTTGCGCACGAAGGGATCCATCGACCCCGCACCGTAACATCGGTACTTTGGGATCTGATGCGACGACTGACCTTCCTGCTCGTAGGCGCCCTGGCCCTCTCGGCATGCGAGGAGGCCGAGAAGGCCCGCGAGCGGAAGAAGATCGAGACCACGATCGACTTCATGGCGCAGGGGCGCGCTGAGCTTTCTGCAGGCCGGGCCGATGCGGCGATTCGCGAATTCAAGAAGGCCATCTCGGCTTCGCCGGAAGACGCGAGCCTCTATCTGATGCTGGCCGAGGCCTACAACGCGGCGGGGAATGAAGCGGGCGCCACGTTGACGCTGAAGCAGGCCGAGGCGGTGTCAGGCGTGAAGGACCCCAGCATTCGCCGGCAGCGCGCGGAGATGCTGATCAAGATGCACCAGATCAAGGCCGCCAGTGTCGAGTTGATGGCGATGCGTGATGACGACCTCCTGACGGATCCTGAGATCCTCAACCTGAGCCGGCTGCTCGCGCACTCGGGGAAGATCACCGAGGCGTTCAAGACGCTCGAGCGCATTCAGCTGCGCAGCCCCGATGACGTCGAAGCGAAGACGATGGAGGCAGAGATCCTCTTTCTGAAGGGCGATGTCTTGCTGGCGGCGAAGCTGATGGACCGGCTGCTGGAGGAAACGCCCTCGCTCACGGCGGCCCGGTTACTGAGGGCGCGGTACTTCTTGAATGAACGTCAGCTCGAGCAGGCGGAGCAGGACGTCAGCATGGTCAACCCGAAAGATGCCAAGCGCACCGACGTGGTGACGCTGCGGGCGCGGGTGCTCAATGAGCTGGGTCGGTCTGATGAAGCGGCGTCTTTGCTCGAGCGGCTGGTCGATGAAGATCCGAAAGACGCGGAGACGTTGGCGCTGCTCGCCGAGACCCGGTTGCTGCAGGGGAAGGGGGGCGACGCGCAGGTGCTCGTCGATCAGATCCTCGCGATGGAGCCGCGGTGGGCGCGCGCGCTGTACGTGCGGGGCCGGGCGTTGGAGCAGCAGGACCGGCTCGATGATGCGCTCAATGATTACCAATCGGCGCTGCTGACCGATTCTGGGTTCGTGCCTGCGCTCAAGCGGATCTGGCGCATTCAGGACAAGAAGGGGAACAAGGCCGAGGCCATCGACACGCTCGAGTTGCTCTTCTTCCACAACGACATCGACGCGGAAGAGAAGGTGCAGCTCGCCCGGTACTATTCGGAGACGTGGGCCAACGTGGATCGGGGGTTGAAGTTGATCAACGAGGCCCTGCGCAAAGATCCGAAGAACGCCGAGTACCTGAAGATCAAGTCGAAGCTCGCCAAGGGCGGCGCGAAGAAACCTTCAGGTGGTGGCGGGATTCAGATCATTCGAGGCAAGGGGAGATGACCGGGCTTCAACCAGGGCAAGACGATGAGGGAGGCATTCGCAGACGGCCCTGATGTACGTCGGCAAGCACCTCTGCACGACGGTGGCGCGAGCCGCGGCGCAGGCCCGGGGCGAGGTGCACCTCGTTCTGGCGTGTACTCCCCGAGTACAGGCGAGTACTCCCTGAGTACACGCCGTTGTGGGGTGACCCGGTCCCCACCTCGTCACCAGCGGATCCTCGCCACAAATCGAGAGCCCGCACGCCAGGAGCAACGCGCTGAGCCGTGAAAGCAGCGCCTCCTTCGAGGCCAGACTTCCCGACAGCTTCCTTCGCAAGGGGGAGATCAGTCAGCGCAGCAACTTCGCCGCCCGCTTGATCACCAGCTCAGACTTCTTCTTCGCCGACCGCGGCCCCACGGCCACCGTGACCATGCGCTCAGCCGACAGCCACTTCCTGGCCAGCCGCTGCAGCTCAGCCAGCGTGACGCGCTCCATCTCGGCCTTCTTCTGCTCGAACGTCTCGACCGGCCGGTACAGCTCACCGCCGCCGAACCAGCCGCAGAGATCGCCCGGCGAGTCCTGAAGAAAATCGAGCTGCATCGCAAACCGGGCCTTCACCCGGCGCAGCTCCTCGCGGCTGATCTTCCCTGCGCGCAACGTCCCGAGGGTGCGCAGCACCTCCCGAAACACCTCCGCCAGATTTTCCGGGGCCGAGGCGCCCTCGATCTCGAACGTACCGACGTCATGAAACGACTCGATCATCGCCCCGACCGAGTACGCGAGCCCGCGCTTCTCCACGATGTTGTGAGGCAACCGGCTCGAGAGCCCGTCATCGAGCACCCGCCGCAGCAGCCCCAGCCCCGCAGCGTCAGGATGATCCTCGCGCACGGTCGGAAAGCTCATGCGGAACTCGACCTGCGCTTCATCGAGCGTGACGAACTTGAACCGAGGCCCGGTGGGCGCCAGCTCAGCAGGAACCGCTTCACTCAGCCGCGGGCCTGAAGGCAGATACCGAAACGAAGCTTTCGTCGCCTTGAGCACGCGCTTGCGAGTCACCGGCCCCGACACCGCGACCACGATGTTCCCTCCCACGTACGCGCGCGCGAAGTGTTTGCGCACGTCACGCAGCGAGAGCTTCTTGACCGAGTCCGTCGTGCCCGCGATCTTCAGCGACATCGGGTGGCCCTCGTAGAGCACCCGCTTCGACAGGTTATCCACGTCGACATCGCGGCCGCGTTCATCGACCTCGTCGAGCATCTCCTCGAGAATGATGCGCTTCTCGGTCTCGAGGTGACCCAGCCGCGGCCGCGTCATCATCTCGCCGAGCACCGAGAGCGGCACCTCGAGCCCGTCCTGATGGGCCGGCGTATAGAAGTAGCTCGAGTCACGCATGGTGACGCCGTTCAGATTGCCGCCCACGCTCTCGACCGCCGCGTTCATGCGCACCGAGTCGGGGTAGCTCTTGCTGCCACGGAAGAAGAGGTGCTCGAGCAGATGGCTCACGCCATTGTTCTTCAGATCCTCATGACGGCTGCCGATGCGCACGTAGACCGAGACCATCAGGCTGTGAAGGTGCGGTGTCTCGATGGTGACGACGGTGAGCCCAGAGGGGAGGACGTCCTTGAAGACGGAGAAGCTCACGCGCGAGGAAACTCCAGGAGAAAGGTGGTGCCGCCGTTGGGGGCGCTGTCTACGTCGATTCGGCCACCGTGCGCCTCGACGATCTGACGGGAAAGCGAAAGACCCAGGCCCGTACCGCCCGGCTTGGTGGTGAAGAAGGGCTCGAACAACTTCTCGCGCACCTCGGGCGGAATGCCGGAGCCGGTGTCGCTGACCCGCACGTCGAGCAGCGCGCCTGAGCTGCCCGCGCGCACCTTGAGCGTGCCGCCGGTGGCCATCGCCTCACGCGCGTTGCGGATCAGGTTCAAGAAGACCTGCCGCAGCTGCCCTTCATCGGCCGAGACGGGAAGGCCCCCTTCGGGAAGCTCAGCGACGATCTTCACGCCGGCTCGCTCGAGCTCTTCGCGCGCGAAACCGAGCACCTCTTCGATGATCTTCTTCAGATCCTCTGGGCGCTTCGCGGGCGTCGGCACGCGGGCCAGGCGCAGGTAGTCCTCGGTGATCTCGGTGAGCCGGTCGACCTCGCGCATCACCGAGGCCAACAGATCGCGCGCTTCCTTCGCGTCAGCCGGAGTCTCGAAGGTGCCGAGCTGATCCTGCAGCATCTCGACGTTGAGCCCGATGGAAGAGAGTGGGTTGCGGATCTCGTGCGCCACCTGCGCGGACACCCGGCCCACCGCGGCGAGCCGCTCAGCGCGAATGAGCTCTTGCTGCTTCTGCTGCAGCTGGGCTTCGCGTTCCTTGAGCGCTCTGGCCATGGCGTCGAACTCCCTCGCGAGCACGGCGATCTCGTCTTCACCCTCGACGCCGATCTTCGCTTCGTAGTCGCCTTGCCGAATGCGCGAGACACCTTCGATCAGCGTGCGCACCGGCCTCAAGCTGCGCGCGGCCAGGCCCGTCGCGAGCAGGCCGACGCCGATCGCCACCACCGGCAGCAGAATGATCGCCACGCCGGTGCGGCGCTCACGCTCCTGGGTCAAGCGCACGCGTTCATGAATGCGCGCCTCGAGCGAGCCGTGCAGCAGGCGAATGGTCGACGACAGCGCGTTCTCCATCTGCTGCAGGCGATCGAGCGCGGCGTTCGCTTTCTCCCAGTCGGGGGCAGGGGACTCGAGCAGTCGAAACGCCTGATCCGCCGACTGCTCGTACTCAGCGAAGCGCACCTTGAGCTCTTCGAACTTCCGGGCGACGTCAGAGACGAACGGCTTCTCAGCCTCGGGTGCGAACTCGAGCACCTTGACCGCGGTGTCCTTGCCCGACTGCAGCCGTCCCGCCATCAGGCCGGGAAAGTAGAGTCGGGCGAGGCGAATGAGGGCCTTGCGGGTCTCCACGCTGTCCTCGTCGCGCAGGCGCTCGGTGTCTTTGGCCTGGTTGGCCTGGAAGGTCTCGATGGCCGCGACGGTCTGCGAAAGCCCCAGATACCCCTCTGAAACCAGCCGAATCTCGACCTGATTCTGCCGCAGCGTCAGCACGGAGAACCCGGACACCGCCCCGAAGGTGACGAGCACCACGGCGTAGCCAAGGAAGATGCGGGTGGTGAGGGAGAGCTTCACGTCATTGACCGGGGGCGTTGCGCAACACTATGGTGCGGCGGCTAACCATTTGTTTTATCAGCCAAAACCAACCATGTCCCGTCTCATTCCGCTGATGTGTGTGGCTTGCGCCTTAGGGGCTTCCTCTGCCCTCGCGCAAAAGCCGCGAGTCGTCGTGCTGCCGTTCGCGTCGGGCGAGGGCGCGAGCGAGACCGCGTCTTCGAAGTTTCATGCGTTGTTGCTCGAAGAATTGAGGTCGCGCAACGACGCGCTCGAGCTCATCGCGCCGCCCTCGACCAAGCCCGCTCCCCCTCCTGAAAAACCTGGAGTGGTGAAGCGTGGCCCGAGCGCGGAAGCCGTCGCTGCCCTCGAGTCGGGCAAGAAGGCGTTCGACGATCTGCGTTTTGAAGACGCCGTCGCCAGCCTCAAGAAGGGCATCGAGGGGATGCTGAGCGATCCCGCCACCGCCGACTACGAAGGCGTGACCGATGCGTACGTGAAGCTCGCCGCCGCCGCCTTCCGCATGGGCGAAGAGAAGGAAGCGAAGAGCGCGTTGATCGAGTTCGCGCGGTTCGCTCCGAACTACGAGCTGTCGGCTGGTTTTCCCCCGATCTTCCAGCGTGAGTTCGACAAGGCGAAGAAGCGCCTCGAGAAGCAGCCCAAGGGCAGCGTCACCATCGAAGGGCCTTCCGGTTCGACCGCGTTCCTCGACGGGCGCGATCTCGGCATGGTCCCGGTGAACGATGAGATCATCCCGGGCGGCGTGCACTACGTGAAGGTCGAAGGCACCAAGGGCGAGAAGTTCGGTCAGACCATCAACGTGACCGGCCCCGTGAAGGTGAAGGCCAGCTTCGGTGGTTCCGGCGAGCGCGCTCCGGTGGTGGCCAGCAAGCCCGTGATCGTCGACCCAGCGATCACCTCGAGCCTCGACAGCGGCACGCAGAGCCGCCTCATTCCGTACCTGAAGTCGGTCAACGCCGACTGGGCGCTGGTTGGCTACGTCTACAAGACGACGGACAGTCAACTGACCGCCGGCACCGCGTTGTTCTCGGTGCGCAAGGGCCAGTTCGCCACGCTGACTCCGGTCTCATTCGATACCGACGTGCTCACCGCGAACACCGAAGCGTTCAAGCTGAGCGAAGAAGTGGTGAAGCGGCTGACCTCGTTTGGCGCGCCGGCCTCGATGCCGGTCAATCTGGCCACGCGGCCCCGCACTGCCACGGTGCTCGCGAAGAACGACACGCCCAACAACCCCGACGACATCGAGGCCTCGGGCCCGAAGTCGAAGAAGGTGGTGCTGGTGCCGCAGAAGAAGGTGAACCCCGAGGAGCAGCCGCCGCCGGACATGGGCGAGAAGCCCCCGGAAGACATCAAGCCTGATCCCAAAGCCGGTGGTTCTGCAGGCGTGTGGATCGGTATTGGCCTCGGCGTGGTCGCAGCAGGGGCCGCCGCCACTTTCGGAATCATGGGCGCCACGAGCACGGGCCCGTTCAAGCCGGTGACCGGTACGGTCACGGCGACCTGGTGAGATCCTCCATGAAGCGATTGCTGTTGAGCGCGTTGGTGTTGGTTGCTGCCGTCGGGTGCGCTCCGAAAGAAGTTCCGTACGATCTGAACATCGTCACGCAGAGCTGCGACCCGGCGACCAATCCGTTCGACGGCGTTCAGTTTCTTCGCGTGCGCGTCACCGGCACTGCGATGGAGCCTGTCACCGCGATCTCGTCGGCGACCCCGGCCACGCGTGAGCTGAAGCTGCCCGAGATTCCGTCGGGCCTGGCGCGGGTGATCGAAGTGCGTGGGTATGACGGCGATCCGAACTCCGGCGCGCGGGTGATCTCGATGGGCAAGTCGTTGCCCTTCGACGTGCCTGACGTGGTGCCCGAGACCCTGATGGGCGGCTCGATCAAGGTGAACGTGATCCTCCGCAAGGTGAACTCGTTCGCGCCGATCGTCTCGGCGGCGGCGCCCACGCAGTGCCAGCA
>JBKJSE010000356.1:0-8074 GCA_046595925.1 Archangium sp. | reverse complement strand
CTACCCAGACATCGACCGCTTCGGCGTCATCGGTAACCTGGAGACGGTGGCGCTGGTGGGCATGGACGGCTCGATCGACTTCATGTGCTTTCCGTCGTTCGATTCCCCATCCGTTTTCGCGGGGCTGCTCGACCACGCACGCGGCGGCCACTTCCGCATCGCGCCGGTGCTCGATGGCGCGCGGCACAAGCAGATGTATCTGCCCGACACGAACGTGCTGTTCACGCGCTTCTTGTCTGCCGAGGGCGTGGCCGAGGTGTCCGACTTCATGCCGCTCGAGACGGGTGAACACCGCGTCGTGCGCCGCGCCAAGACGGTGCGGGGCGAGATGAAGTACCGCATGGCCTGTGCACCGCGCTTCGATTACGCGCGCGCCGAACACCGGGTGCATCGAACGGCCGACGGAGTGATCTTCGAGTGCCTCGGCGCACAGCCGCTCTCTTTACGGCTGCGAGCCAGCGTG
Organism: Archangium sp.; assembly: GCA_046595925.1. Classification (GTDB taxonomy): domain Bacteria; phylum Myxococcota; class Myxococcia; order Myxococcales; family Myxococcaceae; genus Archangium_A. Next base: position 7,611 of record JBKJSE010000356.1, on the reverse strand, counting down.
CCGTTGACCATCGAGCAGGGCGACGCCGTCGCGCACTTCACGCTCGGGGCCAATGAGAGCGCCACCTTCATTCTCGAGCAGGCCACACCCGACGGCGACTCACGCAGCGCGCAGCCTCACTACGCCGCCGATGCGTTCAAGCAGACCGCCGACTTCTGGCGTGCGTGGGTGGCGCGCTCGACCTACCGCGGGCGCTGGCGCGAGACCGTCAATCGCTCTGCGCTGTTGCTCAAGCTGCTGACCTCGCAGCGCCATGGTTCCATCGTCGCCGCGCCCACCTTCGGGCTCCCGGAAGAGGTCGGCGGCGTTCGCAACTGGGACTACCGCTACACGTGGATTCGCGACGGCTCGTTCACGCTCTACAGCTTGATGCGCCTCGGCTACACCGAAGAGGCAGGCGCCTTCATGCGCTGGTTCGAGGATCGGTGCCGAGACCTCGCGCCCGATGGCTCGTTGCAGATCATGTACGCCACCGATGGCCGGCAGCACCTCACCGAAGAACTGCTGGGTCACCTCGAGGGCTACCGGGGCTCGAGGCCGGTGCGTATCGGCAACGGTGCGTACGATCAGCTCCAGCTCGATATCTACGGCGAGCTGATGGACTCGGTGTACCTCTACGACAAGTACGGCCAGCCGATCTCCCACGACATGTGGATGAACCTGAAGCGCCTGGTCGACTGGGTCGCGGCGAACTGGAAGCAGCCTGACGACGGCATCTGGGAAGTGCGCGGCGGCCGCAAGGAGTTCCTCATCTCGCGCGTGATGTGCTGGGCGGCGCTCGATCGTGCCGTGCGGCTGGCGCGGAAGCGGGCCTTTCCAGCACCGCTGGCTCGTTGGGAAGCCGTGCGCGATGAAATCTATACCGAGATCTTCACGCGCTTCTGGGACCCCAAGCGGCGCGCCTTCGTGCAGTACGAGGGCGCGATCACCACCGACGCCTCGGCGCTGTTGATGCCGCTGATCAAGTTCATCAGTCCGACCGATCCCCGGTGGCTCTCGACGTTGCGGGCCATCGAGGCAGACCTCGTCGACGACTCCCACGTGTACCGCTATCGCCCCGAGGTGGCAGCGCCCGATGGGCTCATCGGCGTCGAGGGCACCTTCTGCATCTGCTCGTTCTGGTACGCCGAGTGCCTGGCCCGCTCGGGCGATCTGCAGCGCGCGCGGTATGCGTTCGAGAAGATGCTGGGGTACGCGAATCACCTCGGGCTCTTTCCGGAAGAGCTCGGGCCCGCGGGGGAGCACCTCGGCAACTTCCCGCAGGCGTTCACGCACATCGGGTTGATCAGCGCGGCCTACTATCTGGATCGTGAGCTCTCGCGCAGTTCGCGCGCGTGAAGGAACCGAAGCAGGGCAGGGTGCGTTGAGGGCCCATGCTTCGTCGCCTTCTCCTGATCCTCGCGGTGCCCGTGCTGTGTCACTGCGCTCACGCCACCCGGGTCGCCCGCTCGGCACCGCGTGGAGAGCCGACGCTCAAAGTCGTCTCCTACAACCTGAACTACGGCCTCGCCGGCGACGTGGAGACCCTGCTCGCCATCAGCGATACGGGGGCCGACGTGGTCTTCCTCGAGGAAACCAATCCTGAATGGGAACGCGCGATCCGCGCGCGGCTGAGCGTGACGTGGCCGCACCAGGCGTATCTCCACGCGCCGGCCGCGGGCGGAATGGCGGTGCTCTCGAAGCGGCGCCTCGAGGTGCAGGAAGTGTTGCCCAACCCACAGGGCTGGTTCCCCGCGCTCCGCGTCGTGACGCAGACTCCGATTGGTCCGGTGCAGGCGCTCGTGGTGCATCTGCACCCGCCGGTCACGGAGTCGGGCAGCTGGGTGAGCGGCTACTTCGGTACCAGTCCGCTCCGTCGCGCCGAGCTCGAGCAGTGGCTGCCTTCACTGCAAGCTGGACTCCCCACGTTGATCGCGGGCGACTTCAACGAAGGTACTTCCGGGAAGGCGCTCGAGTTGCTCGAGCAGCGCAACGTTCGCTCGGCGCTCCCGGAATTCGAGCCCACCGCCAAGACGTGGAGATGGCCGGTGGGGCCGCTGCTGCTCTCCGCTCAGTTGGATCACCTCGCGTACGACCTGCGGCTCGAGCCGCTCGATGCGCGCGTGCTGCTTCGCGGTCGATCGGACCATCTACCCGTGATGGCCGAGTTCATCCTCGCGGCACCGAACACCGTCCGCCCGCCTGCGCCGCGGGGCAGCTCGTTGTCCATCAGCTTGCGGTGACTTCAGCGGCGGTAGTGCAGCACGCCGTAGCCGCCGTCGGGGAATGAGGCGGTCACGAAGAGATCGTTGTCGCCCGCGCCGAACATGCCGACACCTTCAGGGTTGGACAGCAGATCGGTGGGCGTGATCGAGGGGGCGAACGTGCCTCCATCCCAGTGGCGCAGGCGCGAGGACCGGTCGGCGATCCACATGTCGTTCGGCCCGCGGCCCCAGACGCCCCACAGGTCGGTGCAGCCCGAACCGGTGCAGGGGACGGCGCTGAACGTCGAGCCGTTCCAGCGAAGCAGGCCGTTTCCACCGGCGAACCAGATGTCGGTCGCGCTGTTGGCCCACGCGAAGCGGAAGTTCTGCGATGCGCTGACGCCCGCGTCGAGTTGCTGCCAATTGCTGCCATTGAAGTGAACGATGGTCGCCGCCTGCCCTGCGACCCAGACGTCGTCTCGCCCAACGACGGCGATACCGCGCAGCGCCACGTTTCCGATCGCCGGGAGCGTGACGCGATTCCAGTCAGCCCCCTCGAGTCGGTAGAGGCTGCCCGTGTCGGTGCCCGCGTAGATGGACCCTCCGTCGGACAGGCCGCTCACGCTGACCGTGTCGCCGAACAGACCCATCACTTCGACGAAGGGCGGGCCACGGAAGCTCTCTCCGGATTGACCGACCACATAGACCTGGTCGGCCGCGTGGCCCCAGACGCCGAACCTGCCAGCAGTGGTGCCCATGCTCTGCGGCTGCCACGTCACTCCGTCCCAGGCGAGCACGCGGGAGGCGTAGCTGGTCGCGTACGCCTGGTCAGGTGCTCCCGCCCAGAGGCCCTGCGTGATCCCGATGCTGCCGTTGGATCCGGTACTGAAGAGACACCACGCGCCTCCACAGATCCCAGCGTCCATCGCAGTGCCGCCGCCAGTCGCGGTGCCGCCGCCAGTCGCGGTGCCGCCGCCAGTCGCAGTGCCGCCGCCCGTCGCGGTGCCGCCACCCGTAGCAGTACCGCCGCCAGTCGCAGTGCCGCCGCCAGTCGCGGTGCCGCCGCCAGTCGCAGCACCGCCGCCGCCACCGTTCACGACGCCCGAGTCGATCGCGTTTTCGTACGCCTCATCCCAACCACGGCAACCAGCGATCAGCACCAACGCTGCGAACACGATGCGCTTCACGGCAGCACCCCCACGATTCCGAACGACGCGCCCAGCGGGCTCACGCTCACCACCGGCGCCACCTTCTCGCTGCCCAGAAGAAACAGCGTCACCGCCGTGCCGACCAGCACCGCGCCACCGACCAACGCCACGTTCGCTCCCGTCTCGAGCGCGCGCCCGTCATCGCGGAGCTTCGCAGCCGAGGTCGGCTCGAGCGGCCCTCGACTCAGCTCGGCGAACTTCTGGCCCGCGATGATCTGCAGCACGACACCCGCTCCGACGCTCGCGACTCCGAGCACCGCAGGGGCGATCGACCATGCCCGCAGGTTGGTGGTCCCTCCAGTGGTGCTGGTCTTGAGGTCGGGTCGCTTCAGTGAATCCGCGAGCGAATTGGTGATGGATCGCACGGCGTTCTCCATGACCACGTCGAGCTCGCGTTGGTCGGCCGCGCGCGCGCTGTGCAACGCGAGCGTCTTTCCGTTCGTCGACGAGAGCACCTTGAGGTTCAAGGTGTACTGCCCGTCGAGCTTTCCGAGGTCGGCCAACAACACGCCGTCTGCGCCGAGCGCGGCGGTGATCTCGACCACGCACTGATCGTTGTCGGAGCAACCCAGCAACTGCTTCTGCCGCTCGACGCCGAGCACCGTCGCGAGATCGCGCGAGCTCATCACCTGCACGCCATGAGCGAGAAACTTCTGGCTGATGACCTCGCCCTGAAGCTGGGCTTCGCCCGGCGCGAGGTTGACTCCGTTGAGTCCGGGCAGGGCCAGCGTCACCGGCTTCGACTGAGCCGGCTGGGCGAGCGTGAGCATGAGGATCGCGGTGAACATGTGCGGGTGCATTTACACGCTCCGAAGCCCGGAGCTCACTGATTGGTCGTCGAGGTGACGAAGCCTGTCCAGATGTCCGCGCCGAAGCTGGTGCGCGAGAGCTGCACGCTCATCGCCTCGTCGAGGATCGCGTTGGGGTGCGAGTACTGAACCTGGCAGTCGATCATCACGATGTTCTCGGCTGAGTCGATCAGCGGCACGGTCGCGCCCGCTCCGACCGTCACCATTTTTCCTGACACGGTGCCGGCGAAGTTCATCACGAAGCACTTGATGTTCGGGTTGGTCACCCCCGAGGTGTTCTCGACCTTGAACCCACCCGCGCTGCCATCGCGCTCGAGCCGAACGGTGCCCGCGATGGCGACGATGCTCCCGTTGGTGGTGAGCACCGAGCGCAGGCGGCGGTGGATGAGGCCGTTGCCGGGATAGCCGGGGCCGTCAGCCGTGCCCGACTCGCTGCCCATGCGCATGGTCCCCGTGACGTGGAGACTCGCGGGCTGCGCGGTTGAGGTCTGGTTCTGAATGTAGCTTCCGCTGCCCGATTCAGGGGCCGCCTGAAGGTTGGCGAGCGCCGCTGAGACCGTGGTCGCTCCGGTGCCGCCATTGCCGACGGGCACGATGCCCAGAGAGAGGGTGGGGCTCTGGCCGCCGCTCGAAGACAGCGCGCCTGACGCGCCCACGCTCAGCACGCCGGTGTTGCTGAGCGTCACAGCGCCTCCGAGCGAGGTCGAGCCAGCGGTCGCGCTCAGACCCGGGCCCGTGGAGATCGTGATCTGCGAGTTCTGCAGCATGGTGTTGGTGATGCCCCCCGCCGCGACGCTGAAGGTGTCGTTCACCAGCGCGAGCCCTGCGCCCGCGGCGTACCCGTTCGCGTCGTCCGAAGCACAAGCCCAGGTGCTTCCCTGAGACTTCAGAATCTGACCCGTGGGGCAGGACGACAGCGCGAGCGAGTTGCTCACGAGCGCGAGCCCCGAGCCCGCGTCGATGAGGTAGCTCCCGGCCGGTCCCGTCGGGCCGATGCCGCCTTGCGGCCCTGTGGGGCCCACCGAACCTTGCTGACCCATCGCGCCCATCGCGCCGGTCGTACCCATGGTTCCCATCGGGCCGGTCGGGCCAACGATGCCCGTGGCTCCGGTCGCACCTTGTGGACCTTGAGGCCCCGCGGGACCCGCCTCGCCCTGCTGCGAGCTCGCGCACGCGGAACAAAGAAACACGATGGCCATCAGGCACTGCGTCCGACCGTTCATTGAAGCCCCCTCGATGAGGCTTCATTCAACCACGGCCGTCGATGTCGATACGCGCTATCCCACGCCCGTGGAGTTCTTCGACCGTCGCCGGCTGCAGCTCCTGGTTCCTTCTCCGACGGTGACGCCCGCGGTCGAGGTTCGGCTGCGGGCCGTTCCTGAAGAGGTGCTCGTGGAAGTGGTGCTCTCGCGCGAAGAACCATGGTGGAGACGACGTGCGTGCGCGAAGGGGCTGGTGGGTCGCGTTCCCGACGCGCGGGCCGGGGCGTTGCTCGACTGCGTGACGAACACGAAGGACGTGAGCGAGCTGCGCGTGGTGTTGATGGAGTTGCTGGCGACGCAGGGGCGCGCACATTCCCCAGTACTCCTCGCGTGGTTGCAGGCGCAGGAAGGGACAGATCAGTCCTACGGAATGGACGTCGCCATTCTGCGCGCACGAGCGGCGCTGGGTGACGTGAGCGCGATCGCGTCGCTCAGTGAACTGGCGGCAGACGCGTGGACGCATCGACGCACGGCGGGGGAAGCAGCGCTGGACGCGTTGATCGAGCAGGCAGGCGGGCAGGTGGTGCTCGCCGCGCTCGGGGCCCCAGCCGCCGAGCTGCTCGCCTTTGAGCAGCAGCGTCCGATGTCAGCTCGACTCCTTGGGGTTCGCCTCGTTCACCGCGCCGGTGGCGACGTCACGCCTGCACTCGGAGATCCCTCGGTCATCGTCGCGCACCGCGCCGCGGTGATCGCGACGGAAGCGGGCCAGGACGAAGCCCTGTGGGCGCGGGTGCATGGAAGATTGCCCGGACAGCTGTGGGCGCTGGTCGTGCTGCAGCGGCGTGGCCTCGACGTGAAGGCCGAGTGGGTTGCCCTGGGTTCACCGCGCGTCGAGCTGGCCGGAGTTCCAGACGAGGTGCGCGAGGCCATCGCCCGCCACTACGTGCCCGGAGAACGAGAGACGGATCCACGCTGGCTTCTCGAGGCTGCGTTTCTCCCGCCTCACGAAGCGCTCGACGAGGCGGAACTTCTCAGTCGAGCTGAGCGCGCCTTGCTCGGCGCCAACTTGAGGCCTGAGCCGCCGGTGTCTGCCGGTGAAGAGCACCAGCAGGGCAGCGGCACCTACTCCACGATTCACACCGCGGTGGGGGCCGTGCTCATCAGCTCGCTCGGCCCGTTCTTCTCAGCGGACGCGCCGATCGAGGCGTTGTCGAATGCGGGCTTCCGGTACATCGACGCCTCGCTGTCCGGAACGGTCTTCGCGGGGCTGCACGTGTACTTCTTCGGTCGGCGCGAACCGCTCTGCGTGCACGATCTCCTCTTCTACTGGCAGGACTGACCGGCCCGGTCGAGCGGGGGGGAGCAGGAAAGAAGCAACGCAGCCCGCTGGGCCCTACACTGCGCCCGCCATGTCACGACGTATCCCTCTGCTCGATCTCTCGCAGTACACGCGCGGTACTCCTCAGGAGCGCGACACCTTCATCAAATCGTGGGGCGACGGCCTGAAGGAGTTCGGTTTCGTCTCGATCATCAACCACGGCGTCGACCCCGACGTGATCGCGCGCACCTACGAAGACGCGGCGCGCCTCTTCGCCCTGCCTGCCGCGGTGAAGCAGCAACACGAAGTACCCGGAGGCGGTGGCCAGCGCGGCTACACGAGCTTCGGCAGGGAGCACGCGAAGAACCGCAAGGTCGGTGACCTGAAGGAGTTCTGGCACGTCGGCCGCGAACTTCCGGCGAGCAGCAGCAAGAAGTCCGTCTACGGCGACAACCATTTCCCTGCCGAGCTGACGTCCTTCAAGGCGAACTCGCTGGCGCTCTACCAGGCGCTCGATGTGGCGGCGGCGGTGATGCTCCGCGCGCTGGCCGACTACTTCAAGATGCCGAGCGACACGTTCGCCGACATGGCGCACGACGGAAACTCGATCCTCCGCGTCATTCACTACCCGCCGCTCAAGGACATGTTCGTTCCCGGTGGTGTTCGCGCCGCTGAGCACGAAGACATCAACCTCATCACGCTGCTGTGCGAGTCCACGAGCTCGGGCCTCGAGATCCTGACGCGCCAGGGCGATTGGCTCGCGGTCGACGCCCTCAAGGGGCAGATCGTCGTCGACTCGGGCGACATGCTCTCGCGCATCACCAACGAGGTCATTCCGTCGACGACCCATCGCGTGGTGAACCCGGTCAGCACGGCCGACGACGTGGTGCG
>JBKJSE010000281.1:0-8712 GCA_046595925.1 Archangium sp. | reverse complement strand
CGCAGCAGCAGACACCGGTCACCCGAATCGACATCCATCACGATGAGCGCAGACACCTTCGTCTTCGTCAGCGTGACGGTGAGCTTCTTGTGAAAGCCGCTGGGGTGCCCGAGCGCCGGAGTGGCGGCGAGCAGTCCCAGCAGCACGAGCGCGCTATTCCGGATCGCTGTGGAACCCATAGAAGAGCTTCCGCACGTCCGGCATCACGCGCGGCACGAAGGGCACGTCGTTGCCGACCGGCAAGATCCGCTTCTGAACACGCAGCGGCTGCTTGATGGTGCGATCGACCCAGACGGGGTTGGTGAAGGCGTACGGCGTGACGATCTGCCGCTGGGTCGGCTTGTATTTGCCGAAGGTCGGCGAGAAGCCGAACGACGAGCCGATCACCCCGACCGCGTCGCTGATCTCGAGTGAAGGCACCTCGTACGCCGTGTGCACCGGCCACATCGACTCGTCACCCGCGGCCTCGACCACGATGTACGAGCCATCGGGAATGTTCGTGTAGCGCTTGACCACGTCGAGCCGGTTCACTTCGCGCGTGTCAGTCACGTCGATCACGTCGAGCTTCTCGGGCACCTTCCGATCACGCCCACCGCGCAGCACCGTCACGCGCTTCAGATCCATCCACGGGGCGGCGCGCGCCACGATGTGCACGTCGATCACGCCGTCAGAGGCGACCACGGTGCTGCCGAGCCCCTGCTCGTTGACCGTCACCTCGAGGATCGGCCCGTTGGTGACCACCGCCTTGCCCGCGTGAATGCCCGCGAACACCGCGTCTTCATCGAGCCCGCGCATGGTGCCGTTGGCCGTGTCACCGACCTGCACGTAGGTGCGCGGCAGGCCGGCTTCCGACTTCTCACCGTGCGAATCGGAGTTGCCCGTCGCCGTCACGCGCTGCCCCTTCGAGAGCAGGATGAACCAGTCGTCCTGCGCACCGGGCTGCACCGGCTGAAGCTCGAAGCCACCGTCGGCCTCGATCTTCACCACCTCGTTCAGGATCTCGCCCGGTGCGGGCAGACAATCGGTCGTGGTCGGCCCACCGGGGCCGCAACGCGGAATCGTCGGCTCAGGGCCAGGCGGAGGCACCGCGGGAATGCGGTAGGGGAACATGATGTCCATGCGCTTGCCGTTGAAGACCTCCATCGCGTCGAACTCGCGCGAGAAGTTCGACGGATCGTACGGAGAGAGCCCACCATCAGGCAGCGGCTTGGTATCGACCGAGACCGCCGAGTACCCAGGCAGGGGCTCGCCGGTGTAGCCCGAGATGTTGAAGGCGTTGAAGTAGCCCAGAATGGTGTCGCGCGGGTGATTGACCTGCACCACCGTCTTCTGCGGGTCCGTACCGAGCGCGCGCAGCTGAGCGAACAGCTCACCGGGCGGCCGGAAGAACCAACGGAAGCTGCCGTGCTGCACGGGGCCGGGCTGCAGCGCGAGCGGGAAGCCATTGAAGTGACCCATCTCGAGCGTGGTGAGCTCGAGACCCACGGAGCTCGCGAGCCAGTCGTTGAGACCCAGCGAGTCGATGGTGGGCGCGTAGTCGGCCACGTAGTTGTGATCGGTGGAGACCACGAGATCGACGCCTTCGACCGCGAAGCTGGTGACGCGCGCTTCGAGCGCCATCTCGCTGTCGACCGACTTGATCGAGTGCACGTGGAAGTCGGCGCTGATCCACCCCGGCGTCTTGACCACCTGCGTGAGCTTGAAGCCGACGCTCGTGGTGTTACCCGAGGTGATCTCGACGTCCTGCTTCTGCAGGTCGTACTCGATGCCACGCGACGCGTAGACCGTGTACTTGCCCGGGCGAATCGGCCGGCCGCCGGCACCGTTCGCGTAGAAGAACTTCTCGACGTACTCGCGCGAGGAGGGATCGGCCGCGGAGTCGGTGACCAGATCGGACTGGCGCAAGCGCTCGCCGACCTTGAGGTCGTAGAAGAACTGGCGCGGCTGCAGCGTGGGGTCTTCGTTCTCGTAGACACCGAGCACGGTGATCTTCGCGGGCAACGGCCGGCCCTGTTCGTCGGTGACCGCCACGCTCAGATCGCCCGGCTGCTCGAGCTCGAAGTTCATCGTGGCAGCGCCGCCTTCGGTGACCTCCACCTCGACCTCGTTCTTCGCGACCGAACGAACGCGATCGAGCGCGTAACCCGTGTACTTGCCCGCGGGGACCGGCGCCGTCCACACGCCGCCTCGTCGCGTGGTGGCCTGCGTGACGTAGTTGCCCTTGTCGTCCTTCAGCACGACCGAGAGCCCTTCGAGCGGCTGGTTCGTCTTCGCCTCGCGCACGTACCCGGACACCGTTCCGTACGGCGTCGGCTCACGCACCACGAACTCGCGCCCGTTGGGACGGATGGTGGCGTCGCGCATGTCGTAGACGACCTTCTGCACGCTGCCCACGTCGCCCGAGCCGACCGCGAGGAACGCGGTGTAGCTGTAGCTGGCGCCCTTGGGCAGCATCTGCGGCGCCTTCGCGAAGTAGGTGCCCAGGAAGCTCGACGACGCGATGGGGATGAGGATCGAGTCCTTGCTGGCCGTCGGGTAGAAATTGCCCGCGACCGCGCGCTCGCTCTGCAGGTAGCTCCCCGCGCTGTTCTGGCCGGCGACGAAGGCGTAGCTCACGCCGTCACCTTCCGTGGCCCACATCGAGGTGACTTCACCGGGCAGCGCGTCGAGCGAGGCCGGGCGTTTGTAGACGTCTTCGAGGTGGAAGCGCATGTCGAAGCCGGCTTGCCCGGGCACGAAGAGGCGCTGACCTTCACCGAGCAGCGTGACGAAGCCGAAGGGCACGTTCAGACCCCACGACGCGTCGCGCGTGCCGTTGTTGGTCACCGTGACGACGATCTTCAGGTACTGCTTTCCGGGCTCGAGAATGTAGTCGCAGGTGAAATCGAGCGGGTCCTTCGGGTCGACCACCTCGGTGAACGCCTTGACCAACGAGATGAACGCACCGCTGCGGCCCGACACCCGAATCGCCGCGGCCTTTCCGTCAGCTCCATCGGCCAACACTTCGACCTTCGCGGGCTCGAGCGCGGTGAGGAAGAACGCGGGGAACATCTCGGTGAAGTAGTCGTTGCCCATCACGCCGCTGGCCGAGCTGGCCTGGCCGCTGCGCACGAGATCGATGTCGATGAGCGAGCCACCGAAGCTGCCGAAGCCGCGGCTGGTGCCCACGTTCTGAATGATGGCGTGCATCACGCCGTTCGAGAGCTTGAAGTCACCGTCGGCCCCCGAGGCGCGTTTGCCCCCGATGAGATCGGTCGCGTCTCTGGGCGCTGAGTCGGTATCACCGAGCGCACGCACGCCTCCGATGAGCTCGGCGCGGCTGCTGATTTGAAACGCACGCGCCGGGGCTTCCGTCTTCGTGCAGGCGCTGATCAGAACCAGCGCACCGAGGAGAATTCGTTTCATCGGCTCACCACACCGCGTGGAGCATCGCGTCCACGCTGTCGTTGGAATAGGTGGCCCGCGCCTCTTCGTTGCGGTGGGTGTACTGGAGCAGGACGCGGAACGGTAACTCGAACGGGCGCCAGCCGACCATCGCGGCCACTTCGATCACCTGGTCGTCCGTCTGGGCGTTGCTCGGCTCGAAGAAGGCAAGCCGCGCGGCGGCCTCGAGACCGGTCGGCGTGTGCAGGTAGCGCACCTGGGCGAGCGCTCCGAGCGACGAGTCGGTGGGCAGGCCCGCATAGCTGTACGACGACGACTTGCCGAGGAACGCGATGAGGCCGCTGATGCCCATGTGGCTGGCCGAGAGATCCGCGCCGTAGGAGAGCTGGTTGGTGACGAGCTGGTTGGGCCGCGCTCCGTCGGTGCGCGAGTTGTAATAGCCGTTGAGCCCGAGCGTGACGCGCTGGCTGATGTCGAGCTCGACGCGCGCGACCGGGGTCACCGCGTTGTTGTCGTTGAAGAGGTGGTTGAGGCCGTTGCCGTTGAAGACGCCGACCGCGTACTTGAAGCCGAACCGATCACCCAGCCGCGCGCTGCCGAACTGCACGCCGACCTGGCGATCGGGCGCGAGCCCGCTGCGAGGACCGTAGCCTTCGGGCGGGTTCAGGCCACCGGCGAGCACCGAGCGGCTCACGAAGGGGATCGCGCCGTCCGACTGCAGCATCTCGGCGTAGTACGGCGGGCGGAACTGCCCCGCGCGGATCTGGAAGAACTTCGCGAGGTCGTACTGAACGTATGCGTCACGCACGTCGACGACGCGGCGGCCGTTGAGCGGATCGTTGGCGTCGACCAGCGGCGCTGCGAGCTCGATCGAGGTGTAGACGATGAACTTGTCGACGGGGCGGAACTCGAGCCCGAGGCGGAAGTCAGCGACGCGAAAGCCGCCGTTGCTGCCCACCAGCTCCTGGTCTTGAAGCGGGAACGTGTAGAAGACGCCGACGCGCGCGAAGCCGCTGAGCGTGAACTTCTGGTACCAGGGAAGCTCGACCGCGGGCGCGGGCGCAGGCACCGCTTCCGGCACCACCGCTGCGGGAACGTCTTTGTTCTGAACCGGTTCCGGCGCGGTCTCGGCGGGGGTCTGGGCGAGCGCGAGAGAAAGCACGAGGGCGAGCGACATGATGAGGGTTCTCCTTCAGCGGAAGACTTCGTCGAGCGAGCGGCCTTGAGCGGCCGCCGGCGTGGGAATGGTGAGCAAGCGAGACATCGTGGGAGCGAGGTTGATGGGCTCGGTGGTGCCGCCCTGCCCCTTCTTCACGTTGGGACCGAAGAAGACGAGCGGCACGGCGCGATCGTAGAGCCACGGGCTCGCGTGCCCCGTCTTGTCGTGCGCGCCGGTGGTCCAGTACGGCCGGGTCAGCACGATGAGATCAGGCGAGCGGCCCACGAAGGCACCACGCGCATACAGCTGGCCTTGCGGACCTTCGAGCTTTCCGATCGGCAACAGGTCGAGCACGCCCGGCTGGGCCCGCGCGAGCTTGCGAAGGCGTTCGAGCTGCGGCTGCGCCTTCGCCCGCAGTGAAGCGGTGAAGGTGAAGCCCGGCGTCTTGGCGCCCGCGAACCAGTCCTGCCGGCCGAGCTGATCGTCGAGCTCCTTGTCGAGCAGGTCCTTGAGCGCCTTGATGTCGACCCGGCCCGCATCGAGACCGCGCGCCTTCGCGAGCTCGGGCACCGGAGGCACGCCGTGATCAGACGAGAGCACCACCACGTACTTGCCCTTGCCGACGAGCGCGTCGAGACCGGCGAGCAGGCGGCCGATCTCTGTATCGATGTGCAGGTACTCGCTGAGCGCTTCGGGTGAATCGGGGCCGAAGCCGTGGCCGATGCGATCGTGACCAGAGAAGCTGATGGTGAGGATGTCGGGGATCTCGTCCTTCCCCAGCCCCATCGCCTTCACGCCGTCGAGCGCGATGTCGACCTCGGCGGTGTCGAGTGGTGCCTGCAGCGTCGGGTTCTCGGCGAGCGGCTCGCTGTCACCGACGCGCTTCGGAAGTTCCGGGGCCTGGCCAGTGATGCCCCCACCGGGAAGGCCCCAGGCGAAGGCGCCCTTGAGCACCATCTGCGCGAGGCGATCGTTGGTGGCCGCGAGGAAGGCGGGCGGCTCCTTCGCGTAGAAGGTGCTGGTGGTGAAGAAGGGCTTCTCAGCGTCGAACCACACCGCGAGCCCCGCGCGTCCTGCACAGAGAATCGCCGAACGATCCTTGGCGCTGACGGACAGGCCCAACGCTTTATCGTCAGCGACCTTCGCGGCGTCGACCAGCGTGGGCGCGCGCAGCCAGGTGGGCGCCGTGCCATCACGCTCTTGCGGCTCGCGGCCGAGCACCTTGAAGTTCGAGTCCTGTGTGGAGAGGCAGGGCTTGCCGGTCTCCGCGTCGATCCAATCGTTCGAGGTGATGCCGTGTACTTCGCCGTAGGCGCCGGTCATCAGCGTGGCATGGCCGACCGAGGTGATGGTGGGCGCCGCTTCGTAGCGGGCCTCGTGAAAGGTGTAGCCCTCGGCGGTGAGGCGCTTGATGCCACCGGTCACCTTCGGCATGCGCGCGTTGAACGCCTCAGCAGAGAGCTGATCGATGACGATCACCACGCCCAGTCGGGGCCGCTCTGCGAATACGGGAGCCGCTACGAGCAAGAGGATCACACCGAGTCGATGCACGGCTGGCGCTTCTAGCCGCCTTCCCTCAGGGGCAGGTGACATTTGGGCTCACCGTTCGAGGCCTGCTGACTGGGGGTGAATTGTCCCGTAGTGCAAATTACACTACCGTCGCTCCATGGCTCCTTCGCTCTCGAAAAAGGAATACCCGCTCTCGATGCGGTTGCCGGCGCGCGACATCGACCTCATCGATCGTGCCGCCAGCATCCGCGGCAGCTCGCGCACCGAGTTCGTTCGTGAGGCGGCGGTCCGGGCTGCGGCCGAAGTCGTCATGGAGCGCGCTGTGATCAGCATGTCCGCGGCGGGCTTCGCCGCCTTCGCAAAGGCGATCGCTGGCGAAGGGAAACCGGTTCGTGAATTGGTGAAGATCCTGACCCGCAAGGCGCCCTGGGAATGACGCTCTCGGCGCCTGAGCTGCTGACCCCGGCGCATGACGTCGCCTCCTTCTCGTGCGGGAAGCCGTCGCTCGACCGTTGGCTCAAGACCAGGGCGCTCAGCAACCAGCAGAAGGGCTTCACGGTCGTGATCGTCGTGCACGAGGCCATGCGCGTCGTCGGCTACTACGGCCTCGCGCCTACGGCGGTCGTACCCGCCTCGCTCCCGCGTTCGATTCGAACAGGGCAGCCGCCTGACCCGGTGCCTTGCCTGTTGCTCGGACAGCTCGCGACAGACACTCAGCGGGCGGGCAAGGGCATCGGCAGCGGCTTGTTGAAACATGCTTTGGAGCGGTGCATCGAAGGGGCTCGACTGGTCGGTGGTCGCGCGCTGCTGGTCAACTCGGTCGATGTCGAGGCCAGCGCCTTCTGGGCCAGGAGGGGCTTCTTGCCTTCGAAGGACGATCCGCTGATCCTCCTTCGCTCACTCGCGGACCTTGCTGCGTCGGTCGCCACAGCAGGGGCGCACTGAGGGGCTCACCATTCGCGGGTGAAGACCTGCACGTCGCCCTTCGGGTTCTCGCAGCTGATGTCGCTGCGGCGATCGTTCCAGGTCAACTGCCACGGCTTCTCCACACCCTCGAGGCGCATGGTGTTGCCGTCGCCTTTGAGCTCCTGGAGCGGCTTCGCCTCGTCGGCCCGGTAGAAGACGCGCTTGTCGGCGACGAGGAACTCTTCCTTCGTCTTGTGGTCGACGTAGCGCCCGCTGCGCCGCGACCACGCGCGAGAGATGACCTCGAGGGCACCGGTCGAGGTGAGCTTCGCGCGCTGCTCCGCGAGCACCACCACTTCGGGCAAGGCCTCGTCTTTGAGCTGGTGCTTCGAGGTGATCAGCCGGGAAAGCACGCCCGCTTGATCCAGCGTGCTCACGTCGCTCTCGACCTCTGCGTTCGACACGTGAAAGAGCATGCCCCCGAGCAGCGCCCCCTTTTCATCGTAGGTGAGCAGGAAGGTCTGCTTGTTCGCCTCTGCGTCGTACTGGAGCAACAGCACGAGGTAGTTCGTGCGGCGAATGGAGGCCACCGGCCAGAGCTGCTTCTTGCCGCCTTTCTCCTTCCACGTGCGAAGTGCGCTGAGCGCGTCGGAAGTGTCCTGCAGGAAGCCCAGCGCGCCGGCTTCGGCGGCCGTGAGCTTCACCTTGTGCTCGTCGGGTGACTTGAGGGTGATGGGCAGCGTGGCAGCGGGGAACTTCTTGAGCACGTCGGGGAAAGACGGCTTGGTGCCCAGCACCGCCGACGCGAGGAGAAGCGCGAAGACCATGGGCCTGACTTACACCGTCACGTGGCTGTTCGACTAAAACCGCAGCCGTGACCCTGTCCTCCATGTGTGCCGTGCATCCGAACGCGCCGTCCGTCGTCACCTGCCGAAGGTGCGGCCGCTTCTGCTGCACCAACTGCCTGCCTCAGTTCGAGACCTGCCCAGAGTGCGTGGCGCGCACCACCACGTCCGTTCCTCCGATCGAGGGCCGCGCGAACGTGGCGATGGGGGCGTTGATCGCCAGCATCGGCATGCACGTCTTGATGGCGCTGGTCGCGGTCGCCCAGCTCGCCACCGGCAACACCGGGGAAGAAGGGGTGCTCGCGATCGTCGGTGGCCTCGTCGCCCTGCTCTACCTGGTCGTCTTCATCACCACGATCGTCGTCGTGTGCATGTGGTTCCACCTCGCCACCCGGCACGCGTTGGCGCGAGGCGCATCGATGGAGGTCCAGACGCCCGCGGCGGCCGTGGGGAGCTGGTTCATTCCCTTCGTGAACCTCGCGCGGCCATTCAACCTGGTGCGCGGAATGCTCGACAACGCAGGCCTCGATGTCGGCTCGGTCTCCACGTGGCAGGCGTGGTGGGTCATCGGCAACATCACCGCGAACATCTCGAGCCGCATCGGAGGTTCTGGCGGTATCGCCGTCGGCCTGCTGTCCGACCTGTTCATGGTCGGCGCGGGCATCAGCTTCGTGAAGATCATCCGGAAGCTGAAGTGGCCTCTGGACTCTGCACAGGTGATCTGAGCTGACGCAGGCCCTGGGGAACGAGAGGGGTTCGGGATCTCCTTCTGGGTCGCAAGGCCAAAGTCCTGGTCACTTCCGCTTCGGTGCGGGCTTGGGCGCGGGTTTCGGCGCTGGCTTCGGAGGGGGCTTGGGAGCGGGCTTCGGTGCCGGCTTGATCGGTGCGGGCTCGACGGCTTTCTCGACG
>JBKJSE010000229.1:0-8950 GCA_046595925.1 Archangium sp. | reverse complement strand
GTTCGATCGCGGCTACCTCTCGCCGTACTTCGTGACCAACCCCGACCGCATGGAGGTCGAGCTTCAGGACCCCTTCATCCTCATCTACGAGAAGAAGGTCTCCTCGATGAAGGATCTCCTGCCCGTGCTCGAGCAGGTCGCGCGTTCGGGCAAGCCCTTGCTCATCGTCGCTGAAGACATCGAAGGCGAAGCGCTTGCCACCCTCGTGGTGAACAAGATCCGCGGCGTCCTCAACGTGTGCGCCGTGAAGGCGCCCGGCTTCGGCGATCGCCGCAAGTCGATGCTCGAAGACATCGCCATCCTCACCGGCGGCAAGCTGATCGCCGAGGACCTGGGCCTCAAGCTCGAGAACGTGACCCTCAACGACCTCGGCAAGGCCAAGCGCCTCAAGGTCGACAAGGACAACTCGACCATCATCGACGGCGCTGGCGCTGAGAAGGACATTCAGGCTCGCGTGAAGCAGATCCGTGCGCAGATCGAGGAGACCACCTCGGACTACGACAAGGAGAAGCTGCAGGAGCGTCTGGCGAAGCTCGTCGGTGGCGTGGCCGTCATCAACGTCGGCGCTGCGACCGAGACCGAGATGAAGGAAAAGAAGGCGCGCGTGGAAGATGCACTCAACGCGACCCGCGCGGCCGTGGAAGAGGGCATCGTCCCTGGCGGCGGCGTGGCGTACATTCGCTGCCTCAAGGCGCTCGAGGGCATGACCGTCACCGCTGAAGAGAAGTTCGGCGTCGACATCATCCGTCGTTCGCTCGAAGAGCCGCTGCGCCAGATCTCGGCGAACGGTGGCCTCGAGGGCTCCGTGATCGTCAACAAGGTCAAAGAAGGCTCAGGCGCCTTCGGCTTCAACGCCGGCACCGGCGTGTTCGAAGACCTGATCGCCGCGGGCGTCATCGACCCCGCGAAGGTCTCGCGCTGCGCGCTGCAGAACGCGGCCTCGGTCAGCTCGCTGATGCTGACCACCGAAGCGATGGTCGCCGAGCGTCCCCGTGACGACAACGGCCCGTCGATGCCTCCGGGCGGCGGCGGCATGGGCGGCATGGGCGGAATGGGCATGTAAGCCCTTCCCCCTCTCCCTCTGGGAGAGGGTCGGGGTGAGGGCCTCGCCTTCATTGTCCGAACCTCAAAGAACCTCCCCTTGCGAAAGCGAGGGGAGGTTTTTCGTTTGCAGGGCCGTTACATCTCCGGCCCATGAAAGACGTCGTCATCTACAGCACCGACTATTGCCCCTATTGTCGCCAGGCCGAGCGGTTCCTCACCGACAAAGGCGTGGCCTTCAAGAGCATCGACGTGACCGACGATGACGCCATGCGCGAGAAGCTCGTCGAGCTGAGCGGCGGCCGACGCACGGTGCCGCAGATCTTCATCGGCGGCGAAGCGATCGGCGGGTACACCGACATGATCGCGCTGCACAACAAGGGTCAGCTCGAGAGCAAGCTGGCTGCGTAGAAGACGAGGACCTCACCCCAACCCTCTCCCGAAGAGGCTGGTGAAATAGGTCCACCACCGATCCCCTGAGCGAAGTCGAGGGGTCACTTGGCGAGCGGAGCAGAGGTAATCCCTCGACTCCGATCCTAAGGAACAGCCCACCGTTCCCCCCGAGCGGAGTCGAGGGGTCACTTGGCGCGCGATGCAGAGGTGGCATCTCGTCTGCGCTCGATGCGAACGGTGGGTCTGTTCCTTCGGACGAAATCGCCGGCGAAGCCGGTCCCCTGCTCGGGATGATCGGGAGTCGAAGCCTTCTTCAACACCCTCTTCGGGAGAGGGTCGGGGTGAGGGCCTAACCCTGAGTCGCCAGAGAGTGAATCTGCCCCCTGGCCTTCTCGACATCGGCCTCGTGCTTGAGCACCAAATTCAAAGTCTGAGCGACCAGCTCCGCCGACAGCGTGTCGGCGTTGAGCAACACCAGCGCCTGGGCCCAATCGAGCGTCTCCGAGATCGACGGCGACTTCTTGAGCTCGAGCTTGCGCAGCTTGCCCACCGCCGTCACCACCTGCTCCGCGAGCTTCTCGGGCACACCCGGCAACCGCGAGCGCACGATCGACAGCTCACGCTCCCGGGTGGGGTAGTCGATGTACAGATGCAGGCACCGCCGCTTGAGCGCGTCCGACAGCTCGCGCGCGTTGTTCGAGGTCAGCACCACGCGCGGAATGTGTTTGGCCTTGATGGTGCCGAGCTCAGGCAACGTGACCGCGTTCTCCGCCAGCACCTCGAGCAGGAACGCCTCGAACTCCGGGTCTGCCTTGTCGATCTCGTCGATCAGCAGCACCGCGGGCTTCGGGTTGACCAGCGCCTGCAGAATGGGGCGGGGGAGCAGGAAGCGCTCCGAGAAGAAGACCGCGTCTGAGGCCGCCACCCGATCCGCCGCCTCTTTGATCGAACCCGCGCCGACCATCAGCTCGCCGATCTTGTCCTTGAGGAGCTGGGTGTAGAGCAGCTGCTTGGCGTATTCCCACTCGTAGAGCGCCTTCGACTCGTCGAGCCCCTCGTAACACTGCAGCCGAATCAGCTCGCGGCCCAGCGACGAGGCCAGCGCGCGGGCGAACTCGGTCTTGCCCACGCCCGCGGGGCCCTCGATCAACACGGGCTTCTCGAGGCGATCCATCAAGAACGCCGTGGTGGAGATGTCGCGGGAGGGCAGGTAGCCGACCGAAGCGAGGCGCTTCGAGGCGTCGTCGATGTCGGCGAACTGGCTCATGGGCCTCAGCAGATAGCAGATCAGTCGCGTACGCTGTGAGCCGTGAGCATGACCGACCTCTGTCCCTGGGACGGCTTTGCGCCCGCGACGATCTCGTTCTGCGAAGCGCGGCTGTGCGCGGTGATCGCCGAGCCCGCCAACGCCTTCACCAGCCTGAGCAAGAGCCTCGTCGGCCTGTGGTTGCTCTGGCGCTGCTGGCGGCGGGGTCAGCCTGCGCTGTGGGCCATCGTGGTGGCCGCGTTGCTCCAGGGGCCCTTGGGTTTTTCACTGCACGCCACGGGCACCTTCTGGGGCGAGGCGCTCGACGTGTCGGGCATGTTCCTCATCAGCGCGACGCTCTTGAGCTTCGCCCTCGCGCGCAGGTTCGACTGGACCACGCCGCAGTTGACGGTGCGCTGGGTGAGCCTGGTCTCGAGCTCCGTCGCGCTGCTCCTCCTCGTGCCCCGAAGCGGAATCCCCGTCTTTTCTCTTCAAGTGCTCGCCTGGCTGGTGCTCGAGCTGAAGCCCCGAATCGCCCCCAGCCCTGCCGCCCGCCGCTGGCTGCGTTGGATGATCGGCGTCTTCCTGGGGGGCTTCGGCTTCTGGCTGGCGGACAAGACCCGGCTCGCCTGCGACCCCGACAACCACCTGCTCAACGGCCACGCCCTCTGGCACCTGGCCACCTCTGGCTGCCTCGCCTTCTTCTTCGAATACGAGTCGTCCCAGCGGCGCCCCTGACACGCGCGTCAGAGCCCGCTCGCAGATCCCCGTGGCGCGGCTGACGCGATGGACCCGCAGAGGCTGCGCTGACTCATTCGATTTGCCCCGCAAGCGCTTGAATTGGCAGAGGAGTTCACCACCGTTCAGGTGGGCACGCCGACTGCACTTGCACACGTTCGGAGTGTGCGGGGTTCACGATGACAACGACCATGATGAGACTGTTGACTGTGACGCTGATGGTGGTCGTACCCGGTGGCCTGCTGGTGCTCGCGGCCTTCGTGTTGGGCCGCGCCATCACCCGTCAGATGCAACTGGAGCAGGGCACCAACGGGCACCGGTTCGCCCGGGCCGTCAGCACCATCCACTTTCGTGATGTGTGGTCGCAGACCCGCCAGACCTTCGGCGGGGGGATCACCCTCAAGGCCAGCTGAAGAAGCGCGCGGCGCCTTCGACGTCGCCCCCGATGCCTGAACCCGGAATGAACACCCCGTAGACCGAGATCTGCTGGTCGGCCGTGAGCGAGGTGACCGGCGGCTGCGGCGCCGCGAACGTCCCGCGGGGGTCCAGCACGCGATCCTCTGACATCTTCATGACCGGCGGCACGAACCAGCCACGGCCGTTGGTGATGCTGGGCACGCGGTCGAGATCGAACGGCACCATGTACATGCGGTAGTCGCCCGAGGTGCCGTTGTGCGGCCCGGCCACGAAGCTGAAGGCGAAGGTGCCGTCGGGCAGCGGCGCAAATTGCGGCGAGAAGGCGAACCAGATCTCGGTGGGCGCCTTCGCCGGCAGCCAGACCGAGGTGTTCTGGTCGGTGACGAAGACGTTCAAGTGCGAGCCCGTGCCCCAGCCGCGCGTCACGGTGCTGAAGAGCGAGACGTAGACGGTGCTGAACTGCTGCGCGCCGGGGGACACGGTGGTGAAGGCGCCGACCACGCGGCCATTCTTCGGGTTGATGCTCACCGTGGTCCAGTCTTCCGGCAGGGCGCTGGCCTGGGCCGAGGGCGTCATGCGCGAGGCGGTCGAGAACGAGCCCGCGCCTTCGCGGAACACGCCGTAGGGCTCGGTGTCGGTGCTGCCCGAGGTGAGCAGGCGCGTGCCGGTGAAGGTGATGTGCACCAGGCCCGTGGAGGGCAGGGTGGCGATCGCTGGGTGCGAAGGCGCAAAGACGGCGGTGACGCCCGCGTCGGGCGAGGTCGAGGTGAAGGCGGGGCCCGTCATGGTGACGGCCAGGGTCTCGCTCAGCTCGCGGACGATCAGCGTCTCGGGCTCGGCGGTGACCATCAGCGCGCCACCGTTCTTCCAGGGCGCGATGTCACAGTCGCGAATGATCTCTCCGGTGCCGCCGTCGCCGGGCAGCGGGGGCTCGAAGGTGTTCACCACCAGGCCCCAGGTCTGCCCGCGATCCACGCTCTTCTGCACGCGGATGCCGCGGCCGACCACGTAGCAGGCGTAGAGCGCCTGGCTGTCGGGGTTCCACGCGAGGTGCACCCGGGTGCCGGTGGTGTCGAGGCTGAAGCTGGTGTGCGCTTCGTCGACGAGGAAGTCAGAACCGCGCTCGATGCTGGGGTGAGAGATGAGCTGGCCTTCCTGCTCCATGGCCACCGAGACGCGCGCGGTGTCGAAGGCGGCGAGGTCGGGGCGCTTGGCGCTCACCGAGCCGATGGTGACGGTGGGCTGCACCAGCGGCGGCCGGGGCGTGACGGCGATCTCGTTGGAAATGAAGGGCAGGGGCGCGGTGCCCGCGTCGCGCCGCATGCCGCCGGTGAAGACGCCGCCGTCCATCGAGGTGCGCCGGCACTCGCCGGGCGAGAAGCACGCGTAGCCACCGGGGCAGGTGTTGTTCATCTGGAAGGGGCAGGTCTGCAGGCGGCACTGGCCCAGATCGCACACGCGATCGTCGGGGCACCCGTCGGGGCCCATGCACGACATGCCGGCGTCGACGACGGGCAGCATTTCCATGATGGGCATGCCCAGCAGCACGTCACCGGCCGCGTTCAAGCCGGCGAGATAATAGCGGCGGCCGCCCATGCCCGCGTCGGGGATGAGCACGTTGAGCGCGGTGCCCGGCGTCGTGTCGAGGAACCGCTCGGTGCGGTCGTCGCCCAGCGCGTCGCTCTCGATGAGCATCCACTTCTCCACCATCGCGGTGCGGCGCCGATCCCACGCGAGGGCGACCGTGTCGGCGTTGGCGACACCGAAGAGCCCCAGGCCGTTGCCGCCGTCGTTGATGGCCTGCGGGCCGGCGTCGGGCATGCCCGCGTCGATCACCGGCACGGCGTTGACGAAGGCGGCTTTGCAGGTGGGCGAGAGCGTCTGGAGCTCGGCCGCGCACCCGTCACGCTGCAGCTTCCACGCGTCTTTCTGAAACGAGCTGCAGGCCGACATCTTCTCGACGCAGGTCAGCACGGTGCCCAGCACCTTTTGATCGGCGTCGCTGCACGAGCTCAGGTTCGAAGAGCAGGTGTTGCCCAGGAGCGAGCCTGCGATCTCGTCCCCGCAGTCGCCCTGGTTGGCCTTGGCGGCCTTCGTCGAGCGTTCACACGGGTTGGGCGCGCAACCAACCAGCGCGAGGGTCAGACTGCAGCAGACGGCGACGGCGCGAAGTGACGTCATGCCGACCGTCTACCCGGTGGCGCCCGCAGGCGCTACCTCTCACCCGCCGGGGTTGATGCCCGTGACGATGGTCGTCAGATCGAGCCCGCCGGTGTAGCCGTAGCTGACCTGCGCGTCGTAGCCGTACACCGTCACGCCCGCGCCCGGGAGCGTCTGCTGACCTGCCAGCGGCGTGACCTCGATGGTGTGCGTGCCGGTGGTGACCGGGTGGTTCTTCGACTGGAACGAGGTGCCGGCGATGGTGGCGAAGCCGGTGACGATCACCCCGTCGACCTTCACGTTCATCACCTTCGAGCCGTCGATGGAGAGGCCCAGGTAGTTGTCCTTGAGGCCGGTCGAAGCGAGCACCGTGTAGCGGCTGCGCCACTGCTCGATGGGCGGCAGGAGCACCATCGAGGGGTCGCCCTGCTGCGGATCAGTCGGCAGGCCGGTGACGTTGCCCTGGCCGGGGAAGAACTGGGCGACGGCGATCGGGGCGGTGGCGCGCACGGTGAACGCGCGCGTCGACTTGAACTCGACGAACGATCCACCGGCCAGCGTGCAGGTGTTCGCGGGCAGCGTGCCGGTCAGGCAGTTCACCGGCACCACCACGTCGGCCGCCAGCGGGGGCGGGGTGAGGATCAACGAGGTGGGCGCACCAGCGACGATCTTGAAGTGATCGGGCGGCGGGTTGGTCGAGAAGTTGTTGTTGTTGAGCCGCAGCGGGTTGCTGGGCACGGACACGAAGTTCTGTCCCCAGGTGCTGAAGGGGAAGACCTGCTCTTCGACGTGGTCGCAGTACGAGCGGCTCCACGGCACGTTGAGGCAGGGGTTGCTGCCGAAGAGCGCGACCGGCTTGTCCGAGGTGATGATCGAGCCCGTCAGATCGTTGGCCTTGCGGCACCACGACGCGCCGCCCGAGAAGTTCTGGCAGTCGGGGTTCAGGTTCGCGCCAGCCGTGGCCGACGACAGCTGCAGCACTTCGTAGCTCTGCAGGGTGAATACGCGCGTCTCGCCCAGCGCCATCGCGGCGACCGCGGTGCCCGAGGTCGAAGCCTGCGTCACGCCCGCGGCCTTGACGGTGACCGCGGTGTTGTCGGCGGTGGCGACGATGGTCATCTGCGAAGAACGGGGAATGTCGCGCTGACCGGCCGGCGCGCCGGGATCGTTGATGTGGCTGTGGCCCGGCGTGACCGCCACGTAGCTCAGCCCGAGGATGTGCGCGGGCAGCAGCAGCGAGGCGTCGTTGCTGAAGGTGCCGTACGAGCAGCGTTTGCCGTTGCTGGTCTGCGCGCAGAGCCCAGGCGAGCAGCACGACAACCCGAAGGCGCCGCAGCCACTCGAGGTGAAGTCTGCGTACTCGTTGCAACCACAGTCGGCCGCGCCCGGCGAGCCGGTGCAGGTGCGGCTGGTGACCTTGACCGCGTCGATGGGGTTGAACTGGTAGACCGTGACCGGCCGCGTCGAAGTCAGCCGGTAGCCGTAGCGCGCCCGACCCGTGAAGGCGTTGCCGGTGATCGCGTTCGACGGCGTGATCGACTGCCAGGGCACGGGAATCTTGAGCAGGCCCTTCGTGGCGGGGTCCGTGCGGCCGGGCACGGTGACCTGCTTCACCCGCACGGGCGCGGTGCCGACGTAGCGCCAGACCTCGACGACGGCGGGCACGGCAGACTGGTTGGTGACGACGAAGACGAAGTCGCTGTCGGTCGTTCCCTGGCCCGAGGTGGTGCGGCCCTTGAACAGCGCGTCCATCGAGTTGTCGGTGATGGCCGACCAGTACTCGCAGCCGAAGTAGCTGCGCGCGCGCACGGCGTCGGCGCACTCGTCGACGCAGGCACCGTTGAGGCACTCGGCCGTGGGCCCCATGTTCGGCAACGAGGCGCAGGCGACGCCCGCCCAGGCGCCGGTAGACGAGCAGACCTCCTGGGTGCTGGGGCTCGCGCACCGCAGCGCACCGGGCAGACAGGCCGGAGCGCGGCACTGAACGCCCGACGCGCCCTGCTCGCAGACCTGGGTGACGCAGGTGCCATCGAAGTTGTCGCCCGCGGCCACGTAGCCGGCAGAGAGATCTTCGCGCGGCAGGCGCTGGCATTCTTCGAGGGTGGTGTTGTCGGGGCTGCAGCGGCGCTGGCCGACGGTGCACTCGACGCACTCGCCCGCCACGCAGGTCGCGCCCACAGCGCAGGTGATCGCCCGATAACCGCTGCCGTCGTCCAGACACACTTCCGCGCCGGCGGTGGCGCAGCGCCTGGCGCCGGGGCGGCACACGAGGCAGCGCTCGTTCTGGCAGAAGCCGTCGGGCTGCACGCACTGCTGCGAGGTGACGAAGAGGCCGTCGGTGCCGCAGGTCTGCACGGCGGTGTTGTCGGTCGAGCAGCGTACCGCGCCTTCGGTGCAGGGAATTCGCGTCTCACCGGCGTCGACGGGGGGCGGCTTGGGCGCGCAGGTGCCGACGAGCAGATCGCAGCGCTGACCGGTGGGGCAATCGCCATCGCGCGTGCACACGAAGCGGCAGGTGCCGTTCACGATGCGCTCGGTGCCTTCGCAGATCGGGCCCGCGTCGACCTGCGGCTTGGTGCGGACGACGGGCTCGCAGCCGGTGGCCACGCAGAGGGCGATGATGAAAGGAAGCGCGCGCATGGAGACTCCGCCGACGAAGGAGCTGCCCGTATAGCAGGTCTTCCTCTCCCTTCGGAGAGGGTCGGCGTGCGAGGCACACCGTGCATCCCGAGCACGGGACGGGCTTCGCCGGCGACCTCAACCGAAGGAACACACCCACGTCGAGATGCCACCTCTGCGACGTGCGGCAAGTGGCCCCTCGACTGCGCTCCTAAGGAACAGCACCGTTCCCCCCGAGCGAAGTCGAGGGGTCACCTGCCGCGCGGCGCAGAGGTGGCATCTCGACTGCGCTCGATGCGAACGGTGGGTTTGTTCCTTCGGACGAAATCGCCGGCG
>JBKJSE010000283.1:0-8794 GCA_046595925.1 Archangium sp. | reverse complement strand
TGAGAAGCTGCGCGACACCGCGAACTTCGTGAAGAAGAACCGCCTCGGCATCTGGATCATGCCGGAGGGTACGCGCAGCCGAGATGGTCACCTGCTCGCCTTCAAGAAGGGCTTCGTGCACATGGCGATCGCGACGGGGTTTCCCGTGGTGCCTGTCGTCGTGCACGGTGCTCACAAGAACTGGGAGAAGGGGACGTTTGCCTTCAAGCCCATGACGCTCGAGATCGAAGTTCTTCCGGCCATCGACACGACCGGCTGGAAAGAAGAGACGGCCGGCGAGCATGCAGATCAAGTGCACGCGGTCTTTGCAAAAACACTGCGTGAGGATCAGAAGCCACACGCTGTCGTGCCGGTGGCGACTGTGATGTCGCCGTCGTCGCAGGCGGCTTGATTCGAGTTACTCGCCGCGGAGGAAGAAGGTCACCGGCTCGTTGCCGAGATTGATCACGTCTCCGCTCTCGAGCTCGCGCTTCGTCACGCGCTCTTCGCCGAACCAGGTGCCGTTCGAGGAGTTCAGATCTTCGAGGTAGAAGAGAATGCCCTTGCGGGTGAGCGCGACGTGCTCTCGCGAGACGCGCGGTGAGTCGATCACCAGGTCGCAGTGCGGCCCGCGGCCGATGATGAAGCGGTCGGCGGTCACGCGAATGGGCTCTTCACCTTCACGCTCCAGGTACAGCGCGATCGGCACGGAGCGCAGCACGATGGTGCTCTCGTTCTCTTCTTCTTCTTCCCTCGGTGGAGCGGCGGCGACGGGTGCCGGTGCTTCTTCTTCGGGAGGCGGGGCCTCTTGCTGCTCCTCTTCTTTCTCCTCTTCCTGCTCGTCCTGCACCGGCGCCCACGCAGGCCATGGCTTGGTGAGCTTCTCGAGGTCGGCGTCGATCTCAGCCATGCGGAGGAGCGCAGGGCCCACGTCCACCACCGCTGCAGGAACGACGACGGGCGCCACGATCACTTCAGGAGCCGGCGGCGCGATCATCGGGACCGGCACCGGCGTGGGCATCGCGCTCAACACCGGCGGCGCTTCGTTCACCACAGCCGGAACGGTCGTCACGTAGCCGTTGATGCGCAGCCAGGCGAAGACGGCCTGGTTCACCAGCGCCTGTTGTTCGACGGCCAGGTCCTTCGACATCGCGTCGAGCGCGCGCTGAAGGTGGGGAGCGAGGGAAATGGAGGTGTTCATGAGTGGTCCTCAGCTGCCCCGCAGGTTGTCCTGCCAGGGCGTCTTCAACTTCGAATCGACCAACCAATAGAAGAGCGCCTGCATCTCGGCGTACTGCTGCTCGGCGATGCCGGCGACCGGGGGCGCGATCTCCGCCATGTCGCTGCCTTCCCACTCGAACGACGCCACGCCGTGCTGCTGTGCATTGCGGCCGTCGAACGAACGTTGATCTCTCGAGCGCCACAGCCGCTGCTGCGCCATGCCGGCTGCTTTCCCAAAGTCCGCAGGGGGCGACAGGTCTCTGGGCGTCTCCACTTCGGTCGAGCCCGCCGCCCAACACAACCAGCTCAGCGCATTCCAATCGGCGCGCGCGAGGCGGAGCAGTGAAGGCAGATCAGCCCCCACCACCTCAGGCACCTCGTCGAAGTCGACCGTCTGGGTCTCGCCTTCGTCGTCGAGCCATTCGTGTTGACCGCGCTCCAGCTCGACCGGGCCATCAGGCAACAACCCGCTCAGCTCAGGCGGCACTGCGGGGTTATCGGGCGTCAGCTTCTCGAGCACGGCGGTGCGCACGAGCTGGAGCCGCGTGGCGTACTTGAGCACCAACGCCTGCAGCTCCTCGAGCGAGCGTTCGGGCTTCTCGGGCACGTCTTCGAAGCTCGTCTCAGGCTTCTCGACGGCGGGCCCGAACGCGTACGAAGGGAAGACGCCCTTCAAGTACACGAGCAGGAACTCAGCGCGATCCGGTGATTCAGCGGCCAGCTCGTTGGCGTCGCGCTCGGCCTGAGCGTTCAGCCCCAGGCTCATCAAGATGAGCGCGCGCGTGAAGAGGAGCTCGCTGCGATCGGGTGCCAGCAGCATCGCCGCGTTGGTGAAGTCGAGCGCAGCGCGGCTCTGGAAGACCTGGTCGAGCGCGATGGCGAGCTTGTTGAGCAGCAGCGCCGGGTGCGCGCCTTCCACCAACTCGTAGCCGAGCCAGTTGGTGGGGCGATCCACTTCGGCAGCGAGCGCCAGGGAGCGCTCTTCCTTCACCGGGCGGGCGACGCGCGCGAGCAACGTGTTGAAACCCGCGGTGTCTCGCTTGAGCCCCGCAACGCGAGCCCAGGTGATCAACGCTTCGACGACCTTGCCTTCGAGCTCCAGCTGCTTCGCGAGCGCGGCGTAGTCGACCTCGACGTCGTTCGAGAACGCAGCCAGCGGCCCGCCTTCGAGCGAGCGCGTGTCGCCGTAATCGCACTGGCCGACCGGAGCGCCCTTCGCATCGCACAGCGTCCATGGGCCGAAGCGGCGGCCTTCGCGGAACTCACCGCGCTCCTGCGAGACGCGCGCGTCGATGAAGGGGCTCTGACCACTCACGAAGAGCGTCGCAGCGCCGTGCAGCACGTCGTCGACGTAGACCGCGTCTTCCTTGAGCTGGCCCTCACGCGACCAGATGCGCCACGGGCCGGTCTTGTGCCGCGTCTCACCGTCGGCCGCGCCGTGGTGCCACTCGTCTTTGGGCTCGACGTACTCCGCGCCTTCGTCGACGCCTTCAGGCTTGAGCGGGTACGGCTTTCCGTCGGTAGGCAGCACGCGTTCACCATCTCGATTGAAGTGACGGATGCCGACGACGCGCCCGTGTTCGTAGTCCATCTCGCTCTTCCACACCGATTCGTGCACGCCGTTGGGCCGGGTGACCTCGGTGGTCTCGCCATCGGTCGCAAACCAACGCCGCGTGCCATGGAGCGCACCGTCTTGAAACGCGCCCTCCTGGCTCACTTCGCCGTTTTCGTGGAAGCGCTTGAACGGGCCCTGTGCCACGTCCATCACGAGGTGGCACTGGTTGCACTTCGTGCCGTCGGGCCGCCAGTACGTGAAGTCGCCGTGTTTCTGACCATCAACCAGAGGACCGAGGACCCACTCGTTGTCGCTCGCGTCCCACCACGCCTTGCCGGGAATTCCTGCCGGTCGCTTCGGTGCCTTGCTCACGGGACCGGGTTTCTACACCGTTCGCGCTCTGCCATCGGATCAATGCTGCCGCAGCAGCTCTCGAGCTCAGCGACCCGGCTGACGGAGCAACAGCGGCACCTGCAACGTCGCTTCGGTACCCAACGAGGGCAACACCAGCGACTTCGCGGTCGTCACCAGGCACTCCGAAGAGGCCGCGCTGATGGTGCCGCTCTCGACGCGCGCCTTCTTCACCTTGCCCTGCGCGCTCACCACGAGCTCGAGCACCACTTCACCCTGCGCTGACGGGTTCGCCTTGAGCCACTTGTCGTAGCAAGCCGAGAGCTTCGGCCTCTGGCTCTTGATGGCCGACAACACGCGCGCGAGCGATTCCGCATCGGGGTCCGGCCCGTCGTTCTCGACCAGCGGGGCTTCCATCTTCGCCGTGAAAGGTTGCCCACCGATGAGCTCGGCCCACGACTCGGTCAGGACACCGCCCGGAGGCGTGAGGCCCAGACGACGACGGCCCGCGGTCACCACTTCGATGAAGGGCGCTGCGCCGAGCGCAACGCCATCGAGCGAGATCACCGTGCCCGTGAGCAGCGCGCTGGTATCGAGCCGGGCCCAGGGACGGCTGGGAACAGCCGGCGCCTTCAACGCGCTCACCGCTTCGTCGCGGCCTTCCTCAAGCGAAGAGCCATCACTCCAGCGCAACGACCGCGGCGCCTTCACCGAGCGTCGTTCGCCGGTGAGCGAGTCGATCACTTCGACCGAGCCCTCCGCCACGGCAAGCACCACTTCGGCGCCCGTTCGCGACACGGAGAACAAGGCGTTGGAAGCAATCACCCGGCGCGAAGACGCGAGCACTTCGATCGGGCTGCCGACCTGAGCCAACACCTCACCTGCACCGAGCGTGAGCGAAGCGGCTCCACCCAGCGAGAGCGAGCCCTCGACCGCGAGCGACCACGCCACTTCTTCCGAAGGCGCGAGGAACGACGAGGTCGCCGACAACGCATCACCGGAGATCGCCACGTCACCCGGCACGAGCGCCTGCCACTCGGCTTCACCCCGGCGCAGCTGCGCACCCAGGTCAGCGCGGAGCACGGTCAGCGGATGGAACGGAGCCGCCGCCGTCGCGACCTGCTGCCGCGGAAGCTTCACCACGCCCGGAGACGAGGGATCAGCAGAGACCACCACGAACGCGAGCACTGCAGCGGCCAACGCCCCACCCACCCACCACAACCAACGCCACGGAGAAGGCGCGAGTTCACCCGCTGCCACGGCTTCGGTGAGGCGCGCTTCGACGCGGCGAAAGGCCATGTCGGAGAGCGTGTACGGCTTCATGCCCGAGAGCATGCGCTGGCGACCCTGCGCGCGACGAACGTGCCCACGGCACTCCGCGCATTCCGTCAGGTGAGCAGCGGCTTCCGCACCAGGCGCCTCGCGCGCAGCCGTCTCGAGCACTTCAGGGTCGAGGTGCTTCATGACTCGCCGCCCGTGAAGAAGTCACACAGCGCCGGATCGTCCTTGGCCAGCGCCTCGAGCTCGCGGCGGGCGTAGAACAAGCGCGTGCGCACGGTGAGGATGTTGGTCTCGAGGACCTCGGCGATCTTCTGCGCCTCGACACCCTGAAGATCGTGCATCACCAGCACCGCGCGCTTCTTGGGCGAGAGCTTCTCGAGCAGCGCTTCGACCCGCTCCTGACGTTCAGCCGAAAGAGAAACCGCGTCGGGCGTGGGTCGCTCATCGGCCTGGTCGGGCACCTCTTCCACGATGTCGAGGCGGCTGCGGGTGTGCTTGCGCCGCGCCTTCATCGCCACGTGCACGGTGAGCCGGTACAGCCAGGTGGTGAAGGCGCTCTTGCCCTCGAACCGGCGGATGCTCTTGAAGACCTCGATGAAGACGTCCTGCAGCACGTCTTCCAGGTCTGAACGGGGCACCAGGAAGGCCAGCTGGCGGGTCACCTGGCGGTGATGGAGTGCATACAGCTCGCGGAACGCGGTGACGTCCCCGCCGCGGGCCCGCTCGACGACATCAGCGCGGGAGGCAGAGGTGGTCACTGGCGCGCGCTGTAGCCCCGTGCTCTGCCAACTGTAAAGCGAGAGCTCCATTACCCGTTCAGTGTCACCTGACAGGGCCGGCATTCAGCGGTACAGGACCCCAGCGTGCAGCGTGCTTTGAACATGGCGGGAGCCGTCTTTTTCCGCGCCCGGAGCTTCGCGCCGTTGCCCGTGATTTTCCTCGTCATCACGCTGACCTGGCGCTCCCACGTACGCCCAGGGCCGGGGGGGCCCGAGGTCGATCTGGCCCTCAATCTGGTGGGGCTGCTCCTGTGTGTTCTGGGGGCGGTCATTCGGTTCGTGACGGTCGGTTCCGTGCCGGCGGGCACCAGCTCGCA
This sequence comes from Archangium sp., assembly GCA_046595925.1. Taxonomy (GTDB): domain Bacteria; phylum Myxococcota; class Myxococcia; order Myxococcales; family Myxococcaceae; genus Archangium_A. The sequence goes on along the minus strand of JBKJSE010000283.1, from coordinate 3,311 downwards.
GTCGCGCCAGATGCACTCCCACGCGCTCAACACCCAGGGCCCGTACGCCGTCGTGCGCCACCCGTTGTACCTGGGCAACGCCTTCATCACCGGGGGCCTGCTGGCCATCGCGCACGAGCCCTGGGCCTGGGCGTGGGGGCTGACCTATTTTTGCGGGAGCCACCTGCTCATCATTCGCGCCGAAGAGGCGTTGCTGCGCCGCACCTTCACGACCCAGTATGAGACGTGGGCTGCCGATGTACCGAGGTGGCTGCCCAAAGGCCTGCCGTCACTGAAGGGCCGCTTCGCGTGGGTGCGCGCGATTCAGCGGGAAGTGAACCCGCTGGTGGGCTGGGGCATGGGCGCGACGATCCTCTTGATGTGGGAAGCGTTCGCGCGCAGTCAGCTCACCGCTGAACGCGGCCGGGCCGGGCTCGTCACGCTGCTCTTGTTTCTGCTGATGCTGATTCTCAACAAAGTCTGGAAGATCTGGAGGCGCGCATGAGCCGGGATGAAGACCCCATCGACCGTTCGTTCGAAGGGCAGGAAGTGCTGCAGAAGTTGCTGACGCAGTCGGGCTCGATCGCCGACGTCGATGACGTGGCCGACGCCTTCAAGCAGGCGGTCAAGCAGAACGTGCCCGCGCCGGTGGTGATCCAGGCGCTGTGGGAAGACGAGCCGCGCTTCAACTCGCCCGACGAAGCGGCGCAGCTGTTCAGCAACCTGCTCGGTCTGTACGAGCTGGTGGCCAGCGGGGCGAAGCTCGACCTCGGCGTGAAGAGCGTGAAGGTCAAGCGCGAGAAGGCCGTGAAGCCCGAAGCGTTCGGTGCAGGCGAGCCCGACGATCACTTCATCGAAGCCGCGTGGCGCTACTTCGACGACTTCCCCAAGGAGCGGCAGCGCTTCGAACATGCCTTCGAGAACCGGCAAGACACCCTGGTCTCCTGGCTGGACGGTTCAGGCCTCGAGGATGCGGGCTTCGCGCTCGCACGGCACCTGGTCGGCGAGGTCTTCGCCATGCTCGAGCTCGGTGGCCGCGAGGTGAAGACGCTCTACGATGAGCACATTCCGAAGGCGGCGACCCTCGAGACGTTGCCGAAGGCCCTCGCTGAATGGATTGAGGAGAGCCTGTTCGAGGCGACGTCGGACGAGGTCAAGCCGCTGCCTGAGAAAGAGGCCGCGTTGGTGCTCGACGTGGTGGCGCGCGCTTCTGTTGCGATGTGGAAGTCAGCGGGACAAGCTTGACGGACCGCCCCCGGGTGGACGACTGTACCGACACTCACGGCCCCTCGACCTGGCGCGGCCTGAGCCTTTTTCCTGTGGAGCGACAGCGCATGCCCAAAGACGACGACAGCAGTGGATTTACGGGAAAGCGGAACAAGTCGTTCCGCGAGCTCGATGCGGCGCGCGGCAAGTCGAAGTACCACTCGCGCCAGGACGACCCCAAGCAGCAGCGCATCGAACGCAGCGCCAGCTACGAGAAGTACAAGAAGGCGGCTGACTCGCTCTTCACTGGCGGCGCGTTGCCCGAAGGTCTCGCGGCGACATTCGACCCCGAGGGGAAGAAGAAGGAGCACAAGGCGGCGCTCCAGCGCATCACCGAGGCACCCGATCGCAAGGCGTGGGCGCTGCTGGTGACCGAGTTCATCGAGAAGTACGACCTCGTCGACGACCCGTTCTTCCTCGATTCGCTGCTCGACCATCCCAAAGATCGCATCGTCGACAAGGCGCTCGCGCGGCTCGAGCTGCTGGCGGAAGACGGCCGGCTCGTTCGCGAGAAGGCGCCCCGCTCGATGCAGCAGCGGCTCAAGACGCAGGAGATGACGAACCTCGACTCCGACGTTCAGGCGCGGGCCAAGGCGCTGCGCACGAAATTGTTCTGAAAGTGCCGTGAATGCCGGTGTGGCGGGCCCGTCCTGAGGCCCGCTGCCGCTCATGGCAGCACCCCAAATCCCCTGGAGAACCACATGAAGAAGCTCGTGATGGCCACCGTGGCGTCGTTGTCGTTGTGCGCGTTTGCCGGTGAAGCGCCTGCCGCTGCTGCTCCAGCCGCTGCTCCTGCGGCGAAGGCCGTTGCTGTTGCTCCTGCCGCTGCGCCCGCGAAGACCGAGGTGGTGAAGAAGGAAGACAAGAAGGAGGCCATTGGTGCGCCCGCAACCACGCCCGCCGCCGCCGCTGCGCCTGCCGCCGAGCCTGCGAAGGCCGAAGAGGTCGTCAAGCCCGCCGAGGTGCCGGTGAAGAAGACCGCGCCCGCGAAGAAGAAGTAACAGCGGTTCTCGCAATGACGAACGGCGTCGGCGCTCACGGGTCGACGCCGTTCGTGCGTTTTGCGCTAGGTCAGGTGCATGCACGTCGTCATCACTGGCGCATCCAGCGGTATCGGCGAGGCGATCGCCCGCGAGTACTTTTCGAGGAACGCTCACGTCACGCTCGTCGCGCGGCGACGGGGGCTGATGGAGAAGCTCGCTGAGGACGGTGAGGGCAAGGTGCACATCGTCACGGCGGACCTGAGCGATCCTGCGCAGGTGACGAGCTGGGTCGAAGGCGCCGAAGCGGTGCACGGCCCGGTGGACGTGCTCATCAACAATGCCGGCGTGCAGATCGTTCGCGCGTTCATCGATACGCCGTTCGAAGACGGTGCGCGGTTGATGCAGATCGACTTGCTCGCGCCGCTGCAGCTCTCGCACTTCATGGCCAGGCGCATGGTGGCGCGGGGGCAAGGCACGCTGGTCGACATCTCGTCGATGGCGGCGATTGCTCCGACGCCGGGTATGAGTTTCTACAACGCGGCGAAGGGCGGGCTGGCGGCGGCGTCAGAAGGCCTGCGCGCGGAGCTCAAGCCACATGGCGTGCACGTGGTGACGGTGTACCCGGGGCCGGTGAAGACGCCGATGGAGACCGCGGGGCGCGCTGCGTTCGAGGAGAGCTGGATGTTGCGCGTGTTGGCTCCCGCGGGGGAAGCGACGGTGCTGGCGCGCCTGGTCGCCGATGCGGTGGAGCAGAAGCAGGAGCGGATCATCTATCCGTTCATGAATGTCATCGGCCGGCACTTCCCTGCGGTGACGCGGATGATGCTCGACGCGTTCACGCCGAAGATGCGCAAGCTGGAGTGAGCCGCACGCACGGGTTGGCCGATATAGGAATTGAGAACCACCGGTCACCCCGAGCGAAGTCGAGGGGTCACTTGCCGCCCGAACCGGACGACCACCGTTCGCCCCGAGCAGCGGACCGGCTTCGCCGGCGATTTCATCCGAAGGAACAGACCCACCGTTCGCATCGAGCGCAGTCGAGATGCCACCTCTGCGCCGCGCGGCAGGTGACCCCTCGACTTC
>JBKJSE010000273.1:0-3276 GCA_046595925.1 Archangium sp. | reverse complement strand
GTTGGCGCCTGCACACGGAAAGACGTGGAGTCACGCGGGGTTGAGGTCGACCCGGCCCGGAGCGAATCAATGCGCCCGGAAGGCGCGCCCGCTATACGCCGCCGACGTTCATGAGTTCGTTCATCGTCGGAATGAAGGTCAAATACCTGCCCCAGCCTGAGTGGGGTGTCGGCCACCTCGTGTCGATCGAGGAAGGCGGCGCGCGTGCGGTGGTGATGTTCCCCGGCCGCGAGAACGGCGAACCGCTCACCGTCTCGACCCGCGGTGGTGTGCTGCAGCCGTGGGCGCTCGAGCCCGGCCAGCTCATCAAGACGTTCAAGGGAAAGACCGGCGTCGTTCTCCGCGAAGAAGAGGGTGGCCGCGGGCTGCGCCGCTACGCCATCAAGTTCGAAGACGGCAAAGAGGCCGAGTACCCCGAGACCGAGTTCAAGGCGCTGCCGCCCAAGCCCGATCTCCTGACGATGCTGAAAGAAGGGCGCGCGGCTGACGCGAAGAACTTCCTGCTCCGCCGCTCGGCGCTGCAGCTCGATGACGAACGCCGCAACGATGCCCTGGGTGCGCTGCTCGCCTCGCGCGTGATGGTCAAGCCGCACCAGGTGGGCGTGGTGCAGCGCGTGTTGTCGTCGCACCGGCCGCGCTTCGTGCTCGCCGACGAAGTGGGCCTGGGCAAGACCATCGAAGCGGGCATGATCTTCTCGGCGCTGCGCCTCGCGGGTCTGGGCCGCCGCGTGCTCGTCGTCGCGCCCAGCCACCTCACCGTGCAGTGGCTGGTCGAGCTCTTCCACAAGTTCAACCACCTGTTCACCTTGATGGACACCGACCGCTACGAGCAGTCGCTCGACGAGCAGCCCACCGTCTCTCCCTGGTCGCGCTTCAACTTCATCGTCACCAGCCTCGAGCTGCTGCAGCGCAGCGAGCAGTACCGCAAAGAAGCGGGCGACAAGTCGGCGCACTGGGATCTCGTCATCATCGACGAGGCGCATCACCTCAAGGGCGAGAAGGCGTACGAAGCGGCGCAGGCGCTGGCGCGCAACTCGTGGGGCCTGTTGCTGCTCACCGCGACGCCGATGCAGCTCGACCCTGCGGAATACCAGGCGCTGCTCTCGCTCATCGACCCGCTCACCGCGCCGTCGGCCAAGGAGTTCGAAGCGCGGCTGGAGCGCCAGGAAGAATTGTCGAAGGCGCTGCGTGCGCTGATGGCCGGCAAGTCGACCAAGGCCTCGGTGAAGGAGCTCGCCAGGAAGTTCCCCGAAGACGAAGCGCTCCAGGAGATCGAAGACGGCGACGAGATGCTGCTGTATCTCGCCGAGACGTACTCGTTGTCGGATCGCCTCATTCGCAACCGGCGCGCGACCGTCGGTGGTTTCTCCGCCCGCAAGCTGCACGTGCACCCGGTGGTGACCGCGCGTGACGAGCTCGACGCGCGTGACGCGGCGCTCACCCAACTGGCCAAGGACGGCACGGTGCGTGGTGCGGCGCTGGCGAACCTCGTTCGTCGGCTCGAATCTTCACCGGCGGCCTTCCTCTCGGCGCTGCGCGACAACCGGGCGCTGGCGGGCATGAAGCTGACGTTGCCCGACAAGGACTCGAAGTTCGCCGCCTTCGTGAAGGTGCTGCGCGGCATCTGGGCGAAGGAGAAGAGCGCCAAGGTGCTCGTCTTCACCGAAGCGCGTGACACGCTCGAGAGCCTGCAATCGAAGCTGCGGCTCGAGCAGGTCGAGGCGCTGGCGTACCACGGTGAGCTCGCGCTGGCCGAGCGTGACCGGCAGGTGGCCCGCTTCCGCGACCCCGATGGTCCGCGCGTGTTGCTGTCGACCGAAGTCGGCGGTGAAGGCCGCAACTTCCAGTTCTCGCACCACCTGGTGAACTACGACCTGCCCTGGTCGCCCGCCACGATGGAGCAGCGCATCGGCCGGCTCGATCGCATCGGCCAGACGCAGTCGGTCGACATTCACGTGTTCGAAGCGCCGGGCACTTTCAGCGCCGACGTGCTGGCCGTGTTGCGTGACGCGGTGGGCGTGTTCGGTGAAACGGTCGGCGGTCTCGACGCGGTGCTCGAAGAAGTCGAGCCTCGGCTCACCGAGCTCGCGCTGGCCGACACGAAGGGCCGCGCGGCCTACGTGAAGGACCTGGCCGACAAGGTGAAGCTGGCGCGTGAGCAGGTGAAGCGCGCGTACGATCCGCTCCTCGACCTGCGCAGCTTCGACAAGGTCGAGGTGAAGCAACTGGTGCAGCGTTCGCACGAGCGCACCGGCATGGACGCCGACGAAGACGAGTCGCTCGAAGACGGCCTCTGGTCGATCGCGCGCGATCTCGATGAGCGGCTCGAAGAGACCATCACCGAGCTGGCGGATCGCATCGGCATCAAGGTCGATCAGGATCAAGAGGTCGACGCCTTTCAGTGCGGCTTCCACTTCGGTCAGACGCTCAACGTCGAGGCGCTGCCCGGCTACGACATCACCGAAGAGCGCACGGTGCTCGGCACCTTCTGGCGCGACACGGCGGTCGAGCAGGAAGAGATCGAGTACTTCGCCACCGGTCACCCGCTGGTCGAGGCGCTCTTCGGTTTCCTGCGCGATGGCCCGTACGGCCGCAACGGTGCCCGCTTCCTCGACGTGAAGAAGCCCATCAAGGGCAAGGGCATCGAGTTCCTCTTCCACGTGACGCCTGCAGAGCCCAGCGACACTGCGCCCGGTGCGCGCGTGCCGTCGCGTCAGCTCTCGCGCTTCCTGAGCACCACGCTCATTCAGGTGGCGGTCTCGCTGCAGCCGTTCGGCAAGGCGAAGGTCGACCCCGCGCTGCTGCCGGTGCTGCGTGAAGTCGATGGGCGTTCTCTCAAGCCCAACGAAGTGGGCCCGGCGTTCCCCGAGCTGCAGAGCTTCGTCGACGAGGCCGCGAAGGCAGCGCTCGACTCGGCGAAGAAGCAGCTCGAGGCGATGAAGGACACCGCGCGGGAAGCGATCGAAGACGAGCGCGATCTGTCGATGCTGCGCATCAAGCTGTCCCTGCAGCACCAGGGCGTGCCCACGCAGAAGATCGATCAGGTGATGCGCGAAGAGCTCATGTTCTCCGACGCACTGCTCGACGCGCTCGACGGCACCACCGTGCAGCTCGACTCAGCCTGCGCGTTCGTGATCAACCGCTAGCGAGAACGAAGTCCCCTCTCCCTTCGGGAGAGTGTTGAAGAAGGCTTCGACAACACGAACTCACACCGTTCATCCCGAGCAAGGAACCAGCTTCGCTGGCGATTTCGACCGAAGGAACACACCGGTCCTC
>JBKJSE010000328.1:0-3949 GCA_046595925.1 Archangium sp. | reverse complement strand
TCGGCGGCCACGAAGAGCTTGAGCCCCTCGATGCCCTGGTACGTGACGCGCGGCGCGAGCGAGAAGCTCTGCTGCACCGGCTCGAACGTACCCCGGCACGAGATCTCGAAACGCTTGTCCCAGAACGTGAAGCCCACCAGCCCGATGAAGAGATGGAAGAACGCCGTGTGCGCCGCGCCCACTGAGGTCGCCGGCTCGAGAATGATCAACTGCTCACGCGCGCCGATGTCGGGCAGCGCCATGCCCAGGTAGCTGATCGAATAGAGCAGCGGAGAATCAGACGCCTGGCTGTAGCTCGCGACCAGCGTCACCGACGCCTTGTCCACCGGCGCGAAGTCGGCGTCGTAGAAGGTCTGCCGCGGCGAATAGGTGAGGTCGACGTCGAGCTGCCCCGGACCCAGCAACGCAGAGGCCTCCACCGAGAAGAGGTGCTGCCTTCCGTAGAAGCCCCGGTACAGCGTCTCGCCCGCCTGAAAACGATTGAGCACCGAAACCGCGGCCGCCTGGTCGGGCGTGCGGCCTGCCGCCTGCGCAGAGAGCACGCGGCCGAGCTCGGGGTCCACCGTGACGCGCGAGAGCTTCTCGTTCATCCACACCCAGCTCGCCCCGACCTTCACGCGGCCTTCACCGGTCACGCGCAGCGCGAGATCACCGGCGAACGGAGGCGGACGCTGCGTCTCGAGCACGCGTTCCTGCAAGAAGTCCTCGACGGAAGGATCGATGCGTCGGTTGTCGAGCGACTGCCCGAAGGCGGGCTGCAACAACCCTTCGTCCTGGCCGAAGACGAACACGCGGTGCGGCTGAAAGAACGGAATGTACGCGGCGAGCCACGACAGCTTGCCCAGCTCACCCTGCGCGCGAATCGCAAAGACCGGGAGCAGCGCGTCTTCGAGCTCTCCACTGCTCTCACGCAGATCGCGCGGGTTGAGCGCATCGGCCGGCGCGAGCGCGGCGTTGGCCCCCAGGGGAATGCGCTGGTTGCCCACGCGGAGGTCGACCTTCGACGTGTAGAGATCGACGAACGCATCGCCGAGCATCGGCTCGAAGAAACCCTTCGCACGATCGAAGTCGCGCTGCGTCGCCCCTCGCACCTGTGCGCGCCCCTCGAGCACGAGCCGAACGTGCGCGTTGAGCTTCACGTCGACGCCGAGCACGGCGCGCAGCCGGCCTTCCCAGACGTTCTCGGCCAGCGCCGCGCCTCGAGGTGAATCGAAGCGCGTATCGAGCGAGGTGTACGCCGACGTCCACCCGTAGACCCGCACCGTCGGCGCCGCGGGCTCACTCTTGAAGGCCTCGAGCAGAGCCGCTTTCGCAAGGCCGGCGTCGACCTCTTCGAAGGTCTCGAGGCCCATGGCTTCGCCACCATCTTCTTGCGCGAACGCAGGAAGGGCGAACACCGCCACCAGAAACGCGACGTGCTTCAAGGGCTTCAGCCGCGCTCGAGTGCGCGATCGGTGAAGGCCTCGTCACCCAGCGTCGAGTCTTCGAGCTTGAGCACGGACATCTGGGTCTTCGTGCCGCCCTGGAGGTTCTCCATCACCGACTCTGCCGCGAGCACGCGATCCTTGAACTGCTTGAGCTTGATGGTGCGGTAGCGCTTGAGCGGCTTGCCCGACTTGTCGGAGTACTCGACCTGCATCGGCACCCAGGTCTGCTTGTCGACGAACATCTTCACCTGGCCATACGGAGACGTGTCGTCACCTTTGCCCTCGAGCACGAAACAATCGCGCCCGTCGATCTTCGAGTCCTCGAGGCGTTTGGTGTCTTCGTCGCGCGTGCCGTTCGAGCCGATGTCCGCGTAGGAAAAATCGGTGTCCATGAACGCCTTGCCGCGATCACTCTTCGCCACCTTCCTGACGCGCTTGAGCTTGGGAAGATAGAGCGACACGTCGTCACCCTGCCCCTGCTCGCCGGCGATGGTGAGCACCGCGACCCCGGCCACGCCCGCGGGCGCAGAGAAACGGGCGAGCGCGTGGCTCTTGCCGTTGATGGTCTTCGAGGTCGAGGTGAGCACCTGCTCCTTCGACTTTCCGTCGGCGGCGATCGAGGTGAGCTTCAGCTCGGCGGTGAGCCCGACCAGGTTCAGGGCGCCGCGTTCGCGTGACTTCTTCGAGATCTCAGCGGCCGACTCTTCAGCGAGCGCGGCCGACGCGACCAACGACACGATCATCAACGTGACTCTCATGGTGCGTGAAGGCCTATCTGAACTCCGGCAACGTGGCGCGCAACTTCGTCTCAGCATCCTTGAGCCGCTCGTCCTGCGGCGCCGCCGCCCTGGCCTGCCCCAACAGCTCGAGCGCACGACGCGGGTGACCTCGGGCCAATTCACAGCGGGCATCGGCCTCGAGCGCCTGCGCGTCATCGGGGCTGTAGGTCAGCGCCGCCTGGCTCGCTTCGCAGGCACGGTCGACCTCGCCGGAGACCAGGAACGCCCGGGCGAGCGCCACCCGGTACGGCACGATCGCCGGCGCTCCTCGGACCGCCGCTTGAAGCGCCTCTGCAGCCGCCGGACCTTCCCCTTGCTCGAGCAGCGCCAGGCCCAGCCGGGCCAACGCGTCGGGCGAGTTGGGGAAGAGCAACGCCTCGCCACGCACCAACCGCAACGCGCGCGGCTCGGTGAAACGAATACCAGCCACCATCCACTCCGCGACCTGCGCGTAGCGGGGGAACCCCTGCGGCCACTCGGCCACCAGTTGATAGACGAGCGTTCCGCGCGGCACGAAGAACACCATCAACCTGCGCACGCCCCCCGTCTCTTTGATCGTCACGCGGACCCGCAGGCCATCGCGGTCGGCCACGCGCCACGCTTCGGCTGGCTCTGCGTGCACCGAGAGCACCTCGTCACCGAGCTCGCGGGGGCGCAGGCGCTCTTCCACGAAGCGCCGCGCGGCCTCGTTCACGTCGGCGCCTTCAGGCATCTCGACCGCTTCAGCGGCGAAGCTCGCCCGGCCCGCACTCGACAGACCGTTGAACCAGGCGATGGAGCCTAAGGGGTCTGCGCCGCTCACCCAGCCCGAGGGCACCGGCATGGTCAGACCGAAGGACTCAGAGCGCTCCACCCTGACGCGCGGGAGGAATTGCCCAAAGAAAAGGGGTTGCCCCAGGAAGACCACGGTCAACACGGCCAGAGAGGGCGCCGCGCGCAACGCGGGCTCCCACCAGAGCGGCCGCGCGTCGGCCAACAGCCGGGGCCGCATCAACGCGCCGGTGGCGATGCCCGCGAGCAGCCCTCCGACGTGCGCCCAGTTGTCCACGCCCTGCGAGGTGATGCCGATGAGCAGCAGCCCGAGCACGGTGGGAATGGCCGCGTCACCCAGCAGGCTTCGGTACGACGGCGGCAGCAGGCTGCGGTACTTGAGCCCGAACGCGAGCACCCCGCCCAGGCAGCCGAACACCATTCCCGACGCGCCCACGGTGATGGCGTCGTTGAGGAAGAGGGACGTGGTCATGGTGGCGATGCCGGTGAAGACCAGCAGCCAGAGGTAATCGAGCGTGCGGTAGGTGTTCTCGAGCACCCCTCCCACGTTGAAGAGCACGAACATGTTCAGCCCGATGTGCAAGGCGTCGTGGTGGAGGAAGTTGGCGGTGAACAAGCGCCACACCTCGCCCAGGTCGAAGATGAGCGGCCCCACCTTGGCCCCGCTGCGAACCATCGCGTCGAGGCCCAATTCACCGTTTTCAGCGGTGGCCAGGAAGACGGCCACGTTGATGAGAATCAGCCCTGAAGTGAGCCAGGGGAAGCGGCTGACCGAGAACGCCCGTCGAAAATAGGCCCGCCGGGGCTGGTGGAGCCGCTGGTAGAGCTCCAGCTCACAGGCCGGAACGAAGTGGTCTCCGGTGACGGCCGGCACCCGCACGAGGCTCTGCGGAGAGATTTCCCCCTGCTGCAGACGGGCCTCGAATTCCGCCAGATCGAGGTCTTCGTCCCCAGCGTCCGTACGCAGTGTGA
>JBKJSE010000306.1:0-11975 GCA_046595925.1 Archangium sp. | reverse complement strand
TGGCTTTTGTGGTTTTTGCTCACTTTTATTTACGAGTGTGAAAGCTCACTCGACACGCGACCGGGAACGTCTGTGCCCCCGTCGAAACCTTGTCGCCCCCTGATTTTCAAAGAACTGCTGCGTGCTTCAAGGGCTCGACTTCGCCCTCACCCTGACCCTCTCCCAGAGGGAGAGGGGAACAACAGGACCTCATTTAACCACTTCGCGGCGCTTGTCACTGCCTGTCTGCCGGGCTGAAACCCGCACCCGATGATCTCTCCCCTCGTCGCAGCCGCCGTCGCCACCCTGACGCTCGCTGGCGTCTTCCCCTACCCCACGAAGATCACCACCTTGAAGAACGGCCTCACCGTCGTCCGGGTGCCCTTCGATTCCCCCGGACTGGTCGCCTACTACACGGTCGTCCGGGTGGGTTCGCGCAACGAGGTCGAGGTCGGCCATACCGGCTTCGCCCATTTCTTCGAGCACATGATGTTCCGCGGCACCAAGCGCTTCCCCGAAGGCTCCCGCGGCGCCGTCACCGGCAAGCTCGGCTTCGTCGAGAACGCCTTCACCACCGATGACGTCACCGTCTACTACTCCAACGGCCCCAGCTCCGGCCTCGAGACCCTCGTCGACCTGGAAGCCGATCGGTTCTTGAACCTCGACTACGCCGAGCCCGCCTTCCAGACCGAAGCCCTCGCGGTCGCCGGCGAGTATCAGAAGAACGCGTCGAACCCCGGCCTCAAGATCGAAGAGATCACCGTCGCCACCGCGTTCACTAAGCACCCCTACAAACACACCACCATCGGTCTGTACGAAGACATCGCCTTGATGCCCAAACGCTTCGAGTACTCGAAGACCTTCTTCAAGCGCTGGTACACGCCCGACAACACCATCCTCGTCATCGCCGGTGACTTCGATGACGCCAGGCTGATGGCGACGGTCGAGAAGCACTACGCCCCGTGGACAGGTAAGGCCGCGAAGATCGAGATCCCCGTCGAGCCTCCGCAGAAAGAGGCGCGCGTGGCGAAGCTCAGCTGGCCGACCCCCACCCTCCCCCGCCTCGGCATGGCGTGGCACTCCCCCGCGGCTTCGACGAAGAGCATGGATGCCGCGACGCAGCAGGTGCTCAGCGCGTATCTGGTGGGACCGACGTCGCCGCTCCACCGCACGCTCGTGCTCGAGCAGCAGCTCGTCGAGCGGTTCAGTGCGCTTTACGATCACCACCGCGATCCATCGGTCTTCGGCATCGACGCTCGCCTCAAGAACGAGGCGAACAGGGAGACGGTCAGCAAGGCGATCCTCGCGGGAATTGACGAGCTCGCGCAGGGCAAGGCTGATGCGAAGCGACTCGATGACATCAAGAGCAACCTTCGCTTCAGCGTGGTGATGGATCTCGAGACGCCTTCGCAGGTCGCTGAGACGCTCGCCTGGCACATGGGCATCTTCGGGAGCGTCGATGCGATCGATACGCTCTACGCCAACATCGGCAAGGTCAGCGCGAAGGACCTCAGCACGTTCGCCAGGAAGTACCTCGTTGATACCAACAGGACGACCATGAACTTCAGCGTTGAGATGAAGGGGGTGACTCCTTGAGCTCGTTGACTTCGAATTGGCCCCTCTCCCCGACCCTCTTCTTGATCGTCTTCGTTCTTGCGGGGTGCGCGACTGCTCCTGCTCCGGTCGTCGAGAAGGACGTGATGAAGGACGCAGCTCAGCTCGAGCTCGACTCCATGGTGGTCAAGCCCGCGCCCACCGCGCCGCTTCCGTACCGCCCGCTTCCGACCCTCGAGCCGATGAAGCTCGTGGTGATCCCCGTTCCCAACAAGCCCATCGTCAGCGTGCGCCTCGTCTTCCGCACGGGGTCCGTCGACGATCCATCGGGGAAAGAGGGCCTGACCGCGCTCACCACCCGCGTGCTGCTCGAAGGCGGAACCCAGTCGCTCGACAGCGCCCAGCTGCTCCAGGCGCTCTACCCGATGGCGGCTGAGCTCAGCGGCGACACCGACAAAGAATTCACCACCCTCACCGGCCGCGTTCACCGCGATCGCCTGCCCCGCTTCCTCGAGATCATGAGCGACACGCTGCTCGCCCCGCGCTTCGACGAGAAAGAGTTCACCCGCCTTCGCGCCGATCAGCTCAACGCCGTGAAGAATCGGCTGCGCCAGGAGAACGACGAAGAGCTCAGCAAGGTCGCGCTCGATTCGCTGCTCTACGACGGCCACCCGTACCGCCATGCCACCGGCGGCACCGAGAAGGGCCTCGAGGCGATCACCCTCGACGACGTGAAAGCACACTGGAAGAACACCTTCACTCAGGACCGCTTGGTCATCGGCCTCGCTGGCGCCGTTGATGACGCGCTCGCTTCGCAGGTGAAGAAGACGCTCAGCGCCTTGCCTGAGAAGGGCTCGGCTCGTCCGGCGCTGCCGACCGCTCCGGGACCGAAGGGGCTCACGCTCATCGTCGAGCGCGATACCACTTCGACCGCGGGCAACTTCGGCTTCACCAGCCCGCTGCGCCGCGACTCACCAGAGTTCCTCTCGCTCTTCATCGCGCTCTCGTACTTCGGCGAACACCGCCAGGAACACGGCGTGCTGTACCAGGAGGTGCGTGAACGCCGCGGCCTCAACTACGGCACCTACGCCTACGCGCAGCACTATCGCCAGGACGGGTGGGCTTCTCTTCCTCGCCCGAACATTCTGAGGAGCCAGGAGGACGTGACGTTCTGGCTGCGGCCGGTTTCTCCCGACAAGGCCGTGTTCGCCACTCGCGCCGTGCTGCATTTTCTGGAGCAGCTGCGGACCCAGCCGATTCCTGTTGAACGGTTCGAGACCGCGAGAGGATTTCTCGCGGGGGCGACTCGCATCTGGACGACCACTGATCAGCGGCGGCTCGGGTGGGCCATCGATGATGTGATCGCGGGGACTCCGGATTTTCTGGGTTCGGTTCGCAAGGCCCTCGAGACGGTGACTCCTGCTCAGGCGCAGGAGGCCGTGCGGAAGTACGTGTCGGCGGAGAACTTGAACTTTGTCTTCGTGACCAAGGACGCGGTGGGTTTGGCGGCGGCTCTCAAGTCCGGGGCTGCGAGCCCGATCAGCTATTCGTCTGCCAAGGCGGAGGATGTCGTGAGGGATGACCTGGCGATTGCCAGTGAGAAGCTCCCTCTTGCGGTTGAGCAGGTGCGGGTGGTGAAGGCTTCGGAATTCATGGTGCGTTGAGGTAGGCCCCTCACCCCGACCCTCTCCCCGCTCCGCAGGGAGAGGGAGACAGATTCCTTTTCATCCTACCGTCGCGCGGTAGAGTTTTCCTCTCGTGCGAACTGTCAACCCCTTCAGCCTCGCCCTGATCTGCCTGGCCACCGGAGCGGGGGCGCAGACCATCGACCCGTTCACGGCGCGTGGCATCGATCTGGTGCCGATCAAGTTCACGCCAGCGATGGAGTCCGGTCTCTCCCTCGAAGGCGGCGAGCTGCAGCTCACCCGCTCCTACCTCTTCCAGGCGCTGCTCGACTTCAACGTCGGCATCCTCTCGGCCAAGAACGGCAACGAGCGCATCGGCGACCTGATGCCCTTCCGCGCCGATCTCCACCTGCTCGGCAGCTACCAGCTTCACCCGCGCGTCGAGGTCTCGGCCGATCTCCCGATCACCGTCGGACAGATCAACAACTTCGCGCTGCTCGAGCAGCAGGGCTTCTCCACGCCGCCGCCTGCCCCGGCAGGTCTCGGAGCGCCTCGTTTGATGGGGCGCGTTCAGATTCTCAAGCAAAGCGAGTTCCCCATCGTCGGCCTGGCCGCGGTGCTCGAGGTTCGCATTCCCATCGGCGACCAGCAGAGCTTCCTGTCTGATCGCGGCTTCGTCTTCGCCCCCCGCCTCGCCGTCGAGCGCGTGATCGGCCCTGTTCGCCTCATCGGAAACATCGGCTGGCGGCTGCGTACGGCTGCGGGCCGCTTCATCAACCTCTACGTCGCCCAGGAGTTCACCCTCGGCGGCGGCGGCATCATCGATCTCCCCACGTTCAGCCGCTTTCAGAACAACCAGCTGATCGCCGAGCTCAACCTCGCCACGCCTGCCGAAGCGCCCTTCACCTTCACCGAAGCCGAAGCGCTCAAGACGCCCTTCGAGCTGCTCATCGGCGCTCGCACGCAGTTCGCCGGCAACTGGGGCGCGCAGATCGCCGTCGGCAAGGGCCTGGGCTCGAACGGTTACGGCCGCGAGACCATTCGCTTCTCGCTGGCGATCACCTACCAGCACGTCGCTGATCCCGATGACGACAACGACGGCGTACCCAACAAGGTCGACGGCTGCCCTGATCAGCCCGAAGACAAAGACGGCATCGAAGACACCGACGGCTGCCCCGAAGCGCGCGAGCCTGACCGTGATGGCGACGGCGTGCCCGACAAGGTCGACCAGTGCCCCGACGTCATCGGTCCTCAGGAGCTCGATGGTTGCCCCGACAAGGACGGCGATCAGATCCCCGACAACGTCGACAAGTGTCCCGAGGTGCCGGGAACTCCGCAGCTCAATGGCTGCCCGCCTCCGGAAGAAGAGGAAGAGGTCGTCCTCGAGTCAGAACGCATTCGCATCAACAACCAGATCCTCTTCGAGTTCGGCAGCGACCGCATCGACCCTCGCTCGTTCAAGCTGCTCGACGAGGTGGCCACCGTGCTCACCAAGAACCCCGACGTCGGGCCCGTGCTCATCGAAGGTCACACCGACAACGTCGGCTCACGCGAGGCGAACCAGAGCCTCTCGAAGCGCCGCGCGGGTGCGGTGGTGAAGTACCTCGTGACCAAGGGCATCTCGGCCAAGCGCCTGCGGTCGGAGGGC
Source organism: Archangium sp. (assembly GCA_046595925.1). Lineage (GTDB taxonomy): Bacteria > Myxococcota > Myxococcia > Myxococcales > Myxococcaceae > Archangium_A. The sequence continues at coordinate 7,169 of JBKJSE010000306.1, read as the reverse complement.
TACGGCTTCGATAAGCCCATCGCCACCAACGACACCCCGCTCGGCCGCGCGAAGAACCGCCGCACGGACTTCAAGCTGGTCGAAGAGGTTGAGAAGGGCGTTGAGGAGAAGAAGTAAGGCCCTCACCCTGACCCTCTCCCGAAGGGAGAGGGGATCACTTCTCACTCAGTCTTCCTTCAGGGCTCCATCGATCCATCGACGCAGTTGTGACTCGGTCGCTTGACCCTGGAACGAGGCCGAGACGTGACCGTGGCGATCGATCACGTAGACCGACGGCAACGCCTTGACCTGGTACCGCTCACCCACGGACGGCTCGCCCAACGCGGCGTACGGGGTGAGCTCGGGCACTTGCGTGAGAAACCTCTTCACCGCCTCACGCTGACCAGGTCGATTGTCGTTGCTGATCGCCACCAGCGTCACGCCCTTCGCCTCGTATTCCTTCACCGTGCTGATCAGGTACGGCAGCTCCTCCCTGCAGGGCGGACACCAGGTCGCCCAGAAGTTCACCACCACCACCTTGCCCTGCAGCGACGCCAGCTCGAGCGGCGGCGCGTCGAGGCGCTCCACGGTGAACGGCGGCGCGATGGAGTGTTGGGGGAGCACGTCGGCCTCCATCACCTCTTGCCACCCCAGCAACACCGCGCCGAGCATCAGCAGGCCGATGAAGAACATCGTGGTGACATCCATCTTCTTGCCGGGCTCGCTCACTTGGTGAAGTTCTCCAACCGCCGCGTGAAGACGCGCAGCGCTGCGCGGGTGACTCGCTTGAGCCACGGCCGTGAAGAGACCACCGCCGCGAGCGCGGGCCCTTCCCGGTAGTACCACTCGATGAACGCGCGGCCCGGTCGTGAACGCGCGAGCACCTCGTCGCGAAAGCCGCGCAAGGTGTCGAGCTCGGGCGCGTCTTCTCCGAACGCGACGGTGGCCACGAAACAGTGGCCCGGACTGGAGACCCAGAGCACGCGGCTCGAGTTCAGGTTGAGCACGCCGCGCAGGATCGTCTCGGGCATGTAGAGGAACGCGAGCAGATCACGCCGCGCTGCCGCGAGCTCACCCGGAGAGCCGTCGTCGAACTCGATGCGCGTGGCGAGCCCAGAGAGTTCGTCGACCCGGAACAGGTAGCGCCTGCGGTTGCGACCCAGTGGAGAGAGCTCGAGCGCGCGCAGCTCTGCGATGTACGCGACGAACGGCGACGCACAGTGCAGGCACACCAGGTGATGCGTGGCCACGCGCGGTGAGAGCGAGAACTGGCTCACCTTGCGGCAGCTCGGGCACGCCAGCCGCGCTTCCACCTGCGCCTCGGGCCGCGGATCGAAACGCGAGCGCCTCGTGTCGGGCTCGAAGACCGAAGGCCGACGTTCGTCCGTGCGGCTCCACAACCGGAGCGACGCGGTGGCCTTCCGCTCGAGATCGATAGCCCCATGCCACGCCGGCTCGGCAGCCTCGACGCGGCCCTCTGACATCAACGAGAGCGCCACCAGGTGTTGCTCGATCGCCGCCGAGAACGCGCTCACCTCGCTGCCCAACCGCCAGCTGCGCGCGAGCAGGGTCTCGCCTTCTTCCAACAGCGCACCCGAGCGCTGTCGCACCGGGTCTTCGCGGCGCCGGTAGAGCGGCGGCTCGGGCACCCGCGCGAAGAAGGCCAGGGCGTCGCGCTGAAAGGCGTCGAGCCCGTCATTGCGCTGGGCGGACAGCTGCTTCAACCGCTCGCGGGCCCGCTGTCTGAGATCCTCCAACTCCATCCCTCGCTTCTATGCGTTCCGGACGGAAACTGGATCCACATGTGGGCGGAGGTAGGAAGGAGCCATGGGCATCCTTCGATTCGTGTTGTGGACGACGCTCTGCATCGGGTTCGGCATCTTCCTGGGCACGCACCAGCTCAGCGGAAAGACCGCGTGGCAGACCATGCAGGGCGCGTGGAGAGAGCAGTCTCCCCGCCTCGACAAGGTGAAGGACGGCGCGGAAGACCTGGTCGACGACGTGAAGAAGAAGGTCTCGACGCAGGACGCGCCCAAAGAGCGTCACAACGACGAAGACCGCAAGGCGATCGATCAGATCATTTCGAAGCGTTCGAAAGGATAGTTCTGCGAACGTGCTCGAAGGCCGCGAGCCACACCTGCGCTTCGCGTTCCGTCAGCTGGCCTCGCACCAACGCGCGCGAGAGTTCGGTCAGCATGTGCTCGGGCGCCTGGGGGTTGAGGAACTCGGCCGCGAGCAAGGCGTCCTGCATCTTCGCCTCGAGCCGCTTGATCATTCCCAACGAGGCACCCGGCACTTCCGCGGGCGGCGGCGCGTCTTGCCGCGAGCACAGGTAGAGCAAGATGGAGGCGGCGTGGCTCAGGTTCATCGACGGCTGCGGACCCGGTGTGGGGATCACCAGCACGTCCTGGCACCGCGAGAGCTCGTCATCAGAGAGGCCGCGCTTCTCGCCCCCCAGCACCAGGGCGACCTTTCCACGCGCCGAATGTGCGGCCAGGCGGGCGATGGCCTGCTCCGGCGTCAGCGGCGTGAAACGTTTGAGCTCGGTGCGCGAGGTGGTGCCCACCGCGTAGACGACGCCCGAGAGCGCCTCGTCGAGGGTCTGCGCGACCTGAAACTGATCCATCACCGAGTCGGCTTTGACGGCGATCCGCCCTGCGACCCGGAACTCATGGGTCTGTGGATCCGAGAGGATCAGCTCGGTGAACCCGAAATTGGCCATTGCCCGGGCAACTGCCGCGAGGTTCTCGGGTGAGCGCAACTGATGGCAGACGACGACGGGTAGGAACATCGACCTGGACCTTCGGCTGGCTGGAGCGTGTCTTCAAAGGTATAGTGGAGGAGCCGTGTTGCGAACCGCACTGATCACCTTGTCGCTGTTGCTGGCCGCCGGCTGCGGAGTGGGCGCAAGCCCTTCTCGTGGCGTCACCAGTACCCAGGCTCTCACCGGGACTGCCGAGTGGCTCGAGTTCGAGTCGCCGCAGGTCCGCGTCGAGCTGTTCCGCGATCTCGCTCGCCAGTCGGCTGCGCAGGCGGGCAGCCGGGGCGCCGTGCTCTTTCCCCTTCTGGTCGGCGGCGAGTTCGTCGCTGCGCCTGCGCTGGAAGTGGGCGCTGACCTGCTCGGGCCGGGTGACGCCGGTTCCGCGGTCGACCTGAACTTCGAGACGCGTGGTGATCGTTTTGCGGAAGATCGCCGCGATGCGTTTCAGGGCCTGTCCGAGCGCGAAGCCGCTGAGCAGATCGCCCGCTCGCTGATCAACCTGTGGAACATCAAGCCGGCAGGTCCGGTCACGGTCGTGCGTACTCCGGGCGCGCCGTACGCCGCCGCGTGGATTGATGGGCAGCTCAGGCTGAACCCGTCGTTCGTCTACATGGCTGCCGCGCCGACCCGCTGACCGTCGATCACCAGAAGCTTCAGTTGATGGAAGCTGACCTCGCTGCTGTCGAGGCCAGGCTGGGTGAAGCGGGCTACGCCGATCGCACTCCGCAGTTCAGGCTCGATCAGGAGCGCACGTACCGCGATGAGCTGCGCTCGCGGATCGACGCAGCGAAAGAAGCGCTCGCGATCGAGGTCGTGCCCGTTGCCGGTGGGCTGCCTGCCGATGGCGTCGGTCGATGGTCTCCCCTGCCCCTGTTCGAGAAGCCGCCGAGCGAAGCGGAAGGTGAGCTTCCTCCGGCCGTGCTCGAGGTGAGCGAACCGGAGGTGGTGGATCGGGAAGCGATCAGCCGGGAGATCTTCGAGATCGTGCGACGTGCGGAGAACAGCCGCCGTTTGGTCGAGCTCGCGCGGCGCTGGCGTGGTGATGCGACCCTCTTGCGCTTGCTGGTCGCCTCGTTGAGAACCATGGGGCGAGTCTTGCTCGCGGACAAGCTGGCGGGCCGCACGCCGGCGCCGATCATCCCCAGAGAGTTCGTAATGCCGCCCACTCCGTTCCTCACCATGGCCACCGAATGGCCTGATGAATTCGACGGGCTGACCAGGACGCAGCGGGTGGTGCTCGAGGTGGTGAAGGTGGCGGCGCCTCCGGGCCGGCCGTTCATGAGGCTCAGTGAACTCGCTGCCGAGGTCGCCGTGCGAAAACCGGCCCTGGGGGAAGTGGCCGTGGAGTGGGCACTGATCTCGCTGGGCCATCCTTCGCTGCGCCGGATTCCGCTCGTCGAGATGCAGGGTTTCTCGGGCCGCTTCACGCCTGCGGCGACGCACCTGACGCACGCGCGGCTGACGAAGGAAGGGCTCGAGCTGCTCGAAGAATCGCTCGCGCTCCCCATGCTGCTGATCAACGGTGCGGAGGGACAGGGCACCTGTGTGCCGCCGCATTCGCCCAAGGAAATCCTCACTGCCGCGTTGTTCGTGGTGGAGAGCCCGCGCCCAGACCAGTTCGAACTCAAGCGGATGATGCAAGGGCCAGATCTGCCTGACGGCGGCGTGATCTCGTACGCCGGAATTCAGAATCTGTGGCAACGCGGAGCAGGGACGCTCACCGCACGAGCCAGAATCGAGGTCGAGTTCGAGGAACACTCGGGCAAGGCCCGCATCGTCATCGGGCAGTTTCCCTGGCCGATGAGCGCACCACGCGTGTGCGAAGAGCTGCATGCGCTCAGGCTCGACGGCGTCACCGCCATTCGCGATCACTCGAGCGCCACCAGCACCAACGTCGTGGTCGAACTCGAACACCTCGCCTTCAGCGGCACGGTGCAACAGGCCATCTTCAAGAGTTCCGTCTGCCAGCGCTCGTTCGAGGGAGCGTTGATGGTGGACGGACCGTCGGGCCCTCGTCAGGTCGATCTGGCCGACCTGCTCCGCGCGTTCGTCGAGCATCGCCGGGAAGTGGCGGTGAAGAAGCTCGACCGTGCCGTGGCTTCCGCCCGGTTGCGCGCGCAGAACATGGAAGCGGTGTGCCTGGCGCTCGCCCTGCTCGAACCGGTGCAAGCGGTCATGCGCGCTTCCCTTGACGATGCGGAGGCCGTCGAGGGCCTGATGAACTTCATGAAGCCCGAGTATCGCGAGGCCATCGAGAAGCTGCCCTTCCCCGAAACGCATCAGTACGCGCGCGGCTTCACCGAGAAGCAGGCGCGGCACCTCGTGTCAGTGCGAAAGCTGGCCACGAGAAGGATTGAATCGGCGCAGCAGGATTGGGCGTCAGCGCGCAGTGCTCTCGGCGAGGCGGCGGCGCTGCTCAACGATCGTCAGGCGATTCTCGGTGTCGTCCGCCAGGAGTTGAAGGCGGCGCTGACTCGATACGACGAGCCTCGCCGTTCGGAACTCTCGACCTGGACAGCTTCCCGATTTCTTCGGTGAAGTAGGGACACCCACCGGTCCTCCCAATTCTCATTTCGGCCAACCTCGTCGGATGAAATCGCCGGCGAAGCCGGTCCTGCTCAATTTCGATCGTCCACGCGCCTTCTGAGCCCCACGCGTTTTGCGCGCGCGGTCCCCAGATCAGTGGAGCCGCATGCCTCGCAGGGAGAGACGTCCTCGATGCTGTAGCTGAGCAGCCCTTCTTCCTTCACCCGCACCGTGACGAACAGGTAGCCCCTGCCACAGGTGCATCGGACTTGCTCTTGTGCCACCGCCTCGGAGCCCATTCTTCAGGATCACCTGTACGCGCCACCAAAGCCAACGACTGAGTGGCAGGTTGCCCGATGGTAACGGTCCAGCGCTTTCGGCCCTCCCAATATGGTACGCGCCGCACATGCCTGACGCCCGGCTCACCGCCCAGCTTCCGCACACGCTCGACGCCACCGACTTCCCCACGCTCGGTCAGAAGTACCGCGGCAAGGTGCGCGACACGTACCTGAAGGGCGACCGCCTGGTGCTGATCACCACCGATCGGCTCTCGGCGTTCGACCACATTCTCACCACGTTGCCGTTCAAGGGCGACCTGCTCAACACGCTCGCGCACTTCTGGTTTCAGAAGACCGCGCACGTCGTGAAGAACCACGTGCTCGACATGCCCGACCCCTGCGTGATCGTCGGGCGGCGCGCTGACGCCTTCAAGGTCGAGTTCGTCGTGCGCGCGTTCCTCACCGGCAGCTTGTGGCGCGACTACGAAGCAGGGCGCGATCCGTATGGGCTCTGCCTGCCCCCCGGCATGAAGAAGGATCAGAAGTTCGATCGACCGATCCTCACGCCGTCGACCAAGGCTCCGATTGGGCAGCATGATGAGCCGTTGACCGATGCGGCCGTGCTCGAGCGTGGGCTTTTGTCGGCGCGTGACTGGGCCCGCTCGAAAGAAGCGGCGCTCGGGTTGTTCGCGGAAGGTCAGCGGCAGACCGCCGCGCAGGGAATGCTGCTCGTCGACACCAAGTACGAGTTCGGGCTCATCGGCGATGAGCTGGTCGTCATCGACGAGATGCACACGCCCGATTCGAGCCGGTTCTGGGTCGCCGAGGGTTCGGCAGAGCGGTTTGCCCGCGGGGAACCGCAGCAGATGCTCGACAAGGAAAACCTGCGGCAGTGGCTCATTCAGGAGCGCGGCTTCTCGGGCCAGGGCACGCCGCCCCCGATTCCGGACGACGTTCGCGTGATGCTCGCGGACAAGTACCTGACCGCGTTCGAGCGGATCACCGGGACCACGTTCCCTCTCGTGGTCGGTGACGTTCGCGCGCGGATTGAGAAGAATTTGCGGGGACTGATCTAACGCCCTCACCCCGACCCTCTCCCAGAGGGAGAGGGCGTTTACTTCTTGAAGACCCGGTCGAAGATCTGATCCACGTGGCGCAGGTGATAGCCCGTGGTGAAGCACGCCGCGATGTCGTCGGGCGACATCACCTCGAGCAGGTCCGCGTCGCTCAAGAGCGAGGTCTTGAAGTCGGTGCCCTCTTCGAAGAACCGCATCGCGTTGCGCTGCACCACCACGTACGCGGCCTGGCGATCCATGCCGCGCTTGGCGAGCTCGAGCAGCAGGCGCTGTGAATTGACCACCCCGCCCAGCAGGTCGAGGTTCTTCTGCATGTTCTCCGGGTAGACCTTCAGGTTTTCGATGAGCCCGGCGAAGCGGTGCAGCATGAAGTCGGCGACCACCGTCGCGTCGGGGCCAATCATCCGCTCGACCGAAGAATGCGAGATGTCGCGCTCGTGCCAGAGCGGCACGTTCTCCAACGCGGCGATCGAATAGCTGCGCAGCATGCGCGCCAGCCCGCTCAGGTTCTCCGAGAGGATGGGGTTGCGCTTGTGCGGCATCGCCGAG
>JBKJSE010000120.1:0-3295 GCA_046595925.1 Archangium sp. | reverse complement strand
GCAGCTGCCGGGGCACAAGGTCGATGAACGGATCGCCAAGGTGCGTTGGTCGACGCCGGGCGTGACGTTGATCTCGCCGCCTCCGCACCACGACATCTACTCGATCGAAGATCTCGCTCAGCTCATCTACGATCTGCAGTCCGTCAACCCCGCGGCGCGCGTGAGCGTGAAGCTGGTGAGCGAGGTCGGCGTGGGCACCATCGCGGCCGGCGTCGCCAAGGCGGGGGCGGGTGGGGTGACCGTCTCTGGGTACGAAGGCGGCACGGGTGCTTCTCCGATCTCGTCGATCAAACACGCCGGTCTGCCGTGGGAGCTCGGACTCGCCGAGGCCCAGCAAGTGCTGGTGATGAACGGGCTGCGTGATCGCATTCGCCTGCAGGTCGACGGCGGCTTGCGCACCTCGCGCGACGTCACCATCGCGGCGCTGCTCGGCGCTGAAGAGTTCGGCATGGCGACCGCGGCGCTCATCGTCGAGGGCTGCGTGATGTTGAGGAAGTGTCACCTCAACACCTGCTCGGTCGGCATCGCCACTCAGGATCCCAGGCTGCGTTCGCACTTTCATGGCCGCGCTGATGACGTGGTGCACTTCTTCATGCAGATCGCGGAAGGCCTGCGACGTCAGTTGGCGGCGCTCGGCGCGCGGAAGGTCGAGGACATCGTCGGTCGCGTCGAGTGGCTGCGGCAGCGCAAAGACGTAACGCACTGGAAGGCGAGCAAGGTCGACCTCTCGGCGCTGCTTCAACCTCCACGCGACGGCGCGCGGTTTTGCGTCACGCCGCAGAAGAAGGAGCTCACGGGGCACCTCGACTTCGCGTTGCTGGCGCGTGCTCGCGGCGAGAAGTCAGTCATTCCGATCGCGAACTCGCATCGTGCGGTCGGCGCGATGTTGTCGGGCGAGCTGGTGCGGCGTCACGGCGCGAGCGGTCTCGCGGACGACGCGATGCACCTCAAGCTCAAGGGCTCAGCGGGCCAGAGCTTCGGCGCGTTCCTCTGCCGCGGCGTCACGATGGAGCTGGAAGGCGAAGCGAACGACTACGTCGCGAAGGGCCTGTCCGGCGGCCGCGTGGTCGTCTACCCGCCACACGGTTCGACCTTTCAGCCTGAGGAGAACGTCATCGTCGGCAACACCGTGCTCTACGGCGCGACGGAAGGTGAGGCGTACTTCAGCGGCATCGCAGGTGAACGTTTCGCGGTACGGAACTCAGGCGCGAAGGCGGTGGTGGAAGGCGTCGGAGATCACGGTTGCGAGTACATGACCGGCGGCGTCGTGGTGGTGCTCGGCGCGACCGGGCGCAACTTCGCGGCAGGCATGAGCGGCGGCACGGCCTACGTGCTCGATCGCAACCGCAGCTTCAAGCAGCGCTGCAATCTCGAGATGGTCGAGCTCGAGTCGCTCATCGACGAGTCGGAGATCTGGCTGGTGTACGGCCTGGTCGAGAGCCACCTGCGGCTGACTCGCAGTCCGCTCGCGCAGCGCGTAATCGACAACTGGGAACACCTGGTCGAGTCGTTCGTGAAGGTGATGCCGACCGACTATCGGAAGGTGCTCCAGGCGCGGAGGGCTTCGCGGTTGCGGCCTCCTGCTCCGACACCTGGCGAGCCGCGACTTCGGGTCGTCGGCGGAAAGGAGGGCTGAGTCGTGGGTAAACCGACTGGCTTCATGGACTGGGAGCGCCACACGCCTGAGAAGCGCGACGAAGCGCAGCGCGTGAAGGACTCGCGCGAGTTCATTCTTCCGCTCGCTCCAGAGGAGGCGAAGCACCAGGCCGGCCGCTGCATGGATTGCGGCGTTCCGTTCTGTCACCAGGGCTGTCCGCTCGGGAACATCATCCCGGACTTCAACGAGCACGTGTACGCGGGCCGGTGGAAGGCGGCGTGGGAGGTGCTCTCGAGCACCAACAACTTCCCCGAGTTCACCGGGCGGTTGTGCCCTGCGCCCTGCGAAGGCGCGTGCGTGCTGGCGATCGATCAAGACCCGGTCACCATCGAACATCTCGAGAAGGAGATCATCGAGCGCGCGTTCGCCGAGGGCTGGGTGCTGCCTCGCATTCCTTCCGTTCGCACGGGGCTGCGCGTGGCGATCGTGGGTTCGGGTCCGGCGGGTTTGGCCGCGGCGGCGCAGCTGAATCAAGCGGGTCATACGGTCACCGTGTACGAGCGCGCTGAGAAGCTCGGCGGGCTGCTTCGGTTCGGCATTCCTGACTTCAAGATGGAGAAGTCGGTGATCGATCGCCGGCTGGAAGTGCTCGAGGCCGAGGGCATCGAGTTCCGCACGGGTGTCGACGTGGGGCGGTCTCCGACGTGGGGTGAGCTGAAGGCGGGGTCGGACGCGGTGGTGATCGCCGTCGGTGCGCAGCGGCCTCGGTTGCTCGAGCTTCCGGGTACTGAGCTCAAGGGCGTCGTGCTCGCGATGGATTTTCTGGAGGCGCAGAATCGGGGGCAGGCTGCGATCGCCACCGGCAAGCGCGTGGTGATTCTGGGTGGTGGTGACACGGGGTCTGATTGCCTCGGCACTGCACACCGGCAGGGTGCCGCTTCGGTGATGCAGGTCGAGTTGATGCCTTCACCGCCCGTGAAGCGTGGTGAGAAGAACCCGTGGCCGCAGTGGCCGCTCGTCTTCAGGACCTCATCGAGCCAGGAGGAAGGCGGGAAGCGGTTGTTTGCGCGCCGGACCACCCGGCTCGAGGGGCGTGATGGGCAGCTCACCGCGCTGCACTGGGCTGACGTGAACAATCCGGCTGATGAAGAGCGGGTTGAGGTGGATCTGCTGATTCAGGCCATGGGCTTTCTGGGCGCCGATGGCCGGCAGGTTCACGAGCAGCTCGGCGTCGAGTTGGACGCGCGTGGCAACGTGAAGGTGAGTGCTTCGTTTTCGACCAGCGTTCCGGGTGTGTTCGCTGGCGGTGATTCGTCGCGGGGCGCGTCTTTGATCGTCTGGGCGATCAGTGATGGTCGCGAGCTCGCTCGGTCGGTTGATACTTTTCTGACTCAGAAGCCTTCGAAGCTGCCGTCGAAAGGAAGTTAGGCCCTCACCCCGACCCTCTCCCGAAGGGAGCGTGTTCAAGAAGGCTTCGACAACACGAACTCACACCGTTCATCCCGAGCGCAGTCGAGGGAATACCTCCGCTTCGCGCTGCAGGTGACCCCTCGACTCCGCTCGCAGGGTTGATCAAAATAGGGAGCGCACACCGGTCATCCCGAGCAGGGGACCGGCTTCGCCGGCGATTTCGTCCGAAGGAACAGACCCACCGTTCGCATCGAGCGCAGTCGAGATGCCACCTCTGCGCCGCGCGGC
>JBKJSE010000067.1:0-3029 GCA_046595925.1 Archangium sp. | reverse complement strand
CGGTGTGCCGGTCAATGCGATGCGGTGTTCTCCACCGACGGCCTTGCAGGCCTGTGCGGTCGCCGAGTCGGCGTTCTTGATGTTCTGCGCCTCGTCGAGAATGACGGTGCGGAAGTTGAGCTTCTTGAGTTCTTCGAGATCGCGACGAATCAGCGCGTAGCTGGTGAGCACCATGTCGACGCTCTGCAGCTTCTCGATGTTGTCGCGGCGGTCGGCCCCGTGCCACGTGACGTAGGTCAGCTCGGGGGTGAAACGTTCGATCTCGCGCTCCCAGTTGGGGAGCACCGAGGTGGGCGCGACGACGAGGCTGGGCGCCTGGCCCATCTCTTTCCTGATCTTGAGCATCAGGGACAACGCCTGCACCGTCTTACCCAGACCCATGTCGTCGGCGAGCACGCCCGACAGGCCGTGGCGGAAGATGAACCAGAGCCAGGACAGGCCGGCCTCTTGATAGTGGCGCAGCTCGGCGTTCAGCCCCTCGGGTGCCTTGATGGGGGGAATGCCGTCGATCTCGCGCAGCTCGGCCATGGCGCGCTTGGCTTTGCCTTCGATCTCGACGTCGCCGAGGGTGGCGAGCATGTCGAGCGCCGTGGCGTGGAAGAGCGGCAGGCGGGTGCGCGTCTTGCCAGGCATGGCGCCCGCCTCTTCGAGGAGCGTCGCGACGCGCTTGAGCTCTTCGACGTCGGCTTCCGCGAAGCTGCCGTCCTTGAGCGGGATGAACTTGCGGCCCGTGTCGAGGAACATGCGCACCGCGCCCAGGTCGACGCTCTGATCTTCGCTGGTGAACTCGGCGTCGAGATCGAACCAGTTCACCGCCGTCATGTGGACGCGGATCTTCGGCTTGAGCTTCGCGCGCATCGTCACCTTGGGGGGTGAAGCGGCGAACACTTCCCACGACCTGGGCAGCTCACTGCGGCCGCGCGCCCAGAAGTCGATCGCCGCGTCGCCGTGCGCCTCGAAGCTCATGCTCGCTTCATCGAAGCGGAAGCGCCGCTCGATCAGCTGACGGCCGGCCGCGCGCTCCAGGACCTCCTGGCGCAGAAACAGCTTGCGGCCCTCGTCGGTCAGGCCGCTGGCGTAGCCGAGGTGCGCCGCGCTGGAAGAGACCGGCACGGTCACCGCCTTGCCGTAGCGCGCGGCGAGCTGCGCCTTCACGTAATCGGGGCGGCCCTCGACGGTGAGCAGGAAGCTCGGCTCGGTGGTGTCGTCGACTTCGATGCCGTCGGCCTGCAGCGACAGGCGGAAGCGCGGCAGGTGCGCCGCGAAGAACGAGAGCACGCGATCGAGCTGCGAGGGCGGGAACGACATCGTCGGCTCGAGCAACCACTTGCGCAGCAGGCGCGCCGGGAAGTCGGGCTCGAGCACCCACGCGTTCTGACCCATCAAGGCCCAGGTGCGCTGACCGCAGAGGATCACGGTGTCTTTGAGCGGAACGGACGACTCGTCGGGCATCGCGATCTCGATGCGGGCGACGGCGCCTTCGGGCGAGTTCTGCAGGCGGATGATCGGGCGCGCCGGCTCGAGGGGAAAGTTGAGCGCGGTGCCGCGGTAGATCACCCGGCGATTGCGCATCACGTCGAAGAGGTCAGCGAGCTCCTCGTCGTTGAGCACCACCTTCGAGTCGTAGCGCACCTCGTGATCAGCCAGCTTGGCCAGCACCCGCTCGTCGGCCGGCGAGATGCGCGTGCCCGCGGTGAGAATGCGTTTGACCTGCACCGGGCCCTTGGCCGCCTGGTCGGCGCGGCGCACGTCGATGATCCAGACGCGGCCCCCCGTGGTGGAAGGCGTGGGAGTCAGGCGGTAGTGGAATTCGAGGTCCGACTGGGCGGAAAGACCCAGCCAGTTCTCGAGCTTGGCCAGGCCCGGGGGCGCAGCGTCGGGAGAAGCCTCGCTGGCCGTGTCACTGATGGGTTCTTCTTCGGTCGCGGCGGCAGGGGCGGTGCCGTCAGCGGCGAGCGCAGCTGCAGCCCCCCCCTCGCTCTCGGCCTTCGCGCGAACGCGGGCCAGGTAGACCAGGCCGGCGGCGACCACGTGCTGGCAGTGCGCACCCTCTTTATTCCACGCGGCGCAGTTGCACATCGACTCGATGGCACCCTCGTTGGGGGCCAGCTGCACGGCGTACTTCTGGCCTTCACTGCCCGTCACGGTGGCGGCGATGCCCACGTCGGTACGCGAGAGCCCAGAGACGCGGCGCGCCTCGGCGTACTGCCTGCCCTTCTTGAAGGTCAGCGGCTGGACTTCGGACTTCAAAGTCTTCAGCCAGGATCCATCGTCGGGGGGCAGCATCGTCACAGCTGAGTCGGTCACTGATGGGCGCTCTTGGGAACGGGAACGGAAAGGGTGGCATTAACACGCCATCACCGTGCCTGCACGCACCGACTGGGTCCGTGAACGCTGAGAACTGGCATATAGGCAGCTATGGACGAGACCCGGCTCGCAGATCTGGAAGTGAAGTGCGCCCACCTCGAGAAGATGGTGTCCGACCTGTCCGAAGTGATGTGGCGCCAGCAGAAGGAACTCGATGCGCTCAAGGACGCTTACCGCGGCATCAAGGACAAGATGAGCGGCGACCCGGGGCTGGTGGACGCCAGCATCAACGAGCGGCCCCCTCACTACTGAGCCTCAGGGCTGCACCGTGAGCGTGAAGCGCCCGAAGGTGTTGGGCATCTCGCGGTTCCAGCCGTCCACCACCAGGAAGTAGGTCTGCCCCTGCGCGACCGAGAACGAGAACGACTCGGGCACGCCCGCCCCTGCCGCGTCTGCGAAGCGAACACACTGCGCTGCACCACACGTCGGTTGCAGGAGCAGCAGGGCCGCGTCGAAGTTCGCTTCCGGTGAGACGGTCGCGGTGACCGTGCCAGTGGCCGTCGCGCTGACGTACTCGGCCGCCTGCCGCCGGTCGTTCTTCGACGCGCGTGATCTCGTCTACCAGTACACCGCGACGGCCACTGGCACGGTCACCGCCACCCTCTCACCGGAAGCGACCTTCGACGCGGCCTTGCTGCTCCTGCAACCGACGTGTGGTGCAG
>JBKJSE010000023.1:0-2909 GCA_046595925.1 Archangium sp. | reverse complement strand
CGCTGCGCATGCCCACCGGCGATTTCATCCGAAGGAACAGACCCACCGTTCGCATCGAGCGCAGTCGAGATGCCACCTCTGCGCCGCGCGGCAGGTGACCCCTCGACTTCGCTCGGGTCGGGGGGAACGGTGCTGTTCCTTAGGAGCGCAGTCGAGGGGTCACTGCCCGCTCGAAGCAGAGGTACTCCCTCGACTCCGCTCGGGAGGAACGGGGGGGCGCTCCCTATCTCGCTCGCTACGAACCGTCGGTTGATTCCGCAGCGCCAGCGTGGTTCTCCATGGGCGTGGACGACTTCCTCGAAGATCTGAACGAGCCCCAGCGGGACGCCGTGCTGCACCAGCAGGGACCGTTGTTGGTCCTCGCAGGCGCCGGCTCGGGGAAGACGCGCGTCATCACGCGCCGCATCGCGTCGCTCGTTCGTGATCGCAAGGTGCCGGCCTGGCGCATTCTGGCGGTGACCTTCACCAACAAGGCGGCGCGCGAGATGCGTGAGCGCCTCGAGCACCTGCTGGGGCCGATGGCGCAGGGGTTGACGGTGAGCACCTTCCACTCTGCGTCCGCGCTCATCTTGCGCCGCGAGGCCGAGAACGTGGGGCTCGAGCGGAACTTCGTCATCTACGACGACGGCGATCAACTGCAGGTGGTCAAGCGCGCGATTCGGGAAGCGGGCATCGACGTGGCCTCAGTCACGCCGCGCGAGATCCTCTCGAAGATCGACGCCGAGAAGAACCAGGGCCGGCTGCCGGACCAGATGGAGCCCGGCCAGGACCTCAAGCAGCAGGCGGTGCAGCGCGTCTATCGGAAGTACCAGAACCACCTGCGCTCGGCGAACGCGGTCGACTTCGGAGATCTGCTGCTGCTGCTCGTCGAGCTGTTCCGCAGCAACGAAGAGGTGCGCAAGCGCTACGCCGGGCGTTTTCAGCACGTGCTGGTCGACGAGTTCCAGGACACCAACCCGGTGCAGTACGCGCTGCTCAAGGCGTTGGCGCCCCCCGGGCCCACGGCGAACCTGGTGGTGGTCGGCGACGACGATCAGAGCATCTACCGGTGGCGCGGTGCCGAGGTGGACAACATCCTCGACTTTCCCATCGAGTACCCCGGCGCCAAGGTGGTCAAGCTCGAGCAGAACTATCGATCTGATCAGACGATCCTCGAGGCCGCGCACGCGGTGATCAGCCGCAACAAGCGGCGCATGGACAAGAAGCTGTGGAGCTCGCGCGCGAAGGGCGAATCGCTGGGGCTCATCGTGGCGCGTGATGAACGCGGTGAAGCGCAGGAGGTCGCGGCGAAGATTCACGAACTGCGGCGCGATGGCGTCACCGACTACGACCAGATGGCGGTCTTCTTCCGGGCGAACGCCCAGAGCCGCGTGCTCGAAGAGACCTTCCGGTTGATGCGCGTGCCGTACGTGCTCGTCTCGGGTCGCAGCTTCTACGAGCGCGCGGAAGTGAAGGACGCGGCGAGCTACCTGCGCTTGATGGCCAACCCGAAGTCGGACGCGGATCTCGAGCGGGTGATCAACGTCCCTGCGCGCGGCATCGGCGAGACCACGGTGGAACGGCTTCGCGAGTACGCGGCAGAGAAGGGCATCAGCCTCTACGAGGCCATCGAAGTACCTGAGCGCGTCGACTCGCTGGGCAGCGCCGCGGTGAAGCGGCTCAAGGCGTTCCGGGAATTGGCGGAGCGGTTGGTGATCTTCGCGAAGCACACGCCCGATGCGACGAGCGCGGCGAGGTACATGCTCGAGCAGACCGGGCTCGTCGCCACGTACATGGCGGAAGGCACCGACGAGGCGATGGGCCGCGCGGAGAACTTGAAGGAGCTCCTCACGGCGACGGGCGAGTTCGATCGCCAGCGGGAAGAGCGGCTCGCGGCTTCGGGTCAGCCGCTGCCGACCGTGGTGCCGCTCCCTCGAGGTCCGGAGACGCCGGGCACGCCCGAGCCGGAACCCGAGGTGCAGCCTTCTCCTCAGGGCGATCTGTTCGCTGCGTTTCATCGGCCCGCGCCGTTGCTGCTCCCGACGCCTGCGCCGATCGAAGTTGCTGCGCTGCCCCCGCCTCCTCCGCTCGCCGACGACGCGCCGTTGGAATTGGAAGTGCCGCCGCTGCAGGGGTTCCTCGAGCAGCTCAGCCTGGTGGGCGATGCCGATGGCGAGACCGGGGTCGGCAAGCAGCGCGTGTCGTTGATGACGATGCACGCCGCGAAGGGGCTCGAGTTCGACGCGGTGTTCATCACCGGCATGGAAGAAGAGGTCTTTCCCAGTCGGCGCGCGACGAAGCCGGAAGCGACCGAAGAGGAGATGAGCGAAGAGCGTCGGCTTTGTTACGTCGGCTTCACCCGCGCGCGCAGGCGGTTGTTCTGCTCGCTGGCCCAGTGCCGGGCGTTGTTCGGTGAGCTCAAGTTCAACGCGCCTTCACGCTTTCTGGCCGAGGTGCCGCAGGAATTGTTCGGCTTCCACCAGGTGCCTGAGATTGAGCGGCCGAGTCATCGACCTCCGATGATTCGAAGGCGCGGTGAGGGTGATGACGGCGTGCAGGTCGATCGCACGTACGATCAATCGACGGACTTTCATCAGGGTGGCGAAGAGACCGAGGTGAAGGGCATGCGCGTGGCTCACTCGCAGTTCGGGCGCGGGCAGGTGCTCGAGGTGGTGGGGAAGGGGCCGAACGCGAAGTTGACGATCAAGTTCGACAACTTCGGAGTGAAGACCGTGATCGCCAGGTTCCTTCAGCCCGCATAGGCTCTCCCTGTCGCCCACCGGTCCCCCCGAGCGAAGTCGAGAGGTCACTTGGCGAGCGAAGCAGAGGTAATCCCTCGACTCCGCTCCTCAGGAACAGCACCGTTCCCCCCGAGCAAGGAACCAGCTTCGCTGGCGATTTCGACCGAAGGAACACACCGGTCCTCCCGA
>JBKJSE010000021.1:0-16806 GCA_046595925.1 Archangium sp. | reverse complement strand
GAGCGAAGTCGAGGGGTCACCTGCCGCGCGAGGCAGAAGTACTCCCTCGACTCCGCTCGGGAGGACCGGTGTGTTCCTTCGGTCGAAATCGCCAGCGAAGCTGGTTCCTTGCTCGGGGGGAACGGTGCTGCTCCTTAGGAGCGGAGTCGAGGGCGTACCGCTGCTTCGCGAAGCCAAGTGCCCCCTCGACTGAGCTCGGGGTGACCGGTGGGGTCTCCATTCTTATTTCGGCTACTTCGTGGCCAACGCAGCGCTGAGCTCTTCGATCAACGCCCGCTGAAACGCCGCGCGCGAAAACCGGCTCGCCTGATCCCGCGCATCGGCCGGCTCGAACCCCGCCTCGAACGCATCGAACTGGGCGAGCGCGGTCCGCAACGCGTCGACGCTCTGCTCATGAAAAAACACGCCCGTCTTCGCGGTCACCGTCTCGAGCGCCCCGCCCTGCGCGAACGCGATCACCGGCCGGCCACACGCCTGCATCTCGAGCGGCGTGATCCCGAAATCTTCCACCCCGGGGAACACCAACGCGCGCGCGTTCCACAGCAACGCAGGCAGCTCGTGATCAGCCACCTGCCCCAGCGCCTTCACGTTCGGTGGCAGATCATGGAGCCACTGCCCCGACTGCCCACTGCCCGCAATCCAAAGCTGCCGGCCGCTGTTGCGGAACGCCTCGATCGCCAGGTCGATGCGCTTGTACGGAGCGAGCGCGCCTAGACAAAGAAAGTAGCCGCCCTCACCTGAGCCCTCGAGAGGCAGCTCGCTGAAACGCTCCAACTCAACGGGGGGGTGAATCACCCGCGCCGTGCGGTGATAGCGCTCGGCCACCTGGCGGGCGACGTGAGCGCTGTTGCTGACGAACCGATCGACGCCTGTCGAGGTAGAGACATCCCACGCGCGCAGTCCTGGACGCAGTGCACGAGCCGCCAGGCGCACCGGCAACGACGCCTTGCCCGGCCCGAAATAGTCGTCGAACCGATCCCACATGTACCGAAGCGGCGCGTGCACGTACGACACGTGCTTCGCCCCCGCCGGCACCCGGATCGCCTTGGCCACGCAGTGACTGGAAGAGACGATGAGATCGACCTGCCCCACATCGAGCAGCCGAATCGCAGAAGGCATCAACGGCAACATTTGACGGTGCCGCGTGCGCGCGCCCGGCAGGCGATCGAGGACTGAGGTCACGATGCGGTGTGACTCGATGCTGGCCGGCATGTCTTTCGGATCGTGAAAGAGCGTGAAGATGGGCGCTGAAGGGAAGAGCTCGGCCATGGCCTCGAGCACCTTCTCCCCGCCGCGCCAGGTGATGAGCCAATCGTGCACCAACGCCACCCGGGCGTTCCGCAGCTCACCGGGCATTTCGACGGGCAGTCCCACTTTCGACACGCGCGTAGCACGCCAGTCCTGTGTACGCTGAATTCGTGATTTGGGTCGCTTCCGCTGCTATCGGCTCCGCTCCGTGATCTGGGTCGCTTCACCTCGGCCAGCTGTCCGCTTCGCTTCCACCTCTCTCGCGCAGCGTTCCGCTGCTATCGGCTCCGCACCGTGGTGAAAATTCTCATCGACCTGCGGATGGTGCGCGGTCACCTGCATGGCATTGCCCGTTACGCGCTCGAGCTGGCGCGCCGTCTCCCCGCGCTCGAACCCGGCTGGCAGTTCGTTGGTCTGACGGCCCCAGCGGGAGTGCCCGACGATCTCGGCGAGCTCACGCCCCGAATTCCGCTGGTCAAGGCGGGCGCCGACTTCTTGTCGGTCTTCGAGCAGGCGAGCCTGTTGACTGATCTGCTCCGCCACCGGCCCACCCTCTTTCACGCGACGAGCTTCTCAGTGCCCTCGCTGTGGCCCGGAAAATTGGTGGCCACGCTCCACGACGCGAATCACCTGGCCCTGGCCGAGAGCGCGTCGATCTCACGCACGGCGTACTACCGGCTGGTCGTCGGCCCCCGCGCCTCACGCGCCCAGGCACTCATCACCGTCTCCGAGTTCAGCCGTCGCGAGCTCTCCGCGCATCTCGGCTTTCCCCCCGAACGCTTCCAGGTGATCGGCAACGGAGTCGATCCCTCGTTCCGCCCTCCCCTCACCCAGGACCTCGAAGACTTCCGCACCCGGCGGGGTCTGCCTCCGAAGTACTTCGCGGTCATCGGCAACATCAAGCCGTACAAGAACCTGAGCGTGCTCCTGCCGGTCGCCGACGGCCTGCCTGCCCCGATCGTCCTGCTCGCGGGGCGAGGTGCACGCCGCGCGGTCGGCTTCGGCGACAAGGTGATCGAGCTCTCGCCGTTGCCTGATGAAGAGCTGGTGCGTTTCTACGCGGGCGCCGTCGCGGTGTTGGTGCCCTCCCGCTACGAAGGCTTCGGGCTGCCCGCGCTCGAGGCGATGGCGTGCGGTGCGCCGGTGATCGTCTCGTCCTCTGGCTCGCACCCCGAAGTCGTCGGAGGCGCCGGCATTCTCGTCGCGCCCGACAACCCGCTGGCGTGGCGAGAGGCCTGCCTGCGCGTGTTCCGTGACGAAGCCCTTCGCCGTGAACTCTCCGCCGCGGGAATTGAAAGGGCGGCCCGGGCGTCGTGGGACGATTGCGCGCGCCAGACCATGCAGGTGTATCGAAGGGCGCTGGGGCTGCCGTGAGCTGGCTGCGGGCGAACGCCCCCATCGTCATCATCGCCTTCTGCTTCGCGCTGCGAGTTGCGCTCGCGCTCGGCACCGACACGTACCCCGACGAGGCCTACTACTGGACCTGGTCGCAGCGCTTTCAGCTCGCGTACTTCGATCACCCCGCGTTGATCGCCTGGAGCATCGCGCTGCTCGGGATCCGCTTCGGGGCGTTGCTGTGGGGCGCGGTCGCGTTGGCCGGCGTGCACAAGCTCACTCAGACCGTCGGTGGAACGCGCGAGCAGGCCTGGTGGGCCACCGCGCTCTTCGCCAGCACGCCCGCGGCGGCCTTGCTGGGCACGCTGAGCACGCCCGACGCACCGCTGCTCGCCTTCTGGGCCTGGGCGCTGGTCGCGCTCTTCGGCAAACGGCCCGTGCTCACCGGGGTGTTGTGGGGCCTGGCGATGCTCTCGAAGTACAACGGGATCCTGCTGGGGCTGCCGGTGCTGGTGGTGTTCTTCCGACGGCCGCTGCATCTGCTGATCGCCACGGTGATCGCGTTGGTGGTGACCTCACCGACGATCATCTGGAACGCTACCAATGAGTGGGAAGGCTTCCGCTTTCAGATCTGGCACGGCCTGACCTACGGCGGCGGGGGCTTTCCCACCTTCCTCGAGTTCCTCGGTGGGCAGCTCCTCATGGGCGGGCCGGTGCTGGTGCTGTTGACGATCTGGTGGCTCTCTCGCGAGCGCGCGCCGGCGGTGCTCAAGGTCGCCACGCTGCTGCCCATCGTCTTCTTCGGTTACGCGTCGTGGAAGGCGCGCGGTGAAGCGAACTGGACGGCCGCGGCGTGGATCTCTGCGTGCGTCGGCTTGTCGATGACGGGTTTCGAGAAGTGGAAACGCAGCGCGCTGGGGCTCAACCTCGCGGTCATCACGGTGGGCACGCTGGTGCTGCTGATCGCACCGCGCCCGCTCTGGAACGTGCCCGCGGTGCAGAAGCTCCACGGCTGGTCGTGGCTCGAGCGCGTCAAAGGTGAGGGCCTGACGGTCTTCACCAACCGCTATCAGCTCAGCGCGGAGGCCTCGTTCTACGCGGGCGTTCCGGCGAGCACGGTGGGCGGCCGGCGCAGTCAGTACGATCTGTGGCCCCAACCCGAACTCGCTGTCGGCAGTAACGCGTTGTGGATCGACGAACGTGAAGGCCCACCCGCCGAGCTGCTCGTTCAGTACGAAACGGTGACACAGCTCGACTGGCCGCTCGATGAAAGGCAGGCCGCGCTGCACCCCTTCAAGGTCTTCAAGCTCTTGAAGAAGAAGTAGGCGCGCTGCGCGCCAGCCAGAAGACCATCGGCAACAGCAACAACGGCGCAAGCCAGGCAGCCAGCGGCGGAGTGAGCCGGCCGTTGATCGCCAGGCTGCGCGAGATCATCCCCACCACGAAGAGCCCGCCGTACAACCCCGCGCCTTCGAGCAAGGTACGCGGCACGGATGCACTCCGTTGCCCTCGCAGCCCCACGAGGCAGGCGATCAACGCGGCCAGCACCGCGGCCACCGGTGCCGCCCATCGATGGTGAATCGCAAACCGGGTCGGCTCGGTCGGCAACTGCAACGCGCTCATCAAGGGGACCTGCCGCTGGAGCACGCTGAGCGGCAACCACTCGGGGCGCCCTACTGCCAGCTGCGTCACCTCGGGCCGAAGCGGGAGCGCCAACTCGAACGATCCCTTTCGACCCGCGCGTGCGTTGGGCCCATCGAAGTGAAGCTCGGTTGCCTCTTCGACTTGCCAGGTACCCTCACGCACCCAGGTCAGTCGGCCTGCCTCGATCCACCGCACCAGCTCCGATGAGGCGCCCATCTGAAAGACACGCACGTCTTCGAGCCGCTGCGGGTTCGAGTCACCCCGAACGTTGAGCAGCGAGTCGCCCACGCGAAACCAGCGGCGCGGTGAATAGACCGAGAGAAAATCGCCCCAGCGATCGAAGCGCTCCACCATCAGGCGATCGATCTTCGGGCCCGATTCGCTCACCACGAACTCCTGGAACGTGATGAGGCCGAGCGCCGCGATGCACGCCACCGCCATGATCGGCCGCACCACGGTCATCGGTGACGCGCCGAGCGCCCGCATCGCCGTCCACTCGCCGCGCCGCCGCACCACCGTCACCGCGAGGCCCGCCGCCAGCACCAACGCCGCCGGAGCGAACTGCACCATCGCGACATGCGAGCGGTACCAGTAGAGCAAGGCCACGTCGGCCACCGGCTTGCCCGTGTAGATGCGCAGCCAATCGCCGAAGTCGATCACCAGGAAGAGCGTCACCACGCCCAGCGTGAGCGCGATGAACAAGCCGGCCGCGAGCCGCGCCACGTACCGCTCGAGCAGCTTCATCGCGCGCCCTGCCTGTCCACCCGGAGGAGCATGACGACGCCGAGGATGAACGCGACCACCACCGGGAAATGGCCGGCCACCCACGGAGGCATCACGCCGCGTTCGCCCAACTGCACACCCACGCGCGAGAAGACGTAGAAGCCTAAGTAGACGCCCATCGCGATCAACGCCGCGGTCCGGGTCGCGCGCTTGCGGCCACCTTGCGCCACCGCCGTGGCCAACAGCGCGAGCGCGATCGGCGCCAACAACTGCGAGAGGCGAAAATGAAAAGCAGACCAGAACGGCGCTGCCGGTGCTCCCGTCGCTTCTGCACCGCGTGCGGCCTCGAGCAGATCTGAAGGCGACAGCTCTTCGTGCCCGAAGCGGAAGGTGTTCCGCCGATTGAGCGCGTCGGCGACGTTGAGCAGCAACGTGCCTTCCTGGAACGCAGTGGTGGAGTACTCCTCGGCGGACGCGCGCTGCACCAACACACCGTTGGTGAAGCGCATGCCCACGCCGTACTCGAAGGTCGCCTCGGCGATGGGCGCGGACAGCACGGAGACCCGCGCGGGATCACGCTCGTCGATCAACATGACGCGCTTCCACGTGGGGCCGGGCGAGACCGCGTCGGCGTGGAAAACGATGCCGGGCAGGTCGGCACGCACCGTGCCCGGCTTCAGATCGCCCAGCACGTTGCGCTCAATCACCTCGCGCGCCGTCTGCCGCATCTGCGCGATGCCCCACGGCTTCCAGAAGAAGACGGTGATCGCCAGCAACACGCAGACACCGGTCGCCAGCACGAGCGCAGGCCGGGCGAGATCACGCGCGGACACGCCCACCGAAGCGAGCGCCGTGAGCTCTCCGTCTTCACCGAGCCGCGCGAAGCCGATCATCACGCCGAGCAGCAGCGAGATCGGGAGCACCTGAGGCAACAACATCGGCAACATCGCGAGCCCCAACATCAACCAGTCAGAGACCTGCGCCGCGCTCCCCAGAAGGAACTCGACGCCGCGCACCAGCACCATCGCGTAGAAGAGCGAGAGCAACACCGCCGTGGCCGAGAGAAAGGGGCTCAGCAGCTCGCGCAGCACGTAGCGGTGCAGCACGGAGGACTTCAAGGGGGCGCACCGGCCGCGATGTCTTTGCGGAAGTGCTTGCCGCGCCAGGTGATGCTCTGCGCGAGCGCGGTCGCCCGTTGGCGGGCCTCGAGCAGCGTCGCCCCGTGCGCGCAGGCGGTGAGCACCCGGCCGCCCGAGCTGACCAACTGCTCTCCACTGAGCTTCGTGCCCGCGTGAAAGAGCTCGGTACTCGCAGGCAGTGAGGTCGGCAGCGCGATCGCATCGCCCGTGCGAGGCGCTTCGGGGTAGCCCTCGGCCGCCAGCACGATGCCCACCGAGAACCCCGCGCGCTGCGCAAGCGTGGTGTTCGTGAGCGCACCGCGGGCACAGGCCTGCAGCACGGGCACGAGATCCGTGTCGAGCTGCATCATCAACACCTGCGTC
Source organism: Archangium sp. (assembly GCA_046595925.1). Taxonomy (GTDB): domain Bacteria; phylum Myxococcota; class Myxococcia; order Myxococcales; family Myxococcaceae; genus Archangium_A. Next base: position 10,354 of record JBKJSE010000021.1, on the reverse strand, counting down.
TCGGGATCACCCAGGCGCGCGTTGAACTCGAGCACCCGGTGGCCCGCCGGCGTCAGCATCAACCCGGCGTAGAGCGTGCCGCGAAACGAAATGCCGCGGCGGCGAAGCTCGGCCAGCGTCGGCGCGATGACCGTGCGCCCCACTTCCTCGAGCTCGGCGGCGCTCAAGAAATTCGCAGGAGCATACGCACCCATGCCGCCGGTGTTCGGGCCGCGATCACCCTCGAACACGCGCTTGTGATCCTGCGAAGGCGCGAGCAACGCGAACCGCTCTCCGTCACACAACGCCATCACCGACAGCTCGGGTCCGGTGAGCACTTCTTCGAGCAGGATCGTCTGGCCCGAGGGCAAGGCACCGAGTGCACGACAGGCTTCGGCTGCTTCCTGGCCCGAGGTCGCGACGACCACGCCTTTGCCTGCAGCCAACCCGTCGGCCTTCACCACCACCGGGCCCCAGGCGAGCGCACGCTGCGCGGCGGCCTCCACGTCGCTGAAGAGCTCGAAGCGCGCGGTGGGCACGTGGGCCGCCTGCATGATCTCTTTCGCGAACGCCTTGCTGCCTTCGATACGCGCGCCGGCCGCGTCAGGGCCGAAGACGTCGAAGCCCGCTGCCCGCAAGGCATCGGACACTCCCGCGACCAGCGGTGCTTCGGGACCCACGACCACCAGGTCGACCGCGCGCTCCTTCGCGAGCTTCACGACGGCCCCGGCGTTCGTGATGTCGAGCGCCACGCACTCACCGAGCGCCGCGATGCCCGGGTTTCCCGGGGCCACCACGAGCGACTTCACCAACGGGCTTTGGTGCAGCTTCCAGGCCAGCGCGTGCTCGCGCCCGCCGCCACCGAGCAGAAGGAGGTTCATGGAGCCGAACCGGGAGCAGCATCTGACCGAGGTGAAGCGACCATTTACAGCTGGTGCTTGTAGAGGACGCGCTTGGCGTCCCGATAGAGCGGGTCGCTCAACAACACCGAGGTGAGCACCCGGCGCGCTTCGTCGGAGTTCTTCTGGGCCGCTTCACCTTCACCCAGGATCACCTTCGGGCCGAGGAGCTGCGGGCCGTACTTGAGCGAGGCCTGCGCGGCGACCTTGGCCAGATCGATCTTCCCCGCCATCGACTGGGCCTGCGCCTGACCGAAGTAGAGCATCGCGTTGTTCTTGCTCCCGTCCATGCCGCGAGCCGAGAGCTTGAGCGCACCGCCCACGTCCTTTCGGCGCAGCGCCACCATCGCCCGGTACGCGTAGCCGTCGGCGTTCTTGGGATCGATGCTGGTCACCTTCGAGAAGTACTTCTCGGCGCCCGCCACATCTTCAGAGAACCACGCCACCAGACCCTCACACAGCGACGGGCTTGGATCTTCATCGAGGTCCTTCACCAGCGCGGCGTACGCACCGATGGCCGGCTTGAGCAGGTCAGCGGGGCGAACGTAGAGGTGCGTGAGCGAAGGCACCGGGCGGCTGTTCGGGTCGGCGCGCAGGCCGCGCTTCAAGCAGAACTCCCAGGCCTTGCCGTCCTTGCGCGCCTTCGCCGCTGCTGCCCCCGCGAGGAAGATCGCGTCGACGCGGCGGGGATCTGCTTCCACCGTGGCCGACAACGTCTGGATCGCTTCAGGCAACCGGTCTTCCGCGATGAGCAGCCGGCCCTCGAGCGTCGACTCGAGGTACTTGTCGCCCAGCTTGCCCTTGAGCCCATCGAGCTCGAGCCGCGCCGACGAAGAGACACCCTTGTCCAGGAGGATGAGGAACTTCTGCAGCCGGCCCGGCACCGAGTCAGGGTTCAGCTCGAGCGCGCGGTCGATGGTGTTCGAGGCCTTCTCTGTTTCACCAGCGATGCGCTGAATCGTCGCCAGGTGAACCAGCGCGTCGGTCTTCTCACCGCGCGGTACTTCGGCATCGTCGACGATCGCCGTGAGCTGCTCTTCGGCGCCCTTCGAATCGTTCAGATGTTGATACGCGAGCATCGCCAGGCCCAATCGCGGTCGAGCTGCGCGCGGGGCAGCCACCTTCGCCGCCTCGAGCACCTTCTTGGCCTTCGGCGCATCACCCACGTCCACCAGCAGGCGCGCCAGCTCTTCGGCGGCTTCCCACTGATCGGCGTCGAGCTCGAGCCGGCGCTCCAGCGCGCGCGTGGCCTCTTTGTAGTTGCCCTGGATCGCCGCGAGCTGCGCCTGGAAGAAGTAGGCGCGCTTGAGCTTGGGGTCGATCGCCAGCGCCTCGCGGAAGTTCTGCGCGGCCTGCTGCGGGTTCTTGGTCAGCACGGTCTGGCCGATGGCCAACGAGGCCAGCGCCTTGTCGCGCGGCTCCTTGCTGTTGAGCCCACGCTCAGCGAGCACCTTGATGTCGTTGGGGTTGCCCTGACGCGCGATGAGGAAGTGCGCGTGCGCCACGAAGACCCGCAGGTCCCCGCTTCGCTGCTCGGCTGCCGCCAACATCGACTCAGCCGCCTTCGCAGTGGCTTCGTCGATTTGACCGGGCTTGCCGAACGCCACCGAGAGCACCCAACCGGCCAGCGCCTGATCGTTGCTGGGGTCGAGCACCAACGCCTGCTGAAAGGCCTCCTCGGACTCGAGGTAGTTCTTGGTGGTGTCCTTGAGCAGCAGCTCTTCGCCCTCATCGACCAACTGCTTGGCCGATGAGCCTTCGAGGTCAGGGTACTTGAGCCGCCACTGCTGGATGATCGAGTCGACCGGCCGCGTGCCGCCCGTGGGCTTGACCACCAGCATGGGGCCCCTGGTGGTCCACGGCTTCTTGATCACCAGGCCGACGACCAGGCCGACCACGGCGAGCGCCGCGATCACGATGCCGATCATCTTGCCCTTGCCGCCGCCGCCGGAAGAATCTCCACCGTCGCGCATCGCAGAGCGCAGACGCGCCCCCTCGTTCGCGGCGATCGGCGTGGAGGCAGGGGGAAACATCGGCGCCGAAGCAGGAGGACCGGCGAGTCGTGCGGGCGCCGCGGGCCGCGCGGCCGGCGATTCAGAGGTCACCGCCTCAGCCGACTTGTTCCGGCACTCATCGCAGACGCCCAGCGCCTGATCGAAGGGGTCGGCCATGTCCTTGCCGCAGGTGCGGCACTTCACGCCGACGGTGGCAGGCTCGACAGCCTTGGAAGGGAACGCCGGGCCGCGCAACGCCCTGGGCGCTGAAGGCTTCGAAGACGGAGGTGGCGGCGGCGGATCTCCGAGGTCCAGCCCAGCGCTCCCGAACGGAGACGAGGGCGCCGAGCTCATCGGCGGCGGCGAACCGAAGTCGAACGGGCTGGGCGACGACGACGGCGGCGGTGCCACCGAACCAAAGTCGAACGGGTTCTCGGCGCCCGCGCCCGGTGCAGCTGCCGCGAAATCGAACGGGCTGCCACCCGCCGGCGGCGCACCGAAGTCGAGCGGCGTGCCGGGGTTGGTGGGCGGCGTGAAGTCGAAGGGCGACGGGCCGGTGGCGATCGAGCCCATCGCTGGCGCGGTCTGACCGAAGTGGAGCTCAGAGCCACCCGGGGCCGGCGGCGCAGGCGGTGCTGCGCCCATGTCGAAGAGGAACGCCGAAGGCGCCCCCGGGGCGGCGGGCGCGTCAGGAGCAGCGGCCGCGGCAGGCGGCGCGTCGTCCTTCTTCACCAACTGCAGGTGACGGCAGCGCGGGCACTGCGCTCGCACACCCTTGGGGGTGACGAACTTGTCGTCGATGGCGTACGCGGCTGAACACTTCTGGCAGACGATGCGCATTGAACTCAGTGACGGAAGTGGCGAACACCAGTGAAGATCATGCAGAGCCCATGCTCATCAGCCGCGGCGATCACTTCGGGGTCACGGACCGAACCACCGGGCTGAACCACGCAGCCGGCTCCCGCAGCCGCCAGCGCGTCGAGCCCGTCACGAAATGGGAAGAAGGCGTCTGAAGCCACCGCGCTCCCTTGCAGACGCGCACCGCCGCGCATCGCGGCAATCTTCACCGAATCGACCCGGCTTGTCTGCCCTCCTGCCTGCGCGAGCAGCTCACGCGGGCTTGCAAAGACGATCGCATTGCTCTTGACGTGCTTGCAGATCTTCCACGCGAAACGCAGCGCTTCGAGCTCTTCGGGGGTCGGCTGGCGCCTGGTGACCACTTTCCACTCGGAAGGCGGCTCGATCGCGTCCCGATCCATCACCAGCAGGCCTCCCGAGACGCTGCGGGCGTCGAGCTGGGGGCGAGCGAGCGCCTGGGTCTTCGCCAACCCCGGGCCGGCCGAAAGCAGGCGCAGGTTCTTCTTGGCGGAGAGCACCTCGCGCGCCTTCTCGCTGTAGCCGGGGGCGATCACGGCCTCGAGGAAGGTCTCGGCGAGCGCGGTGGCCGTCTTCTCGTCGACCTCACGGTTGAGCGCCACGATGCCGCCGAAGGCAGACGTCTCGTCGATCGCGCGCGCGCGGCGGTAGGCGGGCTCGAGCTCATCGGCCACGGCCACGCCGCAGGGCGTGTTGTGTTTGATCACCACCGCGGCCGGCATGTCGCTGAACTCGAGCACCAGGCCCAGCGCCGCATCGAGGTCGAGAATGTTGTTGTACGAGAGCTCCTTGCCCTGGAGCACTTCGCTGAAGGCGACGGTGGGCTCGGCCGGAGCGCGGTGCTCCCGGTAGAAGGCGCCGCGCTGATGCGGGTTCTCGCCGTAACGCAGGCCCTGGGCCTTCACGAACGGCAGCGAGAGCTCATCGGGGAACGTCTCGCCTTCCTGCTCCGCGAGCCAGCCGGCGATCGCCGCGTCGTAGGCCGCGGTGTGCGCGAAGGCCTTGCGCTGCAACGCGCGGCGGGTCTTCTCGCTCACCGTCTTGCTGCCCTGCAGCTCGGCCAACACGGCGCCGTAGTCGTTGGGGTCGACCACGATGGTGACCAGCGCCGCGTTCTTCGCCGAGGCGCGCACCATCGCGGGCCCACCGATGTCGATCTGCTCGATGGTCTCGTCGCGTGAAGCGCCGCGGGCCACGGTTTCACGGAAAGGGTAGAGGTTGACCGCCACCAGCGAGATCGCCTCGATGCCGTGTTCGGCCATCTCACGGGCGTCGCTCTCGAGGTTCGGCCGGCCGAGCAGCCCGCCGTGAATCTTGGGGTGCAGGGTCTTGACCCGACCCCCGAGGATCTCGGGCGATCCGGTGTGCGCTGAGACCTTGCGAGCGGCCACTCCGGCGGCCTTGAGCGCCTCGAGGGTGCCCCCGGTCGAGAGCAGCGTGTACCCACAACCAATCAATCCCCGCGCGAACTCGACGAGTCCGCGTTTGTCCGAAACCGAGAGCAGAGCGAGCACGAGGGGCGAGTACCAACCGCGTTCGGAGGGGTCAACGAAACACGGTCCCCCCGGAAAGTGGGGGCTCAACAGGGGGGGCAGGTCGAACGCCTCACCCTGCCCCTCTCCCGGAGAGGTCAGGGAACTTCAGCTCACTTGCGGGTGCGATCGCCGAGGGGGCGGCCGTTGGCGTCGCGCGGCGGCTCGGCTTCGGTGGCGGTGCGCACCTTCTCGAGGCCACGCGTCTCGACCTGGCGAATGCGCTCGCGGGTGAGGTTCATGATCTCACCGACTTCTTCGAGCGTGATGCCGCCCTTCTCTGCCACGTCGAGCGCGCAGGTGTACTCGAGCTCCCAGATTTCTTTGTCGGGGAAGTTGAGCTTGATGCTGCCCGTCTCGGGGTTCACGTCGAGGTACAGGTTGAACTTGCACGAGACGAACACGCACGGGCGTGGGCTGCTGATGCAGTCGGCGCGCGACTTGGGGCGGCTGCCGGCGATCTCGATGAGCAGGGCCTGCTCGTCGTGGTCCACCTCGCCCAGCAGGCGTCGACGGCGCAGATCACGAGCCATCTCCTTTCGCGACATCGTCTTCGATCGACGGCGGTCATCGGACACGTCGTCGGACTTGAGCGGCTCGGCCTCGTCCTGGACTTCTGCGTTCATCGTCATCCCCTCCTGGGAAAAGTACGGCTCACAACTTCAAGACTGACTGGCTTCCGCTGCGGGGCGCGAGGTGACCGCGCTGCCGAACCGGGAAATCTCCTGCAACAGCTCGTGGGTCTGCACCCGGAGCGAACGGAGCCGCGTGGTCAGCTCCTTCTTCTGCTTCTCGACCAGGCTCTTCTTGTCGAGCTGCGCCTCGTAGCCGTCGAAGACTTCCGTCAGCTCGGTGCCGGCCAGGTCGAGGTGGTTTCTGAACACCATGAAAGACGCCTTGATGTCTTCGAGCGTCAGGCCCTGCGCCATCATCTGGCGGATCGCGTTCATGCGGCGAACCGACGACACCGGGTACAGCCCCTGGCTGCCCTGGTGCTTGCCCTTCTTGCCCACCCGGCGGCTCCGCGGCAGCAAGCCGGCCTGCACGTACTTGCGGAACGTCGCCTCTGACAGCCGCGCGCCCTTCGCCACGAACGCAGCGACGATCACCCGCGCGGGCAGGCCCTGCGCGTAGTCGCGCTCGATCCGCTCAATCTCCTCCGGCCGAAGAAGCTCCACGAGAAGTGACCCGCTCAGACGTTTGAGGTGAATCCACTGAAGCCCCTCGCCTCAGTAGCAGCGCATGAATATCAGCTATTGAAACGAAGAGTCAACGGCATCCGTGACATTTCGATCGCGATCGTGTCGCGTTACCGAGCGACCACCGGTCGCCCGCCCGAAGACAGGACAGGCAGATCGATCAGCCGACCGGCTTTGCGACAGTGGTGGGTGAGTCAGATCAGGGCGTCAGCGCAACCGATCGAAATCGCAGCGCAATCGACACAATCCTGATCGGGAGAGCGAACGAGGAGCGGGTCAGTCCTTGATCCAACGCAGGTCAGATCGCGGCGGCCGATGCGCGAGCAGCGCCGTCACCAGCTCGGCCGGGTCGCTGCGAACCAGCAGCAGATCTTTCAAGACCGCGGGAATGAAGCCGCGCGAAAGGGCCTGGCCTATCCACGCCAGCAACGGCGCGTAGAACCCATCGAGGTCGAGCAGGCCGATGGGCTTGGTATGCAACCCCACCTGCGCGGCGGTGAGCATGTCGAAGAGCTCATCCATCGTGCCGAAGCCGCCGGGCAACGCGATGAAGGCATCGGCCTTGTCGGCCATGAGCGCCTTGCGCGAGTACATGTCGTCGACGAGGTGGTGCTCGGACAACTTCGGGTGCGCGAACTCCTGCCGCGAGAGCCCGCGAGGCACCACGCCGATGACGTGCCCTCCCCCTTCGAGGACGGCGCTGGCGACCGCGCCCATCAGGCCGTGGTGCGCACCGCCGTAGACCAGATCGAGCTTGTTCGCGGCGAGCGCACGCCCGAAGGCCGCCGCTGCCTCGAGGAAAATGGGCGAGTCACCCGTCTTCGAGCCGCAAAAGACACCGACGCGCTTGATGCTCATACGTCCCGCTGCACGACCGTGTCGGTCAGCCAGTTGTGATCGTCGGCCGCGAGGTAATCGAGCGTGTAGTGCAGCCCGCGGCTCTCTTTGCGCCGGGTCGCGCAGTCGACGATCAAGTGCGCCACGTCGGCGATGTTGCGCAGCTCGATCACGTCGCGCGTCACCTGATAGTCCCAATAGTACTGGCGGATCTCTTCTCGCAGCATGTCGAGGCGCCGCCGCGCGCGCGCGAGCCGCTTGCCGGTGCGAACGATGCCGACGAAGTTCCACATCAGCCTTCGAATCTCGTCCCAGTTCTGGCTCACCACCACCCGCTCATCAGACGTGACGGCGTGACCGGGGTCCCACTCGCGCACGTTCTGCTTCGAGACGCTGACCGTCTTGATCTCTTCGGCGCACTGCTTGACCGCGCGGTGCCCGAACACCAGGCCCTCGAGCAGCGAGTTCGAAGCGAGCCGGTTGGCGCCGTGCAGGCCGGTGCAGCTGACCTCGCCCACCGCGAACAAACCGGGCACCGAGGTGCGGCCGAACTCGTCGGTCACCACGCCACCGCACATGAAGTGCGCCGCGGGCACCACGGGAATGGGCTGCACGGCCATGTCGATGCCGAACTGGCGGCAGGTGGCGTAGATGTTGGGGAAGCGCTCGACCAGGTACGCCTTGCCCAGGTGCGTCATGTCGAGGTGCACGCACTCGTCACCGGTGCGTTTGATCTCGGAGTCGATCGCCCGGGCCACGATGTCGCGCGGCGCCAGCTCTTGCCGCTCGTCGTAGCGCTTCATGAAGCGCTCTCCGGTCGACTTCACCCGAAGCCTCCCGCCTTCGCCCCGCAGCGCCTCACTGATGAGGAAGCTCTTCGCGTCGGGGTGAAAGAGGCAGGTGGGGTGGAACTGGTAGAACTCCATGTTCGCGATCTTCGCGCCGGCCCGGTACGCCATCGCCACGCCGTCGCCCGTCGCGACGTCTGGGTTCGAGGTGTAGAGGTAGACCTTGCCCGCGCCGCCGGTGGCCAGGACCGTCACCTTCCCCAGAAACGTGTCGATGACCCCGTCGTCCCTGAGCACGTAACAACCCAGCGCGCGGCCCTGACCGCGGGGCGCAGCGGGGTCGAGGATGAGATCGATCGCCGTCGAGTCCTGGAAGAACTGAATCTTTCCCGTCTCGTCACAGGCGGCCAGCAACGCGCGCTGCACTTCGCGCCCGGTGATGTCGCCTGCGTGAACGATGCGCCGCTTGCTGTGGCCCCCTTCGCGGGTGAGGTCGAGCTCGCCGTTGTCGCGTTTGTCGAACTCGGCGCCGACGGCGACCAGCGCCTTGAGCCGATCCGGCCCTTCGCGCACGCAGATGTCGACGATGTCGCGCCGGTTGAGGCCAGCGCCGGCGATCATCGTGTCGTCGACGTGCTTGGCGAAGCTGTCTTCGGGCGAGAGCACCGCCGCGATGCCGCCTTGCGCGTAGACCGTGTTTCCTTCGGATCGGCTGCGTTTGGTGAGCACCGCCACCGTGCCGTACTTCGAGGCTTCCAGGGCGAAGCTGAGCCCGGCGACACCGCCACCCAGGACGAGGAAGTCGAATTCACGAACCATGGCGGCTGTTTAAGCACCACCCCGCGCCGAAGACAGAAGACTTCCCGAACAGGAATCGGAAGGACTTCACGGTCTGGTCAGTTCTTTGCGAGGGCCGCCCGATCAGCAGTAGTGTCCCACCTCGCCAATGCCTTTCAAGCCCGCCATTTTCCTCGCCCTTGTTCTGCCGACGGTGTCGTTTGCCGGCGGCATCTACAAGTACGTCGAGAAGGACGGCACCATCGTCTACACGAACGTGCCTCCCAAAGGCACGCAGGCCAGGCAGGCACGCAAGGTCGAAGGTGAGTTTCGCCCGGCCCCCAGCCCTGATGCTCCGTCGCGCATCAGCGTGCGCACCCGCATCGCGCTGGGCGAGTTCGACGAGTACATCGACGAGGCAGCGGTTCGTTACAAGATGCCGCCCGCGCTGGTTCGCGCGGTGATGCACGCCGAGTCGGCCTTCAACCCCAACGCGATCTCCGTGGTGGGCGCTTCCGGGTTGATGCAGCTGATGCCGGGCACCGCTCGAGAGATGTACGTGAAGGACATCTTCGATCCGAAGGACAACATCGAAGGCGGCGTGCGCTACCTGCGCGTGCTGGCCAACGAGTTCGACGGCGACATGGTGAAGATGGTGGCCGCCTACAACGCGGGCCCAGAAGCAGTGAAGAAGTACGGGGGGCAGGTGCCTCCGTACGCAGAGACCCAGGCGTACGTGCGCAAGGTGATCTCGCTCTACTTTCAATACAAGACGCAGGCGCAGGTCGCGAAGGGCGACGAGCGCTAGCGCCCATTAGACAACGGAAACCGATGCCCACCAGTGCGAGGGGACGAGACCCAGCCGTCGAGGAAGAGTTCCTCGGCGCGCTCTACAAAGGCGGCGAGCTGTTGGCGTCGGGCAAGATCGTCGAGGCACGTGAACACCTCGAGAAGGCGCACGGCCTGGCGCCGAAGAACGAGAAGGCGCAAAACCTGCTCGGGCTCGCGTACTTCAAGCTGGGGCTCTTCGATCAGGCCTCCGAGGTCTACGAGCGGCTGGTCAACGAGAACCCCACCGACGCGACCCTGCGGGTGAACCTGGGGCTCGTGTACCTGAAGACCAACAACCTCGAGCGCTGCGTCAAGGAGTTCGAGACCGCCACCGATCTCGAGCCCACGCACAAGAAGGCGCACAACTACCTCGGCCTCGCCCTCGCTCAGCAGGGCAGCTACGTGAAGGCCAAGGAGCACTTCGAGCTCGCCGGCTCCGAGCCGATGGCCGAGAAGATGACTCGGGCGATCGCAGCCCAGGCTTCACCTTCCGGGCTCCATGCGCCGGTGGCCCGCCAGGCGCCGTTGAGCGTGGTGCTCGGTGGAGACCCCGCCCCTTCTTCTCCGCGCCCTCCGCCTCGCCCACCGAAGGTCGAAGAAGAGACCATCGAGGTGATGAGCGACGAAGAGCTGCCTTCCGAC
>JBKJSE010000364.1:0-6533 GCA_046595925.1 Archangium sp. | reverse complement strand
TCGACCGGGTGAACGAAGTGCTCCACAGCCTCTGCCGGTAGCGAGACCTCGGCATCGCGTACCTGACGCTGCTCTGCGGACGGCGCAGCCAGGAGTTGTTGAACCTGCGCCTCTCAGCGACAGACCTCCGGGTCAGCAAGGCCCGAAAAGCACCCAGGAGAAATGGGCCACATAGTTTACATTTAACCGGCCAATCCTCGTGTTGTTCGACGGCACGGTGTTGAGAGACCGCCGGAGCGAGCAGCGCGAGCGCAGGCGCCCGTTCGGGGATCTCGGCGATTCTCCAAAATGTGGTGGACCGGCGCTCCGCCTGGCGCTCCCTATTCGGACGGCGGGAGGGCCGTTGGTCCCCTTGACTCGGTACCATGGTACAGGGTGCATCTTCTCACCATGGAGGCCTACGTGGAGCGCGAGACGTTACGAACCGGCGAAGTCGCCGCCCAGGCTGGCGTCAATGTGCAGACCCTCCGCTACTACGAGCGCCGAGGACTTCTCGAGGAGCCTTCGCGTCGCTCATCCGGCTACCGCGAGTATTCACCCGATGCCGTCCAGCTGATCCGCTTCATCAAGCGCGCGCAGGAGCTCGGCTTCACGTTGGCAGAGGTCGAGGACCTGCTCCGGCTTCGAGGTGACCAGGAGACGGCGTGCGCCGAGGTACGGACCGCCGCCGAGGCAAAGATCGAAGACATCGAGCAGAAGGTTCGGCACCTCCGAGCGATGAAGCGAGCGCTCGTCGTGCTCGTCGCCTCGTGCGCGACTGAGGGCTCCCCGCGACACTGCCCGATCCTCGAAGCGCTCGACGACGGAAGAGAGCGAAAGCGATGAACGCGCAGCCATGCCGGGCAGAACGCAAGGTGACTGACCTGGTCGGTAGTCGGCTCGGCTGGGTCCTTTGGGGACTTCCCATCGTCCTTTTCGTCGGGGGGATCGCGTGGACCGAAGCGCGCGCGTGGCTCTGGGTTCCGTGCCTTCTCGTTGCCGGGACCGCTTGCCTCGCCAACGCGTCGCGATGCGGTCGGCTCCACTGCTTCGTGACGGGCCCAGTTTTCCTACTCGGCGCGGTAGCGATGCTCTTCGACGCTTCCGGCGTGGTGGAGATCGATTGGCGGTGGATCCTCGCGATGGTCATCGGCGGAACCGCAAGCGGCTACGGCATCGAGTGGCTCCGCGGCAGGTACGTCGCAGAGGTCGCGTTTACGAAGAGGAGCAGCTCATGAGCGGAACGGTCCAAGAAGTTCGGTCGACTCCTGACAGGTCCCGTCGCTGGTCGATTGCCGCGAGCGCCAGTTCGATAATCTCGGCGTTCATCGCGTCTGCCTGCTGTATCGGCCCGCTGGTGTTCGCGTTGCTCGGGATTGGCGGCGCGGGACTACTGGTGAAGTTCGAGCCGTACCGTCCCCATTTCATGGCGGCGACCTTCGCCCTGCTCGGTGCTGGCTTCTACTTCACGTACCGCAAGCCCAAGACTGCTGGCGCCGTCGAGGGTGGCCCAGAGTGCGACTGCCCCGCTCCGAGGGCGAACCGCGCCGGCAAGGTGATGCTTTGGATCGCCACCATCTTCGTCGTCGGGTTTCTGAGCTTCCCGTACATCGCGCCGTACCTCTTCGGTTAGGCGCAAAAGAGACAACTATCTATGAACACATTCTCGAAACTTCTCGCAGCACTTGGCCTCAGCGCGGTTGTCGCGCTGTGTCCCTGCTGCTCGACGGCTTCACGCGCAGAGCCGCCGGGGGCAGTGACCTCGGCGAAGACGGTCAGTCTCACGGTGGAGGGGATGACCTGCGCATCGTGCTCCGTCGCCGTACGCATGGCGCTCAAGAAGTTGGACGGCGTCAAAGAGGCGAAGGTGAGTGTCGCGGACGAGCGGGCTGTCGTGGACTACGAGCCAGCGATGGTCACGCCGCAACAGATGGTGGAGACCGTCGACAGGCTCGGGTATCGCGCGAGCTTGCTCAAGGGCCCGTGAGGAGGCCGCATGGGTAACTGCTGCGACGAACCGAAGAGTGAGGCTCAGAACGAGAGTGCGGCGACTCACGCGCTCTGCCCGCGATGTGGAGCAACCGGAAGAGCCGTCGGCGACGCGACCATTCAGGCATTGCTGGGCCCTGGCCAGGCAAGTTCGCTTCTGTCCGTCAAGCGACGGTTCTGCAAGACGCCGACCTGCGACGTCCTCTACTACGGCGTCGACGGCCGATTCGTGGGCAAGACCGCAGCGGTCGTCCGGGTCGGTTTGAAGGAGACCGCTGACCCAATCCCGCTCTGCTACTGCTTCAACTTTGCTCGTGCAGATGTCCGGCGAGAAGTCGCAGCGACTGGAGCCTGCAGCATCCCGGCGCAGATCACCGCCGAGGTCCGCGCCGGCCGCTGCGCGTGCGAGACCCGAAACCCTTCTGGCGTGTGTTGTCTGGGCGAGGTCAACAAGGCGGTGAAGGAAGCCATGTCTGCCCCTCGCGATTTGCCCAGTCCTGCCGCGGAGGAACTCTCATGAACGCCGAGCGCTTCGATTTGGTCATCTTGGGCTCGGGCTCCACAGCCTTTGCCGCCGCGCTTCGCGCACAGGAGATGGGCAAGACGGCGGTCATGACCGAAGAGCGTCTCGTTGGCGGCACCTGCGTCAACCGCGGCTGTCTCCCGTCCAAGAACCTCATCGAGGCCTCAAGGCTCGTCCACGACGCCGCCCACCCCCGCTATCCGGGCCTCCTGCCTGCCAAGCTCGAGGTCGACTTCGCGGGCCTCGTCCAGCAGAAGGACGAGGTCATCTCGGGCTACCGGAAGAAGAAGTACGAGAGCCTGCTCGGAGGAAAATTTCGGCTTGAGGAGGGACACGCCGAGTTCATCGACGCTCAGACCGTCGAGGTGAACGGCAAGCGGCTCACTGGAGACGCAATCCTCATTGCCACGGGCTCTCGGCCAGTGTTGCCCAACATCAAAGGGCTGTCGGAGGTGCCGTACCTGACGAGCGATCTCCTAACGAGCGGCGAGGCGGTGGAACTCAAGGAGTTGCCCCGATCTCTGCTCATCGTCGGTGGCGGCTACATCGCCCTCGAGCTTGGCCAGATGTTCCGCCGGTTGGGCTCGTCCGTCACCATTCTTGAGCGCAGCGGTGCGTTGTTCGAGCACGGCTACGAGCCTGAGGTGGGGCCTGCTGTCCGGGAGTTCCTCTTGGAGGAGGGTGTCGAGGTGCTGACGAAGGCTGTCGTCAGCGAAGTGCGCGCGGAGGGCAACCAGGTGATCGCCTCGGTCCTCGTCGACGGCTCACCCCGCGAGATCCGCGCCGCCCGCATCCTCGTTGCGACCGGACGGACGCCAAACACCGACCACATCGGGGTCGAGAAGGCAGGCGTGGCGCTCGGAGAACTGGGCCAGGTCCTCGTAGACGAGCATCTCCGAACACGGGTGCCTCACATCTTTGCCGCCGGCGATGTCATCGGGAGGGAGCAGAGCAGCCAGATGGCGACTCCCGTGGGCAGTCAGGACGGAGGCATCGTCGCCCACAACGCCCTGTCTGGTGAACCACCGCGCAAGGTGGATCACCGCGTAATCCCCCGCGCCATCTTCATCGACCCACCGCTTGCGGTGGTGGGAATGACCGAAGAGGAAGCGGTCGCTGCGGGCCACGCCTGCTGGTGCCGTGCGGTGCCGATGTCTCTGGTGCCACGAGCCGGTGCTATTCGCGACACACGTGGCTTCGTGAAAATGGTCGCTGACGCGGTGACGAACGAGGTGCTTGGGGTCACCATGCTCGGCCACGGAGCCGCAGAGGTCATCCACGAGGCGGCAATGGGGCTTCACTTTCGGGCCAAGCTCGAGGACTTCATCGGGCTTCTGCACGTCTACCCGACAATGTCCGAAGCTCTGAAGATCGTCGCCATCTCCAGGTTCAAGGACCCGGCGAAGCTCTCTTGCTGCGCAGAGTAGGGGGCAGACACTGAAGGGCTTCGCCTGATGTGCGTCATCGGCGCGCCTCCGCGAAGTTCATCGCAAGAAACGAACTCGCTCTCTTCGCGGACTGACCGTCCGAAAAGTCGCGACATCAGTGCGCGAGCGCAGCGTTGACTGATGGCACTTCCACCACGTCGACGTTGCTCGGAGTGCCACCACTGGTTTCGCCCAGGCACCTCGGCGTTGAAGACGCAACGCACCTGCTCTCCAATGTGTCGTCTGGGAAGGCGGGCGTCTGGGGCCCGGCGCAGGCGCCGCGACGATCTCGCCGGTTCTCGAGCCGATGAACGTGCTCGGCAAAAGACCAGCCGCGCCCGACGCAGAAACAGCGAGCCAGGCGAGTTGTCACGGGCCGGGCTCCTTCCGCAACTGACCAAGAGCGTTGACGAATTCATGATTCTGCTGAGCCATGCCGAGGAGCTGTGCCGGCCTCCGCCGCCAACTCCGACGAATGCTGGTCGTCCGCCTCTCGGATCGCGAGGACGTGCAGTCCTCAGCTGCCGCGGGCTGAGGGTGGTCACGAGCCGGCCTAGCCCGATTCTCCGAGTTAGCACGCGGACCTGAGTGGTCTCCGCTGGCAGCTGTCACTGACCTCTCTGTTCATCGACGGCCCTCGCGCGCATCACTTCGGGAATGACGACAGGAACTGGCACCACGACGTACTCGGCACGGGTTGGGGCGAACGGGTTGTTCGGCGTGGTCGGGGAGGGTGAGCTCGTCGTCCACGCGAACGCGTTCCTCGCGACCGTCGCGCAGCGCGGCTTCTCGCTGCGGACGGTTCGCGCCTACGCGCACGATCTCGTCGTCTTCTTCCGGTGGCTCTCCACGACGCCCTACCAGCTCGCCGACGTCGGTGAGCGCGGGCTCCTCGAGTACGTCGGCGCGCAACGGCAGGAGGAGGCACAGCCTCGGTCGATCAACCGAAGGCTGTCGAGCTGCAAGCTCCTCATCCGGTTCGTGAGCGGCAAGGAGCCCGAGCGGGCGAACTCGTCCGCGCACTACCGTGGTCCAGGTCGCGACAAGAACCTCGGCCTTCATTCACTTCGGCCGCAACGACGCGTGGCGCTGCGTGTGAAGGTCCCTCGCACGCTGATCGAGCCGCTCACGCGAAAGCAGGTCCGGCAGTTCATCCGCAGCCTCCGTCGGTACCGCGACCTGGCGATCGTCTACCTGATGCTGCTGTGCGGGCTGCGCTCGCTCGAGGTCCTACTCCTCGAGCGCGGAGACGTGTCGCTCGACGAGCTCCGGCTGAGGGTCCGCGGCAAGGGCGGGAAGGAGAGGGCGATGCCGATTCCCGAGTTGCTCCGGCGGCTGCTGGGACGTTACCTCGACCTCGAACGCCCCGAGGCGTCGACGACGCAGCATCTCTTCGTCGTCCTCAAGGGACAGCACCGAGGGCAGCCGATGACGACCGCGGGATTGCGAAGTCTGTTCCGCTACCGGCGTCGCGAAGACGGGCTGAGCAACGCGAACGCGCACCGATTCCGCCACACGTTCGGCGCCGACATGGCGCGAGCAGGCGTCAGGCTGCCGATTCTTCAAGCCATGATGGGCCACTCGCAGGCCGAGACGACCCTCCAGTACATCAACCTCGCCATGACGGACATTGCCGCCGAATACCGGCGCGCGTCGAAGGTCATCCAGCGTCGCTACAGGTCGGGCCGATGACTCGCCCTCATGTGATCTTCCTGCCGCAGGTGGCAGTCGACTTCCTGGCAGCGCCGGAAGGGCGCCACGGCAAGGCGGCCGTGCGGCTCTTCCACGGATGGATGGAGCGAAAGAATCGTTGGCTCGAGAGCCTCACGCGCGTCGACGTCGAGCGCTTCCTGGCGAACCCCGCGGAGAAGCCGATCCTCGCGACGACGAGAAACGGGTACCGGTACATCTTGTTCCGGTACCTCGACTGGCTGCGAGCGCGCGAGCTCATCAGCTTCGATTCGGGGTGGCTGCGCGTTCGCCGCCAGGAGTTGCCCGAGTCGGCCGAGCACTTCCTCGAGTCCCTGAGGCCAACCCTCAAGCCGGCCACGTGCGGGCACTATCGCCAGTGCCTCCGGCTGCTCCACAACTGGCTCGCCGAGAACGACATCGCGATGCAGACGCTGAGCCGCGCGCAGATGTCGCAGTGGCTCCAGTACCTTCATGCCGAACGCGGTCAGTCGCCGCACACCCGAGTGAACGTGATCGTCGCGGCGCGGGTCTACCTGCGGGCGCTGAACGATGTCGGGCTGCTCGATGCGGATGCTGACGGACTGATTCGCTCCTCGGATCTTCCGAAGCTGCCGATCTACCTGCCGCGGCCGATCGCGCCGGAGGCAGATCAGGAACTTCAGCGCCGACTCGCGAGCTCCGAGGATCCGTACCAGCAGGGCCTGCTCGTCATGAGGAACACCGGACTGCGTGTCGGCGAACTCTCCGGCCTGACGATCGACTGCGTCCGGAAGGACGACGTCGGCAACACGTTCCTCAAGGTGCCGTTGGGCAAGCTGAACAGCGAACGCCTGGTACCGCTCGACGAGCGAACGCTGGCCGTCGTGGAAGGGCTGCAGCGAACCGGACGGCCTGACCGCGAACTGCTCATCGAGACGATCCGC
>JBKJSE010000236.1:0-4782 GCA_046595925.1 Archangium sp. | reverse complement strand
CCTTCGACCGCCGCGTTCTGCACCACGCTCGAGTCTTCCAGCCGCAGCTCACCGAGCCCATCGACGAGAATCGCGCCGCCCTGGCGCCCGGTGTTCGCTTCGAACCGGCACCGCGTCGCCTTCGCCTTGCCATCACGCACGTACAGCCCGCCGCCGCCGTAGAGCGGGGCCTTGTTGAAGCGCAGCGTGCAGTCGGCCATCTCGAGCGAGCCTTCGAGCAGACACACCGCACCACCTGCTTCAGGCGCGGTACCGCCGACGAGAATGAGCCCCGACAGCCGGACCAGACCATCGGTGGTGATGCGAATGACCGTGCCCGAGTGCAGCCCGTCGAGCACCACCTGGCCCGTGGCCAGCAGGGTGATCGGCTTGGTGAGCTCGAGGTTGACGGTGTAGCGGCCCGCGGGGACCCTCACCGTCTCATTGGGTTTGGCGGCTCGAACGGCCTGAGCGAGATCCATCGGCGCTTAGTTACCGATGTCGACGCCCTGGTACAGCTTGGCGAAGTCATCGAGCTTCATCTTGAAGATGCCGTCGTTCTTGCCATCGCTGCCGGGCTCGCTGCTGCCCCAGGGGTTGCGCAGTTGCACGTACTTCGCGCCGCCTTCATCGACCGCGCCGAGCACCGTGTAGACATGCCACGCGTAGACGCCGGTGCCGCTGTAGTCGACGCCCGAGTCTTTCCCGTGCGTGGGAGCGGTCATCGCCTTGTGGTTGGTCGCGCCCTGCTGAATGTTGGTGAAGAGCGTGTTGGCGTCGCTGTACTTGTTCGAGGTGTACGAGGTCGACTTGCCGGTGAGCGCGGCGATCACTTCGCCGGGGTAGCCACCGTTGCCGATGGTCTCGAAGCCGCCCTTCCACTGCGCGTAGGCTTTCTCGAGCACGCCGACCCACAGCTCGCTGCCTTCGCGCGCCTTGCCGTAGCGGGCGCTGCCCATGCTGCTGAGCGGGAGATCGCCATCGACGGTGATCTCGACCGGCTTCATGGCGCCGCCCACGCTCTTCTCGAAGAACCGGACGGTGTACGTGCCGTCGGCGTTCTCCTTGATCGCGTTCTTGATGGTGTCCGGGTTCGCCTGCGCGACCGCCGAGAAGGCGCCGACCATGTAGCAATTGGCGATCGAGCCCTGCACGACGTCATCGAAGTTCACGCCGTCGACGAAGAGCTTGCCGCCCTGCACCGGCTTCCAGGTGGTGTCGGTGGTGTGCTTGGTGAGCACGGTGGGGTCGTCGATCGCGCGCGGCGTGGTGACCAGCGGGGGCGCGGGCGGGGCGGGCGGCAGGGTGACGGTCGCGCTGCCCAGGAACGTGCGCAGATCGCGGGAGGCGGTCAGCCCGAACTTGTCGGCGTGCTGCGTGAGGAGCGTCTGCAGCTCGGCCTTCGTCTCGGCGGTGAGCGGCTGCGACTTCGCCTCGGTGATGAGCGACTTCACCTCGGTGCTGGAGACGCGGTTGTCGCGGAGAGCGCGGGCGATCGAGTCGCCGATCTTGGTAGGCATGGGTGCAGGGCTCCTTGAGGACGGGGCGCGGAAGGTAGCAAACTGTTCAGCAACGAGACGTTGAACACATTGTCGTACCTTGCCCCCGGTGAGTTGCGTAGGGATGCGGATACACTCGCGAAACCCCATGCGCCGCGTCGTGCTGTTGAGTGTTTTCGGAACGTTGTGTGCCTGCCCCGGGCCTGTCGTGAATCCCCCGGCTGACAAGTGTGCCGGGGTGCGGTGCACGGGCTCTGACCTGTGCAATTCGCTGACGGGTCAATGTGAGGCGGCTCCGATGGATGGGGGGCGCGATGCGGGGGTCGATGCCGGCCGGCCTGATGCGGGCATCGATGCCGGGTTCGACGCGGGCGTGGATGCCGGAATGGATGCGGGGTTCGACGCAGGCATCGATGCCGGAGTGGATGCTGGCGTGGACGCAGGTGAGGTCGATGCAGGCTGTGCTTCTGACGCGGAGTGTTTCGGCATTCAGCATTGCGAGCCCACCACCCGCACGTGCCTGGACTGCTTCCTCGACGTTCACTGTCCGTCATCCGCCGCGCCCGTTTGCGACGTGCGAACGAATGGCTGCGTCGGTTGCGTGTCGACCGCTGACTGCGTGAATCCCACGCCGATCTGCGACGCCCAGCAATGCCTGCCCTGCAACACGAGCGCTGAGTGCGGGCCGGGTCGCGAGTGCAACCTGGGAACGGGCGATTGCAACCCGCTCAACGACACCTGCGCTTCAGCGCGCGCGATTCTTCCTTCGGGCACGGGGACCAGCTCGATCTCTTCGGAGCCGGGGCAGGGCATCGACGACACCGCGGGGACCTGCAACGCCGCCGGCCCCGAGCTCGTCTACACGTTCACCACCACCACCCTTCAATCGCTCACGGTCTCGGTGGCTCCGAGCTCCGGCAGCCTCGCGCGGCCGGTGGTGTTTCTGCGCTCGGGCTGCACCGGCAGTCAGCTCGCCTGTGATGCGCCGGTGAGCGGTTCGGCGGGCCTGGCGATCGCCTCGCTCCCCGCGGGCACGTACTTCCTGTTCGTCGAGTCTGCGAACGGTTCGCCGGGCCGGGTCTCGCTGACCGTCTCTCTGCAGCCCCCTTCGACCACTTCCACCAATGACACCTGCGCCAGCGCCACGGCACTCGCCGTGAACGGCGGCAGCGTCACGCGCTCGGTGGTGGTGGGGAACACGCTCGTCGCGACCAACGACAACCTCACCGAGCCTTCGTGCAGCGCCACCGCGCGCAGCGTCGGACCCGACCTCGTGTACAGCTACACGCTGAGCGCGCGCAGCAACGTGAACGTGGTCGCGCGGCCGATCTCCGGTTCCGTGCTTCATCCGGTCGTCTCGATTCGCACGCCGTGCCTGGCGCCCAACGTCGAGACCGCGTGTCAGGCTGCTTCGGCGGCAGTGGCAGTGCAGGCGAGCGCGCCGGGGCAGCTGCCGGGCACGTACTTCGTGACCGTCGATTCGGCGGACGGCACCACCGGCGCTTTCCAGCTCGAGATCGACGCGAACCCCACGGTGGATAACGACAGCTGTATGGCGCCCACGGCGCTGCCGTTCAACGGCACCACCGCGAGCTCACTGGGCGATACGACCTGGGCCACGAATGGGAACGTGCTGGGCGATCTGACCCCGAGCTGCAGTGACTCGGCGCGCGGCACCGGGCGTGACGTGGTGTTCAGCTACACGCTTTCCGCTCCGCAAGACGTGACGGTCTCGGTCACGCCCACGGGTCTGAGCCCCACCTTCAATCCGGTCGTCGCGGTGCGCTCGACCACGTGCGGCGATGCGAGCCGGGCAGGGGAGCGCGCTTGTGTCTCGCCGCTCGCCCCCACCGAAGGCCGGCTCTCGCTCATCAATCAGCCTGCCGGCACGTACTTCGTGTGGGTCGACTCGGCGGCCGACACGAGCGGGCCGTTTCAGCTCGAGGTGGTCACCGCGCCGCCCACGCCTCCGCCCGCGAACGACTCCTGCAGCACACCCGCGGTGCTGGTGTTCACCGGTGACGTGGCCACCGTGAGCGGCTCGACCCTGCAGGCCGCCAACGACAACTACGCGGGTGACGTCTCGCCGACCTGCAGCCCGAGCGCGAAGCAGAGCGGGCGCGACGTGCTGTACCAATTCACGCTCACCCAACCGCAGGACGTCACCTTCAGCCTGACCCCGGCTGCCGGGTCGACGCTCATTCCGGCGCTCTATGTGCGCCGCACCAATTGTACGAGTCAGCTGCTCTCCGACGAGGTGGTCTGTCTCAACAAGGTGGGCGGGGTGACCACGCAGCAGACCAACCTCGCCGCGGGTACGTACTTCGTGTTCGTCGATTCTTCGGGCGGCACTTCGGGTGCGTTCGAGCTGACGGTGACCCGCGGCGCACCGACCCCCGCACCTGCGAACGATGACTGTGCAGGTGCACAATCGTTGGTCTTCACGAACAACGTCGCGACCGTCTCGGGCAGCACGTTCGGGGCGAGTAACTCCAACGCGCCCACGCACAACGCTCCGGCCTGCGGCACCGACTTCATTCCCCGGCGATTCGGCCGCGATCTCGTCTACTCGTACACGCTGACCGGGCCGCAGGACGTCGACGTCACCGTGAGCCCTGGGGCGGGCAGCGCCCTCGTGCCCACGCTCTACGTTCGCTCGCCGAACATGTGCACCAGCTTCAGCGCCGGCTCAGAGCTTTCGTGCGTGGCAGAGTCCACCTCGAGGCCGCTGCGCATCTATCTCCCCAACCAGACCATGGGGACCTACTTCCTGTTCGTCGACTCGAACTCCTACGCGACGGGCGACTTCACCCTGAGCGTGACCCGGCGCTCCGCCACGTCGCCGCCTTCGAATGACACCTGCTCGGCGCCGATGGCCGTGCTGGCGGGGCCGACCGGCGTGACCGGCGACACTTCGGGGGCGACCGATACCTACTCAGCGCTCACGTACTCGGCCGCCTGCCGGCGCTCGTTCTTCGACGCGCGAGATCTCGTCTACCAATACACCGCGACGGCCACTGGCACGGTCACCGCCACCCTCTCACCGGAAGCGACCTTCGACGCGGCCTTGCTGCTCCTGCAACCGACGTGTGGTGCAGCGCAATGCGTTCGGTTCGCAGATGCAGCAGGGGCGGGCGTGCCTGAGTCGTTCTCGTTTTCGGTCACGCAGGGGCAGACGTACTTCCTGGTGGTCGACGGCTGGAACCGCGAGATGCCCAACACCTTCGGCCGCTTCACCTTGACGGTGCAGCCGTAACCGGTTGGTAGAATCGGTTCAGGGGGCAATTGTCGCGCGAAGCAGAGG
>JBKJSE010000184.1:0-21457 GCA_046595925.1 Archangium sp. | reverse complement strand
GTGTTGAAGAAGGCTTCGACATACGGCGAACACCGTTCCTCCCGAGCGGAGTCGAGGGACTACTTCTGCTTCGCTCGCGAAGTGACCCCTCGACTGCGCTCGGGGGGACCGGTGGGTTCTCAATTCCTATTTCAGCCAACCCTCGGTGGTGGACCTATTTCACAAGTCTCTTCGGGAGAGGGTCGGGGTGAGGGCCTCGCGTCAGTTCAAGGGCACTTCAACCCGGCCTGCCCGCTCGACAACGCGCGAGTGCACGCGGCCTTCACGGTCACCTCATCCTTCAGCTCCTTCGCGAGCCGAGCCGTGCGCAGGTGCAGGTCGATGTTGTTCTTCTGCTCGCTCTCTTCACTGACCGAACGAAGCAGCGCGAGGCCGTCCTTCTTCCTGCCGAAGCTCGCGAGCAGGTCCGCCAGCTCCAGCGTCTCGCGCAGCTCCTCGCCGGTCGACGTATCGAGCGCCTTCTGCAGCTCGGCCTGCGCGCACGCGTCGTCCTTCTTCTGCTGACAGAGCCTCGCGAGCGCCACGTGCACCACGCCGCGATCCTTCGCCTCGAGCGAAGAGCGGAACGCCGCTTCAGCCTCGCTCACCTTGCCCAGCTTCAGCTGCACCTCACCGACGAGCTCCCACAACGAAGGATCCTTCGGGTCGAGCTTCGCCGCCTCAGTGTACGCGACCACCGCGTCCTCGAGCCGCGAGGCCTCGACGAGCCGATCGCCCAGCTCGCTGAACACGCCGACGCTCTTGATGCCCTTCTTCACCGCGCCCTCGAGCACCTCGACCGCTTCCTTCGAGCGGCCGGCCTTCTGCAACTCGGCAGTGATGCGCAGCACGAGCTCACCACGCGTGCCCTCAGGCGCATACTCGCTGGCGAGCACCAGGTTCTTCACGGCCTCGTCGACCTTGCCCTCCTCGAGCTGCAAGTCCGCCAGAGTCTCGAGCGCGTTGAAGTCTTTCGCGTTCGCCGCGAGCGCCTTCTGGAGCGCCTCGCGCGCCTTCTCCTTCTCGCCCTTGACCGAATACAGGTAGCCCAGCCGGCTCCACGTGGTGCCGCGCTTCGGGTCTGCCCTGGCCGCCGTCTCGAAGGCCTCGATCGCTTCCGGCACCTTCACCTCAGAGAGGTACACCTCGCCCTCTGCGGCGGGCAGCCGGGGATCGGTGGGGTTGAGCGCGCGCACTTCAGCGAACTGTTTGTGCGCCTCGGCGAAGTCGCCCTTCAGGTACGCCGCCTGGCCCGAGACGTAGTGCCCATCGGCCCGCATCTTGGGATCGACGCCGTCGCCAGGCTTGGGGCAACCACCCAACACCAGCATCACCAGCAAAGGAACGCGCTTCAAAGGGCCTTCATCCTCGCCAGCGTGTTGGCCCGGCTCTGCACCGCCGGAGGAAAACCCGGCACGAGCTTCAAGACTTCATCGAGCGTGTCGATGCACGTGCCGTACTGCCTGAGCGCGTTGAGCGCCGCCGCCCGGTTGAACAACGAAGGCACGTGCTTCTCATCGAGACGCACCCCGATGTCGGCCGCGGCGAGCGCACCCAGCGCGTTTCCATCAGCCAGTCGCGCAAACGAAAGGTTCGCGTACACCTCAGGCAGCGTGGCGCCCCACTGCACCGCGAGCTCCAATTGCTCCAGCGCGCCCTTCCCTGCCGCGGCGTCGCCTGCCTTCAACTTCTCGAGCAGCGCCGAGCCCAGGTTCGATCGGTACTCCGCGATCTCAGGCTCGCGCTTGACGGCCAGCTCGAGCTGCGTCACGGCCTCATCGAGCTGGCCGGCCCGCACCGCCATCGCCCCACGCGCGTAGTGCCACGCACCGGTGCGCTCGTTCTGAGCAGCACCTTCGAGCGCCAGCAGCGCCCCGGCGAGATCGCCGGCCTGTTCCTTCTGCCGCGCAAGGGCGAGCACGTCCTCGAGCGCCATGCTCAGAACGTCCACGCCAGCGTCGAGAGCGCCCACTGCTTCAAGTTGGTCATGAAGGAGTCCTTCTTGAGCTCGGCCAGCGTGACCGGCACCGTCTCCGTGAGGCCCGCGGCGAAGCGGTGCTCCAACTGCTGCGCCGTCACGGAGTCCTGCACGGCGAGCGCGACCTCGGCGTCGGTGTTCTTCGAGCGCCCGTTCATGTTCACCGAGCCGACCACGCTGAACTCACCGTCGAACGTGGCCGTCTTCGAGTGCAGCGTGCCGCCGTGCTTCTCGAAGATCTGCACGCCCGCCTTGATCATGTCGTCGTAGAAATACCGCGCAGCGTCCGACACGAAGCCCATGTCGTTCGACGCCTTGCTGTTGCTCATCACCTTCACTTCGACACCGCGTTTCGCTGCGTCGATCAGCGCCTTGCGGATCTCCGGGGGCGGCAGGAAATACGCGTTCTCGATGGTGATGCTCTTCTGCGCGTTCTCGATCGAGCGCAGGTAGAGCTTGTCGGTGGTGCCGACCAGCCCCTTCACCTCGGGGTTGCTCTGCACCACGCGCACCGACGGCCCGCCGGTCACTTCCGACAACTTCGGGAAGAGCTTCTGGCGATCGCCTTCCGACAGCTTGCCGCCCAGCTCGTCCCAGTTGCGCACGAAGGCCTTCATCGTGTCGGCGACGGCCGGCCCCTCGAGCTTCATGTCCGCATCGCGCCAGGCCTCTGAGCCCGTGCCGTCCCCGCGCGAGAAGATCTGCTTGCCCGAGCCGCCCAGCGCGTACTCGTCGGCCACGTTCATGCCCCCCTGCACCGACGCCTTGCCATCGACGATCAGGTGCTTCTCATGCCAGCGGTCGTTGAGGTCCCAGACCTTGTACTTCTCGCCGTAGGCCTTCACGTCGACGCCGGCGTTCTTCATCAGCTCGAACATCTTCGGGTCTGCGCGGCCGCTGCCCATCGCGTCGTAGATGACGCGAACCTGCACGCCCTCCTGCGCCCTGGCCGCCAGCTTCTTCGCGAGCGCCCAGCCCGTGTCATCGGAGTTGAAGATGAAGGTCTGAAAGCAGATCGACTCTTTCGCGCCGTCGATCATCTTGTTGCGCTCGGCGAACGAGTTGACGCCGTCGAACAGCATCGAGACCTTGTTGCCCGAGAGGCTGCGCGACTGGGTGTCGCGATCGAGCTGCGCCTCGAACACCGCGCTGCGCACGCCGGGCTTCGGTACCGCGTTCGAGCTGCTGGGCTTGAGCGCGAGCTGAGCAGCCGGGGTAGCGCCCTTGGCAGCCCAGCTCTTGCTCACCTCGGCCGACGACGAGAGAGCAGCCGCAGGCGCCTTCGGAGCAGGTGCTGGAACCGCGCTGGTCTGGCCTCGTTGAACCTTCATCGAAAGTACCCCTCAAGCGAGCTGAAGACAGCCAGACAACCTATCCCACCGTGGTCATCCGCAGCACTTCTTCGAAGGTGGTTTCCCCCTCGGCGAGTTTGCGCACTGCGGCCTCTCGAAGTGTCCGCAGGCCCATGCCGCGCGCGGCCGCGACCAGCTGCTCCGGAGGCGCCTTCCTCGCGATCATCTGCTTGATTTCCTGCGTCGCGGTGAAGATCTCGAACACCGCCGTGCGCCCCAGATAGCCCGTGCCGCGGCACTTCACGCAGCCCGCGCCTTTGAGGAACTTCGGCCCGCCCGGCAGCAACGGAATCGGAGCCCCGAGCGCAGCGACCTGCTCCTTCGACAACTGCACCGGCTGGCCGCACGAGCCACACACCTTGCGCACCAGGCGCTGGGCCATGACGCCCAACAACGCCGAGCTCAACAGAAACGGAGGCACCTCGAGGTCCATCAACCGGTTCACCGCACCGAACGAGTCGTTGGTGTGCAACGTAGAGAGCACCAGGTGACCCGTCAGCGCGGACTGCACCGCGTTCTCAGCGGTCTCCGCATCACGGATCTCGCCGACCATGATGATGTCGGGATCCTGCCGGAGGATGTGGCGAAGCGCGTTGGCGAAGTCGAGGCCCACCTTCGGCTGCACCTGCACCTGGTTGAACGCGTCCCACACCATCTCGATGGGGTCTTCGATGGTCGTGACGTTCACGTCGGGCCCGGCCAGGGCCTTGAGCGCTGAATAGAGGGTGGTGGTCTTGCCGCTGCCCGTGGGGCCCGTGACGAGAATGAGGCCGTGCGGCTCGGCGATCCACCCTTCGAAGATGCGCTGCTCCAGCTCATCGAAGCCCAGCCGCGTCACGTCGACCGCGAGCGTCTCGGGGTCGAAGATGCGCATGACGACCTTCTCGCCGAACGCCGTGGGCAAGGTGCTGACGCGGATCTCGACCTCGCGCCCATCACGATCGACCTTGATGCGCCCGTCCTGCGGCTTGCGCTTCTCCGAGATGTCGAGCCGCGAGATGGTCTTGATGCGCGCGACGATCGGCAGGTGGAGCTGCCCTGGCAACGTGTACACGCCGTGCAGCACGCCATCGATGCGCAGGCGCACCAGCGACGAGTCACGCTTGGGCTCGACGTGCACGTCGCTCGCGCGGTTGTCGAACGCGTAGCGCAGCAGGTA
Source organism: Archangium sp. (assembly GCA_046595925.1). GTDB lineage: Bacteria > Myxococcota > Myxococcia > Myxococcales > Myxococcaceae > Archangium_A. The sequence goes on along the minus strand of JBKJSE010000184.1, from coordinate 16,989 downwards.
GTCGACCGCCTGGATCACCGGCTTGTCGCCGGCGTCGAGCTCACGCCCCGTCGACAGCGAGACGAGCTGCTCGAAGTTGGTGATGCCCTGCGTCGCCTCGGCGTGTTCGACGGCGGCCGCGGCGAGCGTTCGCTTGAAGCCGTAGACGTCGGCGATGCCCTTGAGGATGTCGTTCTTCGCCGAGAGCACCGGTACGATCTGCGTGTTCGCCAGCCGCGCCAGGTTCTCGAACAGCTCGTGATCGAAGGGGTTGGCCACCGCCACCACGAGCGGAACGCCCGGGCCGGTGCCGCCATCGAGCGCGAGAATGCAGTGCTTCTGCGCGTAGGGCTTACTCACCATCTTCGCGGCGAGGTTCATGTCGAGCTTGAGCGGGTCGATCTTGCGATACGTCACGCCCGCCGCCTTCGCGGCCACTTCGCACAGCCGATCCTGATCGAGCACTTCACCGGCCCGCGTGCCGACGGGGATCTGGAAGGCCGCGACGATCTCGATGGGCGAGACCACGTACCGCTCGGCGCCCATCGTCTTGAGCACGCGCGCGGTGGCCTGGGCCTGCTTGGCCGCGATGTCCGACGACTGAGCCTTCGTCAACGAGCCCGCCGCGACGAGCACGTCCAACAACCAGCCCAGCGTGAAGTCCTGCGCGCGACGGCGCTCCTGCGCGACTGCTGAGGCCACGATCACGGCCCCCTGGAGCGGCGACGCGACAGCATCGCGAGCGCCCCGAGCAACGCAAACCCGAACGAAGGATCGACCGCCGCGCAGCCGCAGCCGCCCGAGCCGCCAGGGCCCGTGCCTGCATCTTTCGGCGTGACGACGATGGGCCTGCCCGCATCAGGGCGGCACTGCAACGTCGAGCACCCGCCGTCGCCTTCCATCGGCGTGTAGCACTCGCCCATGTTGCAGAACTGGCCCACGGGGCAGTTCGCGTCGATGTTGCAGCCGGGCAGGCAGCTCTTGCCCACCTGCGTGTCGGCGCACCGCAACGCGGGGCCACAGGTGCCCGGGCCCGTGCAGTCCTTCAGGCAGAACAGCTCGCCGCGCGCAGAAGGCGTGCACGTGCTGCCCGTCGCGCACAGGCCGCAGCCGCGGGAACACTGCTGCACGCACTGCTTCTGGGTGCTCTGGAGATCGGTGATGCGGCAGACCTGGCCTGCTCCGCATTCCGCGTCTTGCAGGCAGGGGTTGCCGAGCTGGCCGGCCGGGTTCTGCCGCGCCACGCACAAGCCATCGCAGGTGCGGCAGGTGAACTGGGTCGGGTCGACGCAATCCTGATCAGAGAAGCAGCGCGGAATGCAGACGCCGGTGGTGCCGATGGCATCGACCTGAGCGCACGCGTAGTTCACCCGGCAGTCGGCCAGCCCCACGCGGCAGGTCTGCAGGCAGCGATCACCCGGGCCCGCTTGAACACACAGCGACCCCGAGGGACACGGGGGCTGACCGGGCTCACACGCCTGCGTGCAGTACCCGTCGATCCACGTGAAGTTGCCCCCCGAAGCGGCTTCCGGGGTGCGGCAATACCCGAACGAGTTTCCGCACTCGGGGTTCGTGGTGCAGTTGCGGCCCACCTGCGTGACGATGCTGCCGGGCAACACGCAGGCGCCCGTGAAGCCGGAGAACGCAGTCGAGGCCTGGCAGTTGAGCGGAAGATCGCAGTTCGCGTTGGCCCCCAGCGCGCAGCCGCGGGTGCACAGGCTCACGGTCAGCCCGTTGGTGATGGGCTGCGCCAGACACTTGAGGTCGACCTGCGCACAGCCGCCGTCGGCGTAGCAGGGAGAGGCCGACTCACCCGCGAGCGGGTACCGGGTGCACAGCATCTGCACGTCGAGCGGCGACAACACGCGGACGATCTGGCCCGGCGAGATGCGATCTTCCATGACCACGTCATCGAACAGGCCGAAGTGGCCCAGGCCCAGGCAGTGACCCTGCTCGTGCAGCGCCACCGTCTCGAAGTCCATCGAGCTGGCCGGCGTGACCGGGTCGACCGACCACGAGAAGTCCGGCGCGTTGAAGTAGGTGTCGCAGGTCTGCAGAATGCCCGCGTAGGCGCGAGGCAAGGTGATCGCCGCGACCAGCCCCGAGTTTCCGAAGACCTCGCGGGCGTCGGCGTCGGCCGTCAGCATCCAGATCGGAGAGACTGAGTAGCTGTCGAAGCTCTGATTGGGGTTGGGCACCGTGCCCACCGACGGCCCCAGCGACTGCACCTTGGGGTACGCGCACTGCACCGCGTTCCACGTGTTCCACGCGCGCTCCGAGGCGTTCTGCATCAGCGTGTACTGAAGCCCCGCAGGCGTCGGGCTGCGCGAGTCGACGTACACCGCGAACTTCAGCTGCGCGGTGCTCAGCATCTTGTAGTCGAGGTAGTCCTGCGCGGGCGCGACGCTCGCGATGACGAGCAGCCCCAACAGCCCCAGGCGCTTCATCGCTTCACCGGGCCAGGCGAGAGCTCGGCGGTCAGCGCGGTCAGCGTGCGCTTGCCCCACTTGCCGGTGAAGAGATCTTTCACGAAGACCTCTTCGCCCGCGACGTCGAGCTTGCCTGCCGACATCGCCACCAGGTGGCAGCGATCGACCGCGAGGCGGCAGCGGAGGAACAGCACCGCCGTCTCGCCCACGTTGAACTTCGCGTCACCGGGCACCTCCATCGCCTCGAGCCCCCGCTTGCCGCCGAGCTGCACGACGGTGAGCTGCGAAGGTCCGGTCCCGCGAAGATCTTTTCCCACCACCACGGTGGTGATCGTCTTCAGGGGAATCGCGGCGCCGGGCGTCTCTTCGAGCTTCTGAGAGATGACCTGCACCAGCACCACGCGATCCGACAGCTCGGCGCGCTGGAGCAGCGTGTGGGGAACCAGGGTCGTCGCGAGCGCGAGGGTGGGCAGGGCCAGCAGGCCTGCCAGAACGGGAAGTGGACGCATGGAGGCGAGAAGCCTACTCCGAGAGCGCCTTGAGCGCGGCATCCACCACAGCGTCGGCGGCCCCGGCCGAGGCGGTGGCATACACCTCCACACCCAGTGACTCGAGGGCGGCAGCGGCGGCGGCCGTCGTCGCCACCACGCGCAGGCCTTCGCTGAGCACCGAACGGTGGCTCGGCGCGGCTTCGAGCGTGGTCGGGCCGCAACATTGCGCGTCGTGAGGAGCGACCGGCAGCCCGCGGGTCAGCTCGACGAATGCTTCTCCGGCCGCGGCCGAGTGAACGATCACCACCCGATGCCCTGCACCGGAAAGCGAACCAGAGCCCGCTGACGGCGGCACCGCCACCTGGGTGAAGCCCACGCCCGCGGCGTCGAGCGAGTCGAGCAGGATCTCGGGCGCCTCGCCTTCGTGCAGCACCAGCACCTCGTCGTCGCTGGTGAGCAGGCCCGAGACCGCCGAGGTCCACTTGCCGTCACCGGGCACCCTCACCGTGCCACCCTGGCGCACGATGGCCCGCGCGGTCGCTGCATCGGCGGCCAACCACTGCACCTTGTCGAGGGCGCGGCGGGTGCCGGCGCGGTTGACCGACTCGAGAAAGGCCCGCAGCGGGCCCCGGCCGATCGCCACCACCCAGGTCACCCGATGAAGCTGTTCGGCCACCGCGCGAAGCCCCAGCGGCAGCTCACCGGGCGCGCCCAGCACGGGCCAGAAACACGGCTCATGGCCTTCTTCTTCGAGGAGAAAAGCGAGGTCGGCCGCCTGCTCAGGCGGCGTCAGCAGGAGCACGCGCGCCAAAGGAAGGCCTCTAGAGCTTGTCGAGAATGAAGGCCGCGAGGAGATCGGCCTCGGGTGAGCCCGTCTTCTTCTTCGCATCGCCCTTCGCCGCCGGGGCCACCTGCACCTCGGTGACGTACCCCTCGACCACCTCGTAGGCGGCTTCGCCCACGATGCAGGAGTCTTGAAAGTGTTCGGCCTCGAGGGCGGAAAGCTGGGCGGTGGTCTTCACCCGCCCGAGCAGGCCCTGGGTGTCTTCACCCGAGACCAGCTTGGAGAAGTGAACACCTGCCGCGACCGGAAAGCTCGCTTTCCCCTCGGTCACGAAGAGTTTGCCGTCCTGAAGATCGGCCTTCTCGGAGACCATCCAGTCCTCGAGAGTCTTGTGCGGCAGAAAGAGCTTCACGTGGTTCCTCTTTTTCACTGCCCTGCATGCAGCGGACTTGGGTATTAAATCCCGGACGGTCCAAAGTCCAAAGCCACAGCGTCCCCACGCGTCACTTCTTTTCCCATTCAGGAAAATTCCAGCCATGAGCAAAGACACCGTCACTGTCCTCGATGCGACCTTCAAGAGCGAGGTTCTCGACTCGCAAACCCCGGTGCTGGTGGACTTCTGGGCCACCTGGTGCGCCCCCTGCCGCGCCATCGCCCCCGCGTTGGAAGAGCTGGCCACCCAGTACAAAGGGCAGCTGAAGATCGTCAAGCTCGACGTCGACGAGAACCCGGCCACCGCTGAGCAGTTCGGCATCCGCTCGATTCCCACGCTCCTGATGTTCAAGGGCGGCAAGGTGGTCGAGCAGCTCGTCGGGGCGGCGCCCAAGTCGAAGCTCGAGGACAGCATCAAGAAGGTCCTCTGAAGGCTTCGGGGCTCTGAAGTGCTCGGTCATCTGCTGAAGCCCGAGTACGAGGAGCTGATCCGCAAGAAGGATTGGGAGTCCTTGCGGCTTGCATTCGAGGAAGTCGACCCCGCTGACATCGCGGAGATCCTCGAAGATCTCCCGGCGGAAGACTCAGGGGTCATCTTTCGCATCTTGCCGCGCGACGTCGCGAGCGTGGCCTTCGAGTACCTGCCCCTCGATCAACAGACCGAGATCGTCCAGACCCTCGGGAGCGATCAGCTCAAGAACGTCCTCAACGAGATGGCCCCCGACGACCGCACCCGTCTGTTCGAGGAGCTGCCGGCTGAGGTGACCAAACGAGCGCTCGAGCAGCTCTCGACCGACGAGCTGCGCGTCGCCCGCACGTTGCTGGGCTATCCCGAAGACACGGCGGGCCGCTACATGACGCCGGAATACATGGCGCTGCGGCCGTCGATGACCGCTCACGAAGCGATCGAGGCGATCCGCAAGAACGGCCGCGGGCGCGAGACGCTCAACATTCTGTACATCATCGATGAGCGCGGCGAGCTGCGGGCCGATCTGCGCCTGGCCGAGCTGGTGATGGCCGCGCCCGACGCGAAGGTCGGCGAGCTCCCCACGCGGCAGCTGGTGGCGATCCCCGCCACGGCGCCCAAGGACGAGATCATCTCGACCTTCGAAAAATATGACCGCGTCGCCTTGCCGGTGACCGATTCACGCGGCGCGATGGTGGGCATCATCACCGCCGACGACGTGCTCGACGTGGCGGCTGAGCAGGCCACCGAAGACATCCAGAAGCTCGGTGGTCTCGAGGCCCTCGAGGCGCCGTACATGGAGATCTCGACCTTCGAGATGCTCCGCAAACGCGGCGGGTGGCTGGCGATCCTGCTGCTGGGCGGCATGTTGACCGCCACGGCGATGGGCAGCTTTCAGGCCGAGCTGCTGCGCGCCGAGGTGCTCGCCTTGTTCTTGCCGTTGATCATCGCCTCGGGCGGCAACTCGGGCAGCCAGGCCACCTCGCTCATCATTCGCGCCCTCGCGCTGCGCGAGATCGAGCTGTCGGACTGGTGGAAGGTGGCGCTGCGTGAGCTGCGCAGTGGCGCGCTGTTGGGCATCGGGCTGGCTGTCATCGGGTTCCTGCGCGTGGTCGCGTGGGAGTGGCTGCACCGGTACGGCGTGCTGAGCCACGGCTACGGCGAGCACTACGTGCAGGTCGCGCTGACGGTCTCGGTGAGCCTCATCGGCGTGGTGCTGATCGGCGCGATGATAGGCTCGATGTTGCCCTTCGTGCTGCGCCGCCTCGGCCTCGATCCCGCTGCCGCTTCCGCACCCTTCGTCGCGACCATCGTCGACGTCACCGGCATCGTGATCTACTTCACCGTCGCCCAGTTCGTCCTGCGCCACACGCTCCTGTCGCACGGCTGAACCGAGTCGTGCCGGCGCACCGGACAATCAGTCGAAATGATTGATAGTCGATCATTTTGGATGCGCTCGCATTGCCAAGCCACCAAATTCAGACGCATATTCTGCGGCCCCTAATTTGCTGTTCGCAGGTCGTGCCTGAAGTCACCTACGCGTTGAACCGCCTCGAACGCGACGGCGCGCCTGTGCTCGAGCTCGAGGGCAAGCTGACCTTCGACCAGGCCCCCGGGCTGTGGACTGAAGTGAGCGCTTCGCTTGCGGGCGTGCAGAAAGGTGAGCGCATCGACTTCGACGTCTCGAAGCTCGAAGCGGTCGACGGTGGCTCGATGGCCTTGCTCGTCGCCAGCCGCGCCGATCTGCACCGCCGCGGCGCCTCCTCGGAGTTCATCGGCGCCAACGCGCAACTCCAAAGGGTCATCCATCTCTACCGCGGCGACGTCAAAGTGGGCGCGCTGCGCAAGCGCAAGGCCCGCGGCGTGCTCGACCAAATCGGCAACGCCACCATGGCCATTCTCCAGGAAGGCCAGCAGGTCTTCGGCTTCTTCGGGCAGGCCCTGTTCGCCGCCATGAAGCTGGTGCTCAACCCGCGGTCAGCCAACTGGGCCGAGGTCGCGCCCACCATGGAGAAGACGGGCGCTGACGCCGTACCCATCGTCTTGTTGATCAACTTCCTCATCGGGCTGGTGATGGCCTTTCAAGGCGCGGTGCAGCTCAAACAGTTCGGCGCCAACATCTATGTGGCCGACCTGGTGGGCCTGTCCATCACGCGCGAGCTGGGGCCGTTGATGACCGCCATCATCGTGTGCGGGCGCTCAGGCGCCGCCTTCGCCGCGGAGATCGGCTCGATGAAGGTGTCCGAGGAAATCGACGCCTTGCGCACGATGGGCTTTGGCCCCATGCGTTTCCTGGTGTTGCCGCGCACGCTGGCGCTGGTGCTGGTGTTGCCCTTGCTCACGCTGCTGGGAGACGCCGTGGGCATCCTGGGGGGCCTGGTGGTGGGCGTGCTCACGCTCGACCTCACGATCACCGGCTACCTGCAGGAGTCGTTCAAGGCGATCGAGCTGTGGGACATCTTCTCGGGCGTCATCAAGAGCGTGCTCTTCGCGCTCGTCATCTCGTTGATCGCCTGCCAGCAGGGCCTGTCCACCACCGGAGGCGCGGAAGGCGTGGGCCGGCGCACCACCGCATCGGTCGTCTCGATTCTCTTCGGCCTCATTCTCGTCGACGCCTGCTTCACCGTCTTCTTCCACTGGGTGGGCGCGTGAGCCCGCTCATCAAGGTCACGGGCTTGACCCTGGGGTGGGACGAGACGGTCTTGCTTCAAGACGCGAGCTTCGAGGTCGAACGCGGCTCGGTCTTCGTGATCCTCGGCGGCAGCGGGTGCGGCAAGTCGACGATGCTGCGCTACCTCATCGGGCTCGACCAGCCCATGAGCGGCACCATCGCGATCGAAGGCGTCTCCGGCGATCAGCTCGGCTTCTCCCGACCCGAGTTCGGGGTGATGTTTCAGTCGGGCGCGTTGCTGGGCTCCATGACCGTGGGCGCCAACCTCGCGCTCCAGCTCACGGAGTGGACCCAGCTGCCCGCCGAGGCCGTCAACGTCATCGTGCGCGCCAAGCTGCGCCTGGTCGGGCTGCAAGACGCCGAAGACAAGCTGCCCTCCGAGTTGTCGGGCGGCATGAAGAAGCGGGCCGCCATCGCGCGGGCCATGGTGCTCGAGCCGACGCTCTTGTTTCTCGACGAGCCTTCGGCCGGCCTCGACCCCGTCAGTTCGTTCGAGCTCGACGCGCTCATCCTCTCGCTCAACCAGGCGCTGGGGCTGACCGTGGTGATGGTCTCACACGAGCTCGAGAGCATCTTCAGCATCGCCGACAGCTGCATCATGTTGGACAAACAGAGCAAGAGCATCATCGCCCGCGGCGCCCCCCGCGAGCTGCGCGACAGCTCGACCGACCCGCGCGTGAGCGCCTTCTTCAACCGCCGGGCTGTCGTCCCTCCCGGCGCTCCCCCGTCTGCCCTCGAGGTGAAGCCATGAGCACCCCCACCAACCGCTGGAAGCTCGGCCTCTTCGTCGTGATGGGCGTGCTCACGGCCGTCGGCGCCGCCGCGTTCTTCGGCAGCCGCTCGTTTCAGAAGGAGACCGTCTCCTACAAGACGTTCTTCGACGAGTCGGTGCAGGGCCTGGAGATCGGCTCACCGGTGAAGTTCCGCGGTGTCACCATCGGCAGCGTGGCCGCCATCGACATCGCCCCTGACCGGCGGCACGTCGAGGTCACCTATGAGCTGGGGGTCAAGGTGCTCGACGCCCTGGGCCTGGCCGTCGAGAAGCGCGGCCTCCAGGAGCGCAAGCTCTTCATTCCCCCCGACCTGCGGGCCCAGCTCGCCTCCACCGGCATCACCGGGGTGATGTTCATTCAAATGGACTTCTTCAACCAGGCAACGCACCCGCCCCTCGAGTTGCCCTTCGAGCTGCCGCGGAACCACATTCCCGCGGCTGGCTCGATGCTCAAGAACATCGGAGACTCGGTGGTCGGAGCGGTCGAGGGTTTCCCGGAGGTGGTCAGGCAGCTGCTGGCCGTGCTCGCGCGGGTCAACAACATCCTCGGCGACTTCGAAGGCGAGGGCCTCTTCGTGAAGGCGGGGCAAACCATCACCCTGCTCAACCACGTGCTCAAGCAGGTCGACACCGTGCTGGTCGACCTCGCCCCCGGTCAGCTCTCCGCCGATGCGCGCGCGGCGCTCACCAGCCTCAACACCGCGGTGATCAGCCTCAACGGGCTGCTGGCCCAGCTCGGCGGTGAGAAGGGTCTGGCGGCCAGCCTGCAGCAGACCTCCAACTCGATGGGCGCGATGGCCCAGAACGCCAACCGGGTGGGGCCGGCCATCGAAGACGCGTCTCGTGACGTGCAAGGGGCTGCGCGCGCCGTGCAGCGGCTGGCCGACGCGCTCGAGCTCGACCCCGACATGCTCCTCAAAGGCCGTGGAAAGCAGGTCATCAAGTGAAAGCACTTCTGTTGTCCGTGACGTTCCTCTTCAGCGGCTGCGCGCTGCTCTCCAAGGGCGAGCTGGGCACCCGCAGGTTCTTCAGCCCCGAGCTGGTGGCGACCACGGCCCGCCCGGCCCCGCTCTCGAACCTGGAGCTGCGTCTGGGTCGGGTGAGCGCGGCGGCCTGTGGCTCGGAGGCGGTGATGTACCGGCGCTCGCAGTTCGAGGTCGGCTTTCACGACGAACTTCGGTGGACTGAGAAGCCCGAGGTCTATCTGCGGCGCGCGCTCAGTCAGGAGCTCTTCGAGGGCTCGGGGATCCAGAGCGTGCTGCGCGGCGCTGCGCCCGTGCTCGAAGTCGAGCTGCTCGAGTTCGAAGAGGTGCGCGCGCCTTCGCACGTCAGCCGGGTGAAGGTGGCCTGGTCGCTGGGTGACGAACGGGTGGTGTGGGCTCAGCAGACGGTGCGGTTCGAGCGTGCCATCGCGCCCTCCAGCGGTGAGGCCGACGGCGAGGCCATCGTGCTGGCCATGAGCGGGGCACTGCAGGCAGCGGTGGAGGCGATCGGCCTGCAAGTGGGCACCGAGCTCTCGCGTCACTCGACGCCACCGTCGAGATAGTTCGCGGGTTGGCCGCAATAGGAATTGAGAACCCCACCGGTCACCCCGAGAGGGTTGGCCGAAATAAGAATTGAGAACCCCACCGGTCCCCCCGAGCGAAGTCGAGGGGTCACTTGGTCGCGGGAAGCAGAGGTAATCCCTCGACTCCGCTCGGGAGGAACGGTGAGGCTTCTTATTTCGATCAACCCTGCGAGCCCAGTCGAGGGGTCACTTGGTCGCGCGAAGCAGAGGTAATCCCTCGACTCCGCTCGGGAGGACCGGTGTGTGCTCCTTATTTCGATCAACCCTGCGAGCCCAGTCGAGGGGGATCGGGGTCTGCCCTTTTTCACCAGCCTCTTCGGGGGAGGGTTGCGGTGAGGCTCAAACGCGTCGGGCCGTCACCATCAAATCAGTGCCGACACTCACGGCCTCGATCGCCGTGAACTGCATCGCCTTCGCGGGATCCTGAACCCCCAGCGCCCCCGACCACGTGAGCCCCGAGTGCCCGAACAACTTCGGCGCGACGAAGAGCACCACCTCATCCACGAGGTCAGCCTCGAGAAACGACTGATGCACCGCCGCGCCGCCCTCGACGAGCACGTGCAGCGCGCCCTCCTTCACCAACCGCCGCAGCAGCGCCTGCAGGTCGAGCGAGCCCTTCGAGCCGGGCATCGACCACACCTCGACGCCCCGCTTGGCCAACGCCCCAGCCGCGCGTGACTCCGCAGGCTCGAGCGTCGCGACGATCGTGCGCGCCGCCTTCGTGTCGTAGAGCTTCGACTTCGGGCTGGTCCGCAGCGAGGGGTCGAGCACCAACCGAATCGGATTCCGGGTGCCCTTCTTCCCGAGCCGCGTCGTGAGCTGAGGATCATCCGCGATGACGGTCGACGAGCCGACCACCACCACATCGACCACGTCCCTCAGTTGGTGCGCTACCTTCCGCGACGCCTCCGAGCTGATCCACTTCGACTGCCCGGTCGACGTGGCCAACTTCCCGTCGAGCGTGATCGCCGCCTTCGCAGTGACCCACGGCAGGCCGGTCTTCATGGCCTTCAAGAACGGCTGGTTGAGCGAATCAGCGGCCTTTCGCAGCACATGCGCGGCCACCTCGATGCCCGCCGAACGCAGCCGCCGAACACCCTTCCCGTTCACCAGCGGGTTCGGATCACTCGACGCGTAGACCACCCGCTTCACGCCCGCGGCGATGATCGCATCGCTGCACGGAGGCGTGCGCCCATGGTGATTACACGGCTCGAGCGTCGAATAGAGCGTCGCGCCCTTCGCACCCGCACCGGCATTCAACAACGCGACGGCCTCCGCATGGGGGCCGCCGAGCTTCGCGTGGTACCCGCTGGCGATCACCCGGCCGCCCTTGACGATCACCGCGCCCACCGCGGGGTTCGGGTGCGTGCGGCCCATGCCGTTGACGGCCTGGGCGATGGCGAGCGCCATGGCAGCTTCGTCGTTCAACCCTTGCCCTTCGGCTTCTCAGCCGCCTTCTTCGTCTGCGCCTGGAGGATGTCTTTGAGCTCGTCCATGAACTCGGCGATGTCGCGGAAGCTCCGGTACACCGACGCGAAACGAACGTAAGCGACCTCGTCGAGCAGCGGCAGTCGCTCCATCACCATCTGGCCGATGGTGGTCGAGGGCACTTCTTTCTCGCCCATCTCCTGGAGCTTGCGCTCGATCTCGGTGGCCAACTGCTCCACCTGGTCGACCGACACGGGCCGCTTCTCACAGGCCTTCTTCAGGCCCGCGAGCAGCTTGTCGCGATCGAACCCCTCGCGGCGCCCGTCTTTTTTCACCACCAGCGGGTTCAGCTCTTCCACCCGCTCGTAGGTGGTGAACCGGCGCTTACACGTCTCACACTCGCGCCGCCTTCGAATGATCGTCCCCTCGGCAGAATCGCGAGAGTCCATCACCCGGGTGTCGGCGGCGGCACAGAAGGGACAACGCATCGGTCAGCTCTTCTCGAGTCGCGATTGGTAGAGCGGGAACGACTTCGTGAACTGCTTCACTTCTTCGCGGATCCGCGCGAGCGCCGCTGCGTCAGCGTGCAGGTCGAGCGCCTGGCCGATGAAGCCAGCCACCTTCGCCATCTCGGGCACCTTCATGCCGCGGGTGGTGATCGCCGCCGTGCCGACGCGCACGCCAGAGCTGACGGTCGGCTTCTCGGGATCGAACGGAATCTGATTCTTGTTCACCGTGATGCCCGCGCGGTTGAGCACGTCTTCGGCCACCTTGCCCGAGACCTTCTTGGGGCGCAGGTCGAGCAGCATGAGGTGGTTGTCGGTGCCGCCCGAAACAATGCGCAGCCCCTGGCCCTGGAGACCTTCGGCCAGCGCCTTCGCGTTGTCGACGACCTGCTTCGCGTACGCCTTGAAGCTCGGCTGCAGCGCTTCTTGAAACGCGACCGCCTTCGCCGCGATCACGTGCATCAACGGCCCGCCCTGCATGCCGGGGAACACCTGGCTGTTGATGGTCTTCGCGTACTGCTCCTTCATCAGGATCAAGCCAGAGCGCGGCCCCCGCAGCGTCTTGTGCGTGGTGGTGGTGACGATGTCCGCGTACGGAACCGGAGACGGGTGCGCGCCGCCGGCGACCAGGCCCGCGATGTGCGCCATGTCGACCAGCAGCGCCGCGCCCACCGAGTCGGCGATGCTCTTGAAGCGGGGGAAGTCGATGATGCGCGGGTAGGCAGAAGCGCCGACCACGACCACCCGCGGCTTGTGCTCCCTGGCGAGCATCTCGGCCTGCGCGTAGTCGATCTGCTCGGTCTCCTTCACCAGGCCGTAGTGCACGACCTTGTAGAGCTTGCCCGAGAAGTTGAACGCGGCGCCGTGCGTGAGGTGGCCACCCGAGTTGAGGTCGAGCGACAACATGGTGTCGCCCAGCTTCATGAGCGCCATGTACGCGGCCATGTTGGCCTGGCTGCCAGAGTGCGGCTGAACGTTGGCCGCCTGCGAACCGAACAGTTGAATCGCGCGATCGATTGCGAGCTGCTCGACCTTGTCGACCTCTTCGCAGCCACCGTAGTAGCGCTTGCCCGGGTAGCCCTCGGCGTACTTGTTGGTGAGCGTCGTGCCCACCGCTTCCATCACTGCGGGGCTGACGAAGTTCTCCGAGGCGATGAGCTCGAGGCCCTCTTCCTGGCGGCGGGTCTCCGACTCAACGAGCTCGGCGATGACGGGATCGACCTGCTTGAGCGTGGCGGTGTTCTCCATGCCCTTCGCGTAGCCCCAAAAACCCGTGTTCTCAAGCGGTTCGCTTTCGACACGGGAAGGTCACGGTCGTGACCAGGTTGTGACCTGTCTGTCGCGGCCACGACTTGGGCTCCACCTAAGTCGCCCCCCATGCCTCTCCTGTGTCTGCTCGCCGTCGTCCTCAGCGCTGAGCTGCCCGATTCGGGTGTCGAGCTCGCTCCACCTGTCACCCTCCCGTCACCGGATGCGGGGGTTGGCCCGGCAGAAGACCCGTTTCATGCCGAGGTCACGGCGAAGTTCGGTGAGGGCGTCACCTTCAAGTCGGGAGAGGTGAAGCTGAACCTTCGTGGCCGCGTGCAGGTGCAGGCGCTTTCGGTCTTCCCTACCGAAGGCAGCACGGCCGTGCGCCAGAACGCGATCTTCGTGCGCCGGGCCCGCCTGTCCCTCAAGGGCGAGTTTCCCTGGCACCTCTCGATGAACTTGCAGCTGGCCTTCGCCAACCTCGACATGGAAGCCGATGCCCCCAACGTGCTGCGCGACTTCAACGTGCAGTGGGCCCCCCTTCGCGATCTCTCCTTTCGCCTTGGCCAGATGAAGGTGCCCTTCGATGTGCAACGAGTCATTTCGTCGAGTTCGCAACAGTTCGTCGACCGCTCGACCGTGACGGGCGAGCTCAACCTCGACCGCGACGTGGGCCTCGTCATCTACTCAGAGGACCTCTTCGGGCTCGGTGGCCGGCTCCGCTACGCGCTCGGCGTGTTCGGAGGTGATGGCCGCAACCGCATCGGCACCAACGTCGGCCTGCTCTACGGGGGCCGACTTCGCTACAGCCCGCTGGGTCCGTTCGACGACAAGCTCGAGGGCGACCCCGATCGAGACCCGAAGTTCCGCATCGCCTTCGGGGCCGGGGCCGCGCGCAACATCGCCACCAACCGCCCGCGCAGCACCACTGGCACACCCTTCAAGTTCGCGAACTTCAATTACACGCACGCCACCGGCGACGTGCACGTGAAGTGGAACGGGCTCTCGCTGCTCTCAGAGATCTACTGGCGGCAGGCCGACGCCGACTCGGTCACGCAGGGCACGAACACCGAGTTTTCCCGCTCGGGGTGGGGCTGGTTCACGCAGGTCGGCGGCTACCTCACGCCCTGGCTCGAGCTCGCGGCGCGGTACGGCGACACGCTGCCGATGGGCGCCACTGATCCCACCTTCAAGCGCGTCAGGGAAGTCGGAGGCACCATCAACCTCATGTTCCTCAAGCATGACCTCAAGCTGCAGACCGACCTGTTCTGGCTCGATGAAGCAGGTAAGGGCCGCGTTCAGCTGCGCATTCAGGCGCAGGTCTACTTCTAGTTTCTCGCTCCCTCTCCGCTCCCCGGGGGTCGAAGCGAGGGCCGAACGCTACGGGGTCGACCAGGCGTTGCCCTCGAGCTCGATCGGCGGGTCGGCCACCGACGCTCCCGACGCGCGGATCCAGTGCAGCTGGCTCATCGCGTCGCCGCCCATCTCGCACACCTTGGCGCGCAGGGCGGTGAAGGTGGCCTCGTCGTTCGCGAGCCTTTCGATCTTCACCCAGCCCAGGCTCTTCGAGCCCGAGGGCACTTCGCTCGCCGTGGGGTAGTCGTGAACCTGACACTCCGCGACGCCGCGGGGGCTGAGCTTGCGCGCCGGCCCATCACCCTTCACGATCGGCTGAATCTGCGTGCGGCAACCCACCAGCAACAGCGCGCCCAGCATCAGGTGCTTCATCGCTGCGCCTCGACCTGGTTCATCTTCTCGACGCGCACGGCGTGCCGGCCACCTTCGAACGAGGCCGACAGGAACGCCTTCATGATCTCGATCGCCAGCGCGCCCCCCGTCACCCGGGCCCCCAGGCAGAGCACGTTGCAGTCGTTGTGCTGCCGGGCCATGCGCGCCTCGAACTCGGAGCGGGACAGCGCCGCGCGAATGCCGTGCACCTTGTTCGCGGTGATCGCCATGCCCGTGCCGGTGCCGCAGATCAGAATGCCGAGGCTCGCGCGTCTATCCGTCACCGCGGCCGTCACCCTGGTCGCGTAATCGGGGTAGTCGACCGAAGAGGTGTCCGAAGGACCGAGGTCGAGGGTGGGCTGGCCCAGCTTCGCCAGCTCTGCAACCAGCTCGGCCTTGAGGGCTACGCCTGCATGATCAGCAGCAATCGCGATGGTGGCCATGGCCCGTCTCTAGTGGGCTCCCTCGCCCTGCGCCAGCGGGGAGAGGCTAGCGAATCGGCTCGGAGTCGGAAGCCCGGGTCCACCGGCTCTCGACCAGCTTCCAGGTGGCATCGCGCCCGCACCCCGTCACCTTCACCTTCGTCGAGCTGATCAACCGCTCCAGCTCCTTGTACGAAAGCTTCTCTTCCGGGCAGCTCAGCGCATCAGACGCGCGCCGACCCAACTCGACCTTGAGCTGTGCCATCGGCGTGGAACACCCCACCAACACCAGGCACCCGATCGCGAGCCTCAAGGCGCCACCACGTCGAGAGGCCGCGTCTCGGTCGATGGCACGGTGTCGTTCAAGTACAGCGACCCGGCGCCGGTATTGAGCCGCACGTACACCGCGCGCCGGTTGCACCCCGAAACGCCCAGGTACACCGGCCCCGACTCATCTGACGAAAGCTCCTGCACGCCCAGCTTATCGGGCGGGCACGCGAACTCGAACGAAGCGCGCAGGAGCACGCGCTGCTTGGCCTGGTCGAAGCTGATGGGGGTGGCGCAACCGGCCGCCACCACCAGCGATGCGACCACCAGTCCGCGCCTCACTGCACGCGCTGGAGCACCAGCACCGCGTTGGTCCCGCCGAAGCCGAACGAGTTCGACATCGCCGCGTCGACCCGGACTTCACGCGCTTTGTTGGGCACGTAGTCGAGATCGCACTCGGGGTCGGGGTTCTGCAGGTTGATGGTCGGGGGAATCGCGCCGCGGCTCAGCACCAGCGCCGTGATGATCGCCTCTGCCCCGCCCGACGCGCCCAGCATGTGACCCATCATCGACTTGGTCGAAGAGACCATCACCTTCTTCGCGTGATCGCCGAAGACGCGCTTGATGGCTTTGCTCTCGTGCAGATCGTTGAACGGCGTCGAGGTGCCGTGGGCGTTGATGTAGCCGATGTCTTCCGGCTTCAAGTTCGCCGACTTCAGCGCCGCTCGCATGCACCGCTGCGCGCCTTCGTGCTCCGGGGCCGGCGCCGTCTCGTGGTGAGCGTCGCTGTTGGCCGCGTAACCGGTGATCTCCGCGATGATCTTCGCGCCGCGACGCTTCGCCGACTCGTACTCCTCGAGGATCACGATGCCCGCGCCTTCGCCCATCACGAAGCCGTCGCGGTCCTTGTCGAACGGACGGCTGGCCGTGGCGGGATCATCGATGCGCTCCGACAGCGCGCGCATGGCCTCGAAGCCGCCGATGCCCATCTGCGTGATCGCCGCTTCAGCTCCGCCGGCGATCGCCGCGTCGAGCTCGCCCCACTTGATCTGCCGGAACGCCTCGCCGATCGCGTGCGCCGACGTGCTGCACGCCGACACCGGGCCCCAGTTCGCGCCCTTGCAGTTGTAGCGCATGGAAATGCGACCCGGCGCCATGTTGGAAATCATCTTGAGGATGAAGAAGGGCGACATGCGATCGAAGCCCTTCACCATCGCGGCCGCGTAGCCCTCTTCGAAGGCCTGCAGCCCGCCGATGCCCGAGCCGACGATGACGCCGACCTGATCGGGATCGTAGCCGTTGGCCTTCTCGAGCCCGACCGGCAGCCCGCTCTCCTTCATCGCCATCTCAGCCGCCGCCAGCGCGTACTGGCAGAAGGGATCCATGCGGCGGGCTTCCTTGTGCTCCAGGAAGTCGGTCGCCACGAAGTCCTTCAGCTCGCCGGCGATGTTCACCTTGAGCTTGCTGGGCGCGAATTTGGTGATGCGGCCGATGCCCGACTTTCCAGCCAGGAGCGCCTGCCAATTCTTTTCAGTGCCCGTGCCGAGCGCAGAGAGAAGACCGGTACCAGTGATCACGACGCGACGTGGAGCGTTCATCGCAGACTCCGGGTGATGTGAAAGGGCGCCTTGAAACGACTCGCCCGGGTTCTCCCCGGGCGATTTGACGCTTCAGCGGTTCGCCACCCTTACTTCTTGTGGGTGTTGATGTAGTTGATGGCGTCACCGACGGCCTTGATGTTCTCGGCCTCCTCGTCGGGGATCTCGATCTCGAACTCCTCTTCCATCGCCATCACGAGC
>JBKJSE010000085.1:0-17731 GCA_046595925.1 Archangium sp. | reverse complement strand
GGGGTGACCTGCCGCGCGAGGCAGAAGTACTCCCTCGACTCCGCTCGGGAGGACCGGTGTGTTCCTTCGGTCGAAATCGCCAGCGAAGCTGGTTCCTTGCTCGGGATGAACGGTGTGCGCTCCGTATTTCTATCAACGCACCTGGAGACGCGAAGCAGAGGTACTCCCTCGACTCCGCTCGGGATGAACGGGGAGGGGACGGTCATTTCCCCGCCGTGAAGGCGTAGACCTTGGACGAAGGTCCAGCGAAGCCCGCTTTGTCGAACGCGGTCACTCGCCAGAACCACTTGCCGGGCGGAATCGCCTCAGGCCACGACAGCGACGGATCGGCGACGTTGGTGCTCTTCGCGTCGATGAGGAAGTCCGCATCGCGCGCGAGCTCGACCCGGTACGTCGCCGCGCCGACGGTCGCCTGCCACTCGAGCCGCGCATCACCCCCCAGCGCGCCCTTCAGCGGAGCGCTGAGCTGCGGGACTTCAGGCAGCACCGAAGGCGGAGCCGCTTCACCCAGCGCGTTCACCAGGGTGCCCTGGCCGGCGGACACTTCGACCACCTTCGCGTTCGGGTCCGTCGAAGACGAGATCGCGACTGAACCTTCGAGCGTCTCCAGACGCGCACCTTCGCCCTCCACGCCGAAACGAAACTGCGTGCCGCGCACCGACGCGACTGCCACCTTGCTCGAGGCTTCGAAGCGCGAGCCCTGCGTGGCCTTGCGCACGTCAGCCGTGATTCCGCCCGAGAGCACTTCGATCTTCACCTGGCGATCGCCACCCGAAGGCAGCGCGAGCGCCGCCATCTTCACCAGCGATTCCGGCTTCACCTCGATGCTGCTGCCGTCTTTCAGGTGAATCGTGATGCGCGCGTTGGGCCCGGTCTTCACCAGCTCGTTGACCAGCACGGGCATGCCCGCCTCGGCCGGCTTGAGCGAAGGCTCGTCTGCTCCGAGAAAGGCCGCGCCGCCGGCGGTGGCCACGCGCGCGACGACGTCTTCTGGAGCGCGCTCGACGTACCGAAGGAAGATGCCGAGCTCACCGGTGCGCGCCGGGGCAGGCGCGAGCGCGAACACGCGATTCTTCGGCAGTCCCGCTTCGACGAGCGCCGCTGCGATCGCCTTCGCCGCGTTGAGGCCCTTGCCGCTCGCGCGATCGGCGTCCGAGACGATGGCCGCGACGGTGACGGCGCGCACGAGGCGGTTGCGATCGATCTCCTTCACCACGTCGCTCAGACAGGCCTTGCCGTCCGCCGACTTCACCCATGCTTCGGTGAGCGGCTTGCCGATGCGCACGTTCGCGGCCTCGAGCTTCACACCCCCGCATGGGTCGGCTGCGTGAGAGACGCCTGCGAGGAGCACCAGCACACCTGTGATCGCCTTCATGGGGTCTCTCCGAGGATCAAGAACTCTACTCTGCGGTTTTGTTCGCGGCCCTTCGCGGTCTTGTTGGTCGCGACGGGTCGGGTGGGGCCGTAGCCGGTGGTGGTCAGGCGCGAGGCGGCGACGCCGGCTTTGATCAACACGGCGCGAATCGTCTCGGCGCGCTTCTTCGACAGCACGATGTTCCGCGGCGCGTTGCCGACGTCATCGGTGTGACCGCTGATCTCGATCGAGATCGTGCTCGCCGCGCGCAGCGTGCTGGCGACCTGGGCGAGCAACGGCAAGGCGCTGGCTTCGAGGTTGGCCGAGGCGGTCTTGAAGCGCACCACGCGGTTGATGACGAGCGCGTGCCCTTGAATGGTGACCGCACCGCCGCCCACGTCGGGGCAGCCATCGCCGTCGTTCTTGCCGTTGACGGTCTCGGCGGCGAGCGGGCACTTGTCGGCCTTGTCGGGAATGCCGTCTTGATCGTTGTCGAGCTCAGGGCAGCCGTCTTCGTCTTCGAAGCCGTCGGCATCTTCAGCGCTGGTGGGGCAGGGGTCGGCTTCGTCAGGCGCGCCGTCGCCATCGAGATCCGCCGCCGCGAGCTCGACCGCCGTCGGAACCGGGGCGGAAGCCACTCCGGCCATGCTCGAGATCTTCATCATGCTGTCCGGCAACACGAGCGCAGGGGGCGGTGCATGCGGGCAGCCGTCAGACGCGTTGCCAGGTTCGAGCGGGCAGCGATCGAGCACGTACTCGACGCCGTCACCGTCGAGGTCTTGCGACTCATCGGGGCAGCCGTCGTCGTCTTTCCAGCCGTTGAAGGTCTCGGCTTCTTCCGGGCAGCGATCCTTCGTGTCGGCGACGCCGTCCTCGTCGTTGTCGAGCTCGCGGCACCCGTCGCCGTCTTCGAAGGCGTCGGAATCTTCGGCGATCGTCGGGCAGCGATCGGCGTCGTCGGTGATGCCGTCCTGGTCGCCGTCGTTCAGACCCGGCGCTTCGGCGATGGTGAGCAACGGCGCTGGCGCGTCGCGCTTCAGCTCTGAGTCGAGCAGCAGCGCCAGGGACGGCGTCGCCGCGGTGCGGTACTCGGGACAGCCGTCGTCATCGCGCACGCCATCGCGCGTCTCGGGTTCCCACGGGCAGCGATCGGCGATGTCCGCGATGCCGTCGGCGTCCATGTCAGGCGCGAGGTCAGGACATCCATCTTCATCGGAGACCCCGTTCGCGCTCTCGGCAGAAACGGGACAGCGATCGTTCGAGTCGGCGACCCCGTCTTCGTCATTGTCGAGCTCAGGGCAGCCGTCTTCATCTTCGAAGCCGTCGAGATCTTCGCGAGTGATGGGGCAGCGATCGGATTCATCGACCACGCCGTCGCCATCCGAGTCTGCGGTGAGGAACGCGACGGCCACGTCAACGACGGGCCCCGCATCGCGTGGCGTGTCGAGCGGCTGGACGGCGACGCGGGCCTCGCCCGGCTGCTCCGACACGCCCGCGTCGGCTGATGGCGCAGCGACGCGCGCACCGACCGGCTGCGCAGAGGCCTGGGTACGAGGCGCCAGCACGGCGGCAAGCGCGCTCCCCGCAGGCAGCTGAAACTCAGGGCAACCATCTTCATCGCGGATGCCGTTCTTCAACTCCGGTTCATACGGGCAACGATCGATCGCGGTCGGTACTCCATCGCGATCGGGATCATCGGCGTAGGGGTCGGCGGCAACGACGATGACCTCGGGTACACGCTCAGGTTCGCTGCTGCGAGGCGCCCACGCGAGGCGAACGAGTCCTCGTGCATCGGGCGTTCCCGCTGCTCCGAAGAAGCCAGCGCCACCCGCGACACCGAGCAGGATGCGATCAGCGATCAAGTACTGCAGCCCACCGAGCACCTCGAGGCTCATGCCGTTCATCGCAAACGCGTTCTCACCTTCGACCTGCATCGAGAACTGCGCCTCAGGCCCGAAGGTGAGCCGGTTGCCCAACAACGACGCGCCGAGCGCGAAGCCGAGCCGGGCCTCTGAGGCAGCCGTCATTCCCAGCGCGGGCGGGCCCAACGACGCGTACGGGCGATAGAGGAACGCACCGTCGAGCGCCCATCGCCCCACGCCGAACGCACCCGCCAGCACCGCGCGCGGCATCACGCGAAGTCCGGTGTCGCCCTGATGACTTGCCGCGCCTCCGATGGGAATCCACACCGTGGCGCCCACGTGCAGCGAGACTCCGTCGAGGTCGGGCTGGCCCGCGACGCGCACGAGCAGCCCCACCCGCGGATCTCCGATGCCGATGGTCTGGAGAGGCGCGACCCGGCTGACGAGCTCAGGGGTGCCGGTCTCGAGGAAGGTCACCGGCAAGCTCGCGCTGAGCTGCACGCGATCGAGAAAGGACACGGCGAGATCGAGGTGGCCTGAGATCGCGTTCGAAACGATCGGCGTGAGCGGGCCACGCCCCGTCTGCTGCCGAGGCTGGAGTGGGTTGTGCGCGAAGTCGCCCGTCACGCCTACCGCGAGCAGCCGCACGCTCGAGTACCAGGGCCGCTCGACGAGAAACTGTGAGCTGCCCGCCGAGGTGCCGTCGTAGCGGTTGAGGGCGAAGCCGCGATCCTGCGCGAGACCCACGCTCGCGACGAGCAGCAGTGCCGCGAAGATTCCGTGTTTCCCACTTCGAAGGCGACCCCACGGCAACGGCATGAACGCGAAGAGTAGAGGGCGCCGTTCACACAGGGAAGACATTCCCCCCGAGCCAATTCATTCCGACGAAAGATGTTCGCGACGCACATCTCTTCGGTGGAGTTCTCGCCCCAGTTGGTCTCCACGGACCCGGGCTTGTCGTTGGCGAACGTACACTTCACCCGCAGCTTGTCGCCCGGCTCGAAGCGCACCGGCTCGGCCAACTGGTATTCGTTCTGCGGCGATCGGCCTTCTCGAGGAATACCTCTCCGTGCCGACCGAGCGCATCACGCCGGGCGTCGCGTCTTCCAGATCCCACCTTCGCCTTCTTGCAGTTCCACGTGCGCTTCCCGTACGAAGTCTCTCTGACCCGCAGGCAGGAGTCGTTCATGCCCATTCGTACCAATCTCCCCGGTGTCGTCGCTCCGAGCACGCCGGCCACGACGACGCCCGTCACCACGCCTGCTGCGCCGGTTGCCCCTGCTCGCCCTGCGCCGTGGAGCGGGCCGGGTGGTCCGACCCCGCGCGATGCGTTCAACGGCGTGGCCAACACCTTGCGCAATCAGGGACCGTCGAACTTCGAGCTGGTCGCCGGCCGCTATCCCGATGCCGTGCCGCTCACCACCGTGCTCGGTGCGATCGGTGCTTCACCGCAGGGGCAGGCGGCGCTCGGCAAGGTGCTCGATGACTTGAAGGCGAAGACCGGCGTCGACGTGCCGCCTGAGCTGCGCGCCGCCGTGTTGTCGAACCCCGCCGCTTTGACCAAGGCGATGGAGCTGTCGCCTGGCCAGCTGAGCAACGGCATCGTGGGGCTCAACGCTGCGTACCAGTCGGGGAAGCTCAAGAAGGGCGAGCCTGCGCCGCACCTGCTTCCGCAACAGTTCGACCTCTCGAAGATCGATGACGTGGTGGCCGAGCGTCCCAAGCCCGAGATGAAGGAGCTCGCTCCGGGCCTGTTTCAGGGCGACCTGCCGAGCGCGACGTCTGATCAGCAGCTCAAGCGCAACCGCGTGGTGGCTGAGGTCTTCGGCCGGCTCTCGAACAACGCGTCGTTGCCGGAAGCAGAGAAGTTCTCCGTCACGCACGACGGGAAGAAGTTCACGGGCCTCGATGCGTTCGCCAGGCAACTGCAGGCCGATGGGTACGAGGTGAACGTCGCGTTCGAGCAGCGCGTGGCGAACTTCTCGAACTTGAAGACGGTGGTGCCGGGCTCGAATCCTCCGAAGTTTCTCGATGTGCCTGCGCCGTTGATGATCAAGACGGGCCTGAAGGACGGGCTCGGTAAGGAAGCGATCGTTCCCGCGGTGCACTCCGAGATGGTGATTTCGATCAAGGCGGGGCCGAACGCGCGTGGCCCGAAGTTCGACGCGGACCTGAAGTTCTACCAGGGCGTCAGTGGCACCGGCTTCTTCCCCTGCAACATGACCTCGAACCCGGCGTGGTGCGGCAAGTCGCAGCAGGCGCAGCTCACCGGCACGAAGGCGCTCGAGGCGATCTCGGTGGCGGGCGCGTTCACCGACGTCGTCAACACGACGGCCAGGGCGATGAACCTCTACGCCGATGGCTACGGCATCACCGGCGTGTGCAACGACTCGGTGGCCGTGGTGCAGCAGGCCGTGACCGGTCACGCCGATGCGTACCCGCTGTTGATGAAGGACGCCGTGCTCTCGGGCGCGCTCGCGGAGCGCCTGGCTGACGCGAACAAGACGGATGACCCGGCGTACAGGGCGATCCGCAAGGCGATGCGCGAGCTGCCTTCAGATGTGCGGCACAACGAGTCGCAGGCGCGCCGGGCACTGGCGTCGCTGCCGTGGGCTGCCGGCAAGGAGCCGTTCGCCAGCTCCGAAGAGGCTCGGAGAATCCTCAGTCAGTAGACCGGGTTGAACGTCAGGCAACCTGACAGTCACACCGGGCGACAATCATGGGGTCCCTTCGTGAACATCTTTCGCTCACTCGCTCGCGGCATCTTGAATGGTCTGCGTGGTGGCAGGCCGGCGGAGCCAGAGGTTCCGCCCGTCGCGGACCAGGCGAAGTATCAAGATGGGTTCGACTCTGAGCCGGTGAGCGTGGCGAGTCCTGTGAAGGCGGGTCGGGCGGACAAGTATGAGTCGAGCTTCACGCCTGCGTCGTCGCAGGGTGACGGGTTCGAGCATGCGGTGCGCGCGGCTCCGGTGGATCTCTCGGGTGGGGTGAAGGTGCACTACACGCTGGTGGAAGAGTCATCGGCCGCGACGTCGCCGCCGCAAGAGTTCTTCGCCGCGTCGCTGGATGATCTGGATCTGTCGCTGCTGCCCGAACCGGAACCAGAAAAGCAAACCGCTGAACTCTCTCTCTCTCTCCCTTTGGGAGAGGGTCGGGGTGAGGGCGTAGGGGCAGCTGCTGAGCTCGAAGCGTCACCTGCGCCTGCAGAGGTCGCACAGCCAGCAGTCGAAGCCGAGCCTGTTGCCGTCGCCGCTCCTCCGGCTGAAGTTGAAGTCGAAGTCGAAGCAGCGCCTGCTTCTGAAGCGCCGACAACTGCGCCTTCACCCGTCGCTTCTTCAGCTCAGCCTCGCGCTGCACCTTCTGCCGACGAGGGCTTCGTTGCTTCGTTCGACGATCTCGCCCTGCTGCCCGCCGAGCCCGAGGTTGCTTCACAGTCTTCCGGCTTCCTCGCTTCTCTCGAGGATCTCGGACTGCTCAGCCCTCACCCTGACCCTCTCCCGGAGGGAGAGGGAATGATTTCGAGTTCGAGTTCTTCAGCTCATGACGTTCAACTTGAGCCCCTTTTGCTTCTCCCGAAGCCCGACTGACTCAGGCCCCTCGGTCTCGAGCCCCAGTGCCATCTCGAGCAGATCAATCAGCTGAGCACGTGAGTCCGTGTCATCCGCCGCGAGGATGGTGATTTCGACCGGCAACCGCTCCTCAGCGGGCACAGGTTCAGCCTCTACGGGCTTGCCGTCAGGACCCAGTTCCTCGACCAGCAGGTCCCCGTCACGATGAATGGTGTATCGACGATGCATGATGGACAGACTGTAACGCGCGCGCGGCTGATCTACGCTGCCTGTGTGCCTGTTCCGCTTTCTCAACTCGCCATGAAGCTCTTCGTGAACCCGAAGCCCGGGGCCGACCCCTCCGTTCCCGGCCTGGTGTGGGAGGCGCCGCCCACCAAGCTGACCGACTCGGGCCACTGGGAAATGACCGACGCCGGCCAGGCCATGATGCGACCCCGCGCAGGTGAGCCGCTCATCTTCCTGGTGCAGAAGGGCAACGCGACCAACAACCCCTTCGCGATGGGCGTCACCGTCGGCCGCGTCGAGAGCAACGACATCGTGGTCGACGATGGCTCGTGCAGCCGCTTCCACGCGTGGCTCCAGCGCGACGAGCGCACCAAGGAGTGGTCGCTGACCGACGCCGAGAGCAAGAATGGCACGTGGGTCGATGGCGCGCAGCTCTCCGCCAAGCAGCGCGTGCAGCTGCGTGACGGCGCCAAGCTCAAGTTCGGCGACGTCGAGATGACCTTCCTCCTGCCGATCGCGTTGAAGGCCTTCGTCGGCCTGCGCTTCGGCGCGAAGTGAAGCCGGGTCAGGGCGCGGGGTAGCTGGTCAGTCGCGCTCCGAAAACCGCTCTGCCACCGGCGGCCTCGGACAGGCTCCACAACAGCCCGTGCGCTTCATCGATCATCAGGTCTTCCGGTGAGTCGGAGAAGTTCGTGGTGAGGCTGCCCGTGGTCTTCACCGAATACAGGTCGCCTCCGCCACCCGCGGGTGCGCTCGAGGAGAGGTACGTAACGCCCGCGCGGTGAGCGCCGCCTTGCACCTGGCGCTGGCCCATCACGAAGGCGTCGAGCGGCCAGGTCGTCGCAGGCCCGCGGAGCAGTCCCGTGGTGGCGTCGAGCGGCCAGCGGAACACGCGGCCTGACAACGCAGCCGTGCAGGCGGTGCCGCTGCAGTATTCGCCAGAGACCAGGGCGGGTGGGGTGCTGGCGCGATCGAGCGAGACCCACGAGAAGATCGGGCCGCAAGTGGAGCGATCGACGTAGGTCCCGACCTGGGGGATCACGTACTTATAGAGGCCCGCTCGGCAGGTGGTGGCGGTGCAACCGATGGTGTCCACGTCGGTGTCGACCTGCATGATGCGGGAGAGGTCGAAGAGCCGAAAGCCGCTGCCGGTGTTGGCGACATAGAGCCAGCGGCCGAACCAGACGATGCCTCCGGCGTGAGCGTCGACCTGCACGAAGTTCGGTGCCGCGGTCGTGCCCGTGGGTTGAACGAGGAGCGCGAAGCGGTACCGGGGGGCCGCGGCGTTGGTGACGTCGACGAAGGCGATGCGCACGCCTTTGTTGAGGCCTCCGTCTTCGTAGAAGCTCACGAGGATCACTCGTTTGCTGGCGACGAGGCCGGTGGGGTCTCCGTCGGCGCTGCCAGTGATGCCCTGGGGGATCCACGTCGTGGAGGCCTGGTCTTCAGCGTTCCACTTGAAGGCGAGCGACAGGCCGGCGGGAGAACCGGGCACGGTGGTGACCGAGGTGGCGATGCGGTTTGCGTCGGCGACCACCTGGCTGAGCGAGACGGGCGTGGTGCGCTGTTCGAGTGCGTCGAGCAGGGGGCCGTTCGTGCGGAAGCCCGAGGCCGCGGACATGGGGAAGGCGCAACGGTTGATCGCGCGCAGGCCTCCGCCTTCGACGAGGTTGGCGGGGGCGCCGGGGCACTGGGCGGTTTGGAGAGAGCAGGGCTCGACGAAGCCTGCATCGGTGGTCGGTCCTGCGTCGACCATTCCCGCGTCAAGGGCTCCGGCGTCGACTGCACCTGCGTCGGTGACTTCGCCCGCGTCGATGACTTCGCCCGCGTCGGTGACTTCGCCCGCGTCGGTCATTTCGCCCGCGTCCATTGTTTCGACGGGCGGCGCTCCGCAGGAGAGCGCGAACATCAGCGAGGGAATGAGAAGGTACTTCTGCATGCGGCCACCCTATCGGCCTCTGGAGGTTGTGATGGAGTCCCCCGGTCTCGTGTCACTCGGCTGACTCAGCTGACGACTGAGCCCCTCGGTCCTGGCCTGCCTGGGTGATGAGGATGAGGATCAACCGTGTTGCGGAACTATCAATCGGCGCGGCCAGAGCGGCATCATCGAGCGTGATCGCCCAATGAGGAGCGTCGTTTGATAGTTCTGCAACATCAGCTCCGAAGGAGAAGGTGATTCTCGATCTGCATGAGAGGTCGCGCCCAGACAGGCCTCCCTCCTTCGGGCGAAGAACCTCACTTGTTGCGAACTGAGCATTCTGTGGTCGAGGCCGAGAGGCCTGTCCCGCAAGGCGCACCGAAGCAGACCAACCAATGACCGCGTTCCCCAAGGGCTGTGGCCGTTCATTGTGTGAAGTCGCGCTACCTCGAGGCGAGGGCAGGGGAGCGCGCGTGTTGCGGAAGAGTCATCGGTGAGTGCGACTTCGTGTCACTCCGGCTGCCGCAGCTCCGACGTGGAGTTTGAAATCAAGAGTCGAAGCGGTACCCCAGCCCACGCACCGTCTTGAAGTGCCTCGGCTCATCCGGATCCGGCTCGAACTTCGCCCGCAACTGACTGACGAAGTTGTCCACCGTGCGCGCAGTGCCCTCGTACCCGTAACCCCACGCCCCCGAGAGCAGCTCTTCGCGGCTGAATGTGTGGCCCGGGTGCGTGACGAAGTGACCGAGCAGCTTGAACTCCTGCGCGGTGAGCTCGACGGGCGCGCCCTTGCGGCTGACCGTCTTCGCGTTGAGATCGACCGCGGTATCGGAGAAGCGCACGATGTTCTCGTCGCGCACGCGCCGCCTCAGCACCGCGCGAATTCGCGCCAGCAGCTCCTGCAGCCCGAACGGCTTGACCACGTAGTCATCGGCGCCGAGGTTCAGGCCCATCACGCGATCGGTCTCGACGCCCTTCGCCGAGAGCACCACCACGGGAATGGTGCTGCCGCGGGTGCGCAGCTCCTGGAGCACCTCGAACCCGTTCATCTGCGGCAACATCACGTCGAGCACCAGCAGGTCGGGCCGCTCGTCGATCGCCTTCTGCAGGCCGGTGCGGCCGTCTTGCG
The DNA here is from genome assembly GCA_046595925.1 of Archangium sp. Lineage (GTDB taxonomy): Bacteria > Myxococcota > Myxococcia > Myxococcales > Myxococcaceae > Archangium_A. The sequence continues at coordinate 7,674 of JBKJSE010000085.1, read as the reverse complement.
CCTGGATCACGTCGAAGCCCTCGAACCGCAGGCTCATCGAGAGCCCGGTGAGGATCGAGAGATCGTCTTCAACCACCAAAATGCGCGGTTTCTTGTCGGTTGAGTCGGTCACGAGCGAAGCCGATAGCAGCGGAACGCTGCGCGAGACAGACGGAAGCGAAGCGAACGTTTGGCCGAGGCGGCGCGACCCAGATTATTGCACGAGAGGGAGGTGAATGCGGAAGGTACTGCCCCGCCCGGGGACGCTGTCGACGGAAATCCACCCGTCGTGCGCCTGGACGATGCGTTGCGCGATCGAGAGCCCCAGGCCTGAGCCCTCGGTGTCGCGCGTGAGCAGACTGTCGACTCGATAGAACCTGTCGAAGATGCGCTTCTGTTCCCGTCGGGGAATGCCGACGCCGTGGTCTTCGACCTCCAGCACCACGAAGTCGTCGTCGACCACGCCGCGCAGCTCGATGCGCTTGTCGTCATCGCGCGAATATTTCCACGCGTTCTGCAGCAGGTTGAGCAGCGCCCCAGACAGCGCGTCGCGATCGACTTCGATTTCCCCCAGCTTCGGATCGAGCGTCACCTTGAGATTGGGTGGCGCGTCGATGCGCTGCGCCTTGAAGGCGTTCACCGCGGCGTCGACCAGGTCGGTGGTGGGCAGCCGCTCGCGGCGGTACTGCTTCTTGCCGCTCTCGATGCGCGACCAGTCGAGCACCGACTCGATCATTCCCGAGAGGCGCGCGGTCTCTTTCGAGAGCAGGTCGAGCACGGTCTGCATCTCGACCGGGTCCTTCACGCGGCCCAGCGCGAGCATCTCGATGAACATGCGGATGGACGTGAGCGGCGTGCGCAGCTCGTGGCTCACCAGCGAGACGAAGTCGGTCTTGAGCCTCGACAACCGCGCCTCTCGATACAGCGTGCGCCCCGTGAAAATCACGCCGAGCGCGAGCGTGATGTAGAAGAGGCCGAGCAGCACGCTGTAGATCCACCGGTTGCGCGTCGACGCGGCGGCCACCGGGTCGGCACCCGTCGTGACCACCACCAGTCGGAAATCTTGCAGGGGCAACGGCATCAACAGCCCCGCCAGCTCGCGGTCACCCATCGCTGCTTCCCTGGCTTCTGCGAGGCGAGCCACCATGCCTTCGGGTGGCGCGGTGCGCTTGACCGGCACCAGCATGAAGGTGCCTTCTTCACCGGGCGGCGTGAGGTGATCTCCGATGTTCTGCAGCAGCGCCTGCACCGCCTTCGCTGCCACCTGCGCGCCGATCACCTTCTGACCCCGGCGCAGCGCCGCCACCAGGAAGGTGCCCTGAGGTGAGGTGATGGAGAAGATCACCGGCCGCTCCGGCAACGACCTCAGCTCGACGTCCAACGGCTTGAGGGCGGCCGTGATGCGCGCGTCTTCACACACCACTTCTCCTGCCGTCACCGTGAAGCCGACGTCGGTCAACTGCAGGCCTCCCCGTTGCAGCACCAGCGTCGGCACCGTCGACTTCACCTGGGCATCGGCGAAGGCGTCGGTCAGCTCGCTTTGTGCAGAGGAGAGCCGCCCTGTCCACAACACCTCGATGCGCTTCTCCACCGCGGCCCGCTCGTTGACGATGCCCACGATGCCGAACCCCAGCAGCCCTGCCGAGGGCAACACCACGAGGAGGATCAAGCGGGTGAACGTGCGCCGAAAGGAGAGCAGCTCGACGCTCGGAGGCACGGCCATGCGCAGGTTCTCGCACACCAGACGTGCACTTTCCTGCGCATCGACGGGTCAGGGAGAACGAATGATCGGAACGCAGCCCTGCGGCACCAAAGGCATCACGCGCCCGGCACTCATCAGGCACGCCAGCTGCACAGTGGGCGCACGATTCGTTGGTCGGTTCAGATTCCGGGCAGTTGCGGTGAGTGAGAGCCAGTCGCTCTGACAAGCATGGCAGGGCATGGATGTCCCGCGGTCGGCCGGGCAAGATACGCAGCTCAATTTCCAGGACGTTTCCAGGTTGGGGGTACAACACGATGAACTTCTTCAAGCGATCGATGCTGCTCGGGGCCGTTGCGGCCGCCATCTCCTTCTCCAGCTGCACGCCTCCCAACAGCGGTGCCTCGGCACGCGCGTCCGGCTCACTGGCCCTCTCCAATGACGACTCGACCGTGTTCGCGGTCGACACCGACAACGGCGTGCTCGCGGTGATCAACCCGGAGCGGCCCGATGACGTTCGCCTCGTGCCCGTGGGCAAGAGCCCCGTTCGCGTCATCGTCGCCCCCGACGACACCGTCTTCGTGGCCAACAACGGAGATCGTTCCGTGTCCGTGGTGCGCAAGGGCGAGACCGCTGAATCCGCCCGCATCCCCGTGGGCGTCGAGCCCAGCGGCATGGCGCTGACGTCTGACGGCAAGACCCTGCTGGTCGTCTCGGCCACCGCGCTCCATCGCACCGACGAGGGCACGCTGACCTCGATCGACACCGCGACGCTTCAGAAGAATTGGGAACTCAACGTCGGCGAAGAGCCGCGCGCCGTCGCGATCATCGCGGGCAACCGCGCGCTGGTCTCGCTCTTCAAGGGGGGCGAGCTGGTCGAGGTCGACCTCGCCAAGGGCACGAAGATCTCGGCCAAGACCGGCATCTATGCGACGGCGAACGCCACCCGCGTCGGCGGCGTGACTGCCCCCGTGCAGGCTTCGAGCTTCCGCCCCCGCGCGATGGCCGACCTCATCGTCACCGCGCAGGGTGATCGGGTGTTCGCGCCCGTGGTCTGGGCGCGTGAAGACGCCATCACCCGCCGCCCCAGCACCTCGGGCGGGTATTACGCCGCGGGCGGCCCCTGCAACATCGGCGCGGTCGCCACGGCCGGTATCGTCACGCTCGATACGGGCAGCACCCCGCAGCCTCAGGTCGACGACCTCTCCTCGTGCTTCAGCGGAGGCACCAACTCGGAGAACAAGGACTTCCCCGCGAGCACGCTCGCTTCGAGTGTTTCGGGTGCGGCCGCTTTTCAGGGCCCCACCGCTGGCGTGCTCGACCCGACGGGCGCCTGGCTCTACGTGCTGAACCGCGAGACCCGCAATCTGGCGATCTTGCCGGCCTGGAAGCGCAGCGGCACGGGCATCGACTTCGAAACCACGGGCACCTCGGTGCGCACGGTGCTGAACCTCGAGGGCCACGGCGCTGACGGCCTGGCGATCACCGCCGACGGCGCGCGCGTCTACGTCTACAGCCAGTTCAGCCACCAGCTCGAGATCTTCGACGGCCAGGGCAAGGGCACCAGCTCGGTCATCGTGACCAAGCCCTCCATCCGCAACGTCGCGCCCGAGAAGCTCAGCCCCGCGATGGCGGAAGGCCGCAAGCTGTTCTTCAACGCGCAAGACCTCCGCATGAGCTCGGCGACGACGAACGTGGCCTGCAGCACCTGCCACCTCGACGGCCGCGAAGACGGTCACGTCTGGCAGTTCCCGGACGGGGCTCGTCAGACCCCTGCGCTCGCGGGCCGCAAGCTGCTCTCCACCGCGCCGTACCACTGGAGCGGCGAGTTCCCCTCGCTCAACGAGTTCAACGTGCACACCATCACGGCGCGCATGGGTGGCTCGGGTCTCGACCCGCAGACCGCGCTCAAGCTCGACACCTTCATCGACCAGCTCCCGCTGCCCGAGAACCCGCTGCGCGCCGCGATGAGCGGTGGCCCCGCTGAGCTGCGCGGTAAGGCGGCCTTCGAGAAGGCGGCGTGCGGCACCTGCCACACCGGCGAGCTGCTCACCAACAACACCAACCAGGACGTCGGCACGCTGCGCCGCACCGGCCTCAACCCCGACAACGGCCCGGTGCTGACCGACGGCTTCAACGTGCCTTCGCTGCTCGGCATCGGCCGCAGCGCGCCGTACCTGCACGATGGCTCGCAGCTGACCCTCGAAGAGCGGGTGTTCAGCAACGTCGGCGATCGTCACGGCGTCACCTCGACCCTCTCGGTGGAAGAGCGGGCCGACCTGATCAGCTACCTGAAGTCGCTCTAAGACCAAGGAAGCGCTGGGGCCCTGCGGCCCCGGCGTGACACACTCCCAAGTCGATGATCTTCTCCAACCTCATCGGCCGGTTCTTCCTGACGGGCGTGCTCCTCAGCGGCGCCGCCTTTGGTCAGTCTCCTGAGGACGAGTGGGGTGGCATCAAGCCCACGCCGCCCCCCGTGTCCGGCGAGACTGCGCCTCCCCCGCCGCCGCCTCCCGCGCCCGTCTACGCGCCGCCCGCCCCTGCAGGTCAGTTGCGCCCGCGCCCTGAAGTGTTGGCCCGCGTGCGCCCGCCTGAAGAGCGCAACCAGGTCTCGATGGCGGGCTCGCCCTCGCTGGGCACCGGAAAACGCGGCCAGATGGTGCTGCTGGGTTTCCCGATTCTCACCCTGCGCGCGTTGTTCGGCGTCAGCGAGGCCTTCGACATCGGCGTGGCCTTCGACACCTATTACTTCCTGATGAACGAGCCGCGCGTCATCGCCCGCCTGACGCTGGTGAAGGGCGAGAACTGGTCGCTGTCAGCCAGCATGGAGGGCGGCTACGCCTTCTTCGCGCAGCGCGCCTCACGCGAGTCGCGCAGCGCGCGCTGGCTCACCGGCCGTCGCAACATCAACGTCTCGCCCGCGATGCTGGTGGCCTACCAGGGCAGCAGGCCGCGTGACGCGCGGGTGTTCTTCGAGCTGCGCTACCTGCTCGCGTTGGACACCGAGCCCTACGCGACCGACCCGCTGGTGGGCGTGCCCCCGGCGATCGTGGCCGGTCACAACTTCGGCCTCAAAGGCGGGGCCGAGATTCCGTTCTCGTCCAGGACCTCCTTCGTCTTCTCGTTCGGCTTCGACATCCACGGCCGCGAAGAAGACTCGGTGGTGATGCCGGGCGCTTCACTGGGCCTCGTCACTTCGCTCTGAAGGGCGCTAGAACCCGCCGGGTATGAAAAAGGCCACGGTCTTCGGCGCAGGCAGCTTTGGCACCGCCATCGCTCAGGTTCTCACCGCGAACTTCGATGAGGTGGTGCTCTGGGGGCGCGACGCGGCGCTGGTCGAGGTGCTCAACCGCACCCACCAGAACGCGAACTACCTTCCCGGGTTGGAGCTCAACCCGAAGATTCGCGGCTCGACCGATCTCGAAGCGTCTGCGCACGGCGCCGAGCTGATCGTCGTCGCCACGCCTTCGCAGGCCACGCGCGACCTGCTGGGTAAGGCGCAGAACCTGTTTCCCAAGAACGTTCCGGTGGTCTCGGTGGCCAAGGGCATCGAGAACGGCACGCTGAGCACGATGACCGAGGTGCTCGAGCAGAGCCTCCCCGAGGAATACCACCCGCACATCGCGGTGCTCTCCGGGCCGTCGTTCGCCAAGGAAATGGTCAGGCGGCTGCCCACGGTGGTGACCATCGCCAGCCGCTTCGAGTCGACCGCGCTCGCGGCGCAGGCCATGTTCAAGAGCGACGTCTTCAGGACGTACACCTCGACCGACGTGGTCGGCGTGCAGGTCGGCGGCGCGCTCAAGAACGTCATCGCCATCGCGGCCGGCATGTCCGACGGCCTGGGCCTGGGTCACAACTCTCGCGCGGCCATCATCACGCGCGGCCTCGCCGAGATCACCCGCATCGCCGTGCGCATGGGCGGCAACCCGCTCACGTTGTCCGGCCTCGCGGGCCTGGGTGACCTGGTGCTCACCTGCACCGGCGAGCTGTCACGCAACCGCACGGTCGGCTTCGAGCTGGGCCGTGGTCGCTCGATCGACGACATCTTGAAAGACATGAAGCAGGTCGCCGAAGGCGTGAAGACGGCGAAGAGCGCGCGCGACCTGGCGCTCAAGGTCGGCGTCGAGCTGCCCATCTGCGAGCAGGTGTACAAGATCGCGTGGGAAGGCGGCTCGCCCAGGGCCGCGGTGGCCGAGCTCATGGGCCGCACGGCCAAGAGCGAGTTGGTGTAACCCCCGGAGTGTCATGACCATTCAGAGACTGCCCCTTGTCCTCCTGTTGACGCTCGCGGGCTGTGATTGCGGCACCCAGACCCGCAAGCTCTTCCCGAAGATCGAGGTCCTCGATGACATGGGGAACGCGCGGTCATCGGTCGAGTTCGGCCAGGTGCAGCTCAACTTCACGGCGACCAGGAAGGTGCGCATTCGCAACGCGGGCGCCGCTGGGCTGACGCTCGAGAAGGCGGTCTTCACCAACCCCCGCTTCGCGCTCACCGAGCCGCTGCCCGTCGTCATCGGCGTCAACGGCGAGTTCGAGCTGGCGCTCGACTTCACGCCGTCGGTCGCTGATCAGCGCGAGACCGGCACCGTCACCGTCACCACGGACGATCCCGAGAAGCCCACCGTGCAGCTGAGCCTCGCGGGCACCGGCGTCACGGCCACCGCGGTGGTGCAGCCGACCGCGCTCGACTTCGGCGAGGTCTACGTCGGTGAGATGAAGGAGCTCACCGTGTCGCTCACCAACTCAGGCTCGAACGAGCTGCCGGTCACCTCGGCCACGTTCAGCTCGGCGGTCGATCCCTCGGTGAGCAGCAACCTGATGCCGTGGGTCAAGACGCTGGCGGGCGGCGAGACGGTGATGATCACCGTGCGCTTCATGCCCACCGCGGCCGTGCTGCTGGGCGGCCAGCTCGAGCTGGTGCTGCCGGCCGGCGTGGGGAACAAGACGATTCCCATTCGGGGCTCGGGCATTCAGGCGCTGCCGAAGCTTTGCTTCAAGTTCGACGACAGCACGACCGAGCAGTGCACCGACGGCACCACGGGTATGAGCCTCGACGTGCGCTTCGGCAGCCTCTGCGATGGCCGCGTGTACCCGGAGGATGGTGGCCTCCCGTGCGAGCTCGATGGTGGACCGGTCGCTTACGAGCGCACGGGCCAGATGTTCGTGCGCAACGACGGCAACACGCCGGTCAGCTACGCGATGACCATCTCGGCCGGTCAGCCCTCACGCTGTGATGGTGGGGCGAGCATCGACTACCGCTACGCCAACGCGCCGGTGCTCGCCGATGGCGGCACGCAGACGATGTTCACGCTGCCCACCTTCAAGCTGCCCAACTCAGTCAACGATCCGCGCGACTGGAAGACGGCCCCCGTGAGCGTCACCTACCGCGCGCGCTCGGTGTGCCGCGGCGATGCCACCGATCTCTCGAGCATCATCTGGACGCGGCAGGGTGAACCCAACAACACCATGCGCCGGCCGAGCACGATGCTCGCCACGCTCACGGGCAGCTCGTTGCTGTCGGACCCCGTGCCGTTCCCCGTGACGTTCACCGGCAACGCGCCCGCGCCGCAAGACGTGTCGCTGGTGACCAACACGGGCGACGGGCCGGTACGCGTGGTGACCGCAGAGCTGTGGCAGTCGGCCGATGGCGGCAACACGCCGACCGTGAAGTGCTCGGACGTCGATGCGGGGCCGTGCGTGCACTTCGCGTGGGTGGCCGGGCCGACGTTACCGGTGCTGCTCGAGGGCACGAATCTGCCCGGTGGGCGCATCAGCAAGAAGGTCGGCACCATCTCGTACGGCACGCTCGATGCCGGCGTCTATTACCCGCCGTCGCAGGAGCAGCGCGTGTTCGCGATCGTCGGCACGACCGACCCGTATTCGCCGACCGTGACGGTGCCGATCATCGGGCGGAATCAGTAGGCGATTCGCCCTCACCCCGACCCGAACAAGAGAGTGTTGAAGAAGGCTTCGACAACACGAACTCACACCGTTCC
>JBKJSE010000037.1:0-8762 GCA_046595925.1 Archangium sp. | reverse complement strand
AGGATGTGCGGGGCGACAGCACCGCCCATGTGAATGTGCAGGTCGATCAGCTCGCGAGGCAGCATGGCTTTGAATGCCACATGATCATTCCGGGCGAAAGCGCCGTGGTGCATGCTGCTTTGACGCATGGCTACCAAGAAGAAGAAGAAGGTCCTGAAGAAGCTCCCGAAAAAAGTGCGCGCCGTGGCGAAGAAACCCGCCCCGAAGAAGAAATCTGCGCCCGCGAAGGTGAAGGTGGCCCCGAAGAAGGTGAAGAAGGTGGCCAGCAAGCGCAACCCGCCGATGCACGCGAAGACCAGTCACCAGGAGCTCGACGACGACGACACCGAGCGCGACGAGGTGTTCGAGGTCTTCAAGTCGTTCGACCGTGATGGCTCGGGCAGCATCGACCGCAACGAGCTGACCCGCCTGCTCGAGGCGCTCGGCCAGGACCTCCCCGAGGAAGAGCTCGCGGTCGCCCTCGAGGTGATCGACATCAACCACTCCGGCCGCATCTCGTGGGACGAGTTCCGCGCCTGGTGGTCAGCCCGCTGAAGGCACCAGCGCCAGCGCAGTGCCCGGCACGAAGGTCTCCAACGTGCCGGGTTCGCGCAGCACGTAGATGGTGAGCTTCGCGTCAGTCACCAGGTCGAGCATGCGCGGGCCCGTGGCCAGCTCGGCGAGCACGCGCCCGCCGCGCGGCTGAACCAGTCGCGTCACGGGGCCCGGAACCACCAGTGTTCTGCGGCGCACCACGATGGGAATCGCGCGGTTGAGCTCGTCGCCCGAAGAGCCCAGCACCCACTCTGCGCTGCCGTCGGGGAGCACCCGCGTGGCCGCACCGCGCGCGTCGGCGACCAGGACGCCGCCTTCCCAGGGGAGCAAAGACAGCGTGCGCGCATCACAGGGAATGGTCTTTTCCCAGAGCACCTGACCGCGGGGCCCCAGACAAATGAGCACGGTGCGCCCGTCGCGAGCGCCGCCCAGCCAGGTGTGGCCGCGCGCCCAGACGGGCGCAGACGGCGACGAGAGAATCAGCTCACGCGTCCACACGATCGCCCCCGCCGGCGTGGTGTCGCCCGACGAGAGCGCGTCGCACAGATAGATGGCGGAGTGTTCGCCGCGGTTGAGCACCACCAGCGCGCGATTGCGCACGGCCACCGGTGCACGCGCGACCGGCAGCCCTGCCTTCACGCGGAAGCGCACCTGCCCATCACTGGCGTCGATGCCGTAGAGCGTGCCGCCGTCGGTGCCCACCAGCACGCGGGTGCCCACGCGTGAGAAGGTGATGCTCTGCGTGCGCGGGGGCTCGAAGCGCCACAGCTCGCGGCCCGACATGCGCGCGAAGCCAGCCACGCCACGGCGACCCAGGGGGCAGACCAACACGCCGTCGATCGCCTCGAGCTCCGGCCCCAGCCGGCCCCCGTCGGAATCTCGCAGCCACTGCGCGGTGGGCCCGCGACCTTCATAGAAGAGCAGCCGTTCAGGCGTGGCGCAGATCGCATCGCCCTCGATGCCGATCGCCACACCGCGCGTCGACAGGTGACGAAAAGCAGTCGCGCCCGCCCGGCTGAAGGCGTGCGCGGCGTGCGGCGAGTGCACGATCGCCCAGCGCTTCCCGAGCAGAATGCGGCCGCCTTCTTCACCGAGCGCGACCGGCCGGCTCCAACGCGGCTGCAGCGTCACGCGCCGCACGTCACCCACTGGCGCGAGCGGCACACCCGGCGTGGAGCGGGGCGGGCTGACCGTGGCCATGGTGGTGTCGGGCACCGGCTTTCGCATCGCCATCAGCCCATCGGTGCAGCGCACCTGCAGCGCTTCCACGTAGGGGTTGGCGCCCAGCGCGGGGTTGCGCGAGCGCAACGCCAGGCAGAGATCGAGACCCGCAAGGTAAATCTGATCAGGCGCCACCGGCTGGCCACCGATGCGCGCCGCGCCTTCAGCCGCAGCCCGCGCGAGCCCCATCATCGCGAGGAACGGCAGGCCCGCGTGGTGCGTGCCGTCGGCCAGCGTGAGCTCACCATCGAAGAGCAGGGGGGGCAGCCCGGCGCGCGTCTTCCGGTTCCACGCCAGCGTGCGGCCCTCGTCATCACGCAGTGAAAAACCAACCGCATCGGTCGCGCTGCGCACCGCGCTCCAGGGAAGAGGCGCTTCGCGACGAGGCCGCTCTTCGATCACCGCCGAGGTCAGGCGCTTGAGCCGTTTCTCGAGCGCGACCAAATCGGTCTCGATGTCACCCCGGTGCTGCTCGACGTCGCGAAGAAAGTGCCGCGCACACCGCACCGTCGCTTCGACGAGGGTGGGCAGCTCGACGGCGATCGGCGCGCGCACCTGCTTCGGAGGCGGGGAAAGATCGATGACACAGACCGTGACCTCGTTGCCGAACGTGCGCCAGAAGCACAGCTCGAGATGCACGTCTTCGAGGGAAACCTGGCCTGCGCGTTCACCGTCGACCACCATCGCGCTGACCGTGTCGACGAGGGCCGTGACGATGCGAACGAGCGGTTCATCATTCGCGCCCGGGAGCACGTTGATGCCCTCGAGCTCGAAAGCGAACGCGTCACGAGGGCCGCCGGGCCCCGGTGGTTCGCGCTGCCAGCTGTGACCCACTCTGAACCTGATCATCACACGTTGACACTCAGTGTACCCCTGCGTAGGCTCCCGCGTCTCCTGTCGACTTCCAGTGGAAGTCCCTGAAATTACTTGGAAATATCATGACATTCTATGAAGCGGCGCTCCGCGTCCTCGAAGAGGCGGGCATGCCGCTCCACTCGACGGACATCACGAAGCGTGCGGTGGATAAAGGTTTGTTGTCGCACGTGGGAAAGACGCCCGAGATCACCATGTTGTCTCGCCTCGCGGCGATGGCCAAGCGCCCCCGCGATCGCAAGCTGCAGGTCACCGTGCGCGACACCTTCGCGTTGACCGATTGGATGCTCCCGGAAGATCCGGAAGCGCTCACCATCACCGGCGTGATCGAGCCCAACCCCGAAGAGGCGTTGCCTGCGTATCGCCCCACTGAGCGGCACCCCGAAGCGCACGCAGAGTACCTGCGCAGCATCGGCCGCCAGAGCGATCGCAAACGTCGCGACGACGATCGCAAGAAGAAGTACCCGCCCATCGCCGAGGTCGCCTGCGAAGTGTTGCAGGAGTGCCAGAGCGCGTTGGTCGCCAGCGAGCTGCTGGCCCGCATGAAGGCGCGCGAAGGGGCTTCCGACGATCTTCCGATCTCCCGGCTCGTCGATGGCCTGGCGCTCGACAACCAGAAGCGTCTCGACGACGGCCGCAAGCCGCTCTTCGCTGCCGCGCGTGGTGAGTCGAACGAGCTGCAGATCTCGCTCGAGCCGCAGGCCGAGGGTGGCCCCGCGCCGCTCGAGGTGCAGCAGGCGTTCTGTGCTGCGTGCAACCTGCCCTTCGAGAACGGCAAGGTCGTGCTCCGCAGCGAGCAGCGTGCTCAGCAGCAGCAGCAGCAGCAACAGCAGCCGCACGGGGCCGCGCCCAGCGTCGCCGCTCCGCCTGCTGCCGAAGACGTCGCCTTGTTCCAGACGGCACGTCTGGCCGGGAAGGACGCGCGCAAGGCGATGGCGCGGATCCTTCGCAAGAAGCTCTCAGACCTCGACCTCGGCACGTTCGAGAAGGCCAGCGTGCGCATGCTGCACGGCCTGCACTTCCGCGAGCTGAAGGTGGCCCGCCGCTCGAAGGACGGCCCGCTGATGACCGCGCGCCGCCGCGAGGGAAGCCTCGAGATCCGCTACGCCGTGCGCCTGCTCAAGGGCGGTGGTGCGGTCGACCGCAAGCACGTGCAGGAGCTGCGTCGCGAGCTGCAGCAGACCGGCGCCAACGTCGGCCTGTTGCTCACCGCGGGCGAAGCTCGTGGCGATGCGCGCAGCGAGTGCACCGCGGGGCCGCTGGTGATGCTCTGGGCGGGCGACGCGCTGGCCGACAAGTTCTTCGAGGCGAAGGTGGGCGTGTCCGTCACGACCATCGAGCTCTACGACGTCGACGAGGCGTTCTTCGCGCAGGCCAAGCTCGACGCAGACGAGTCGACCAAGCGCCGCGAAGAGCGTCAGAAAGATCGCGATCCCCGCGGCTCGGCCGAGACCGAGACTTCCGATCGTCCCGAAGTGCAGGCCTCTTCGTCGCAGGCTGACGCAGCGGGCCCGGTCACCATTCCCGAAGGCATCGCGGCCGTGCAGGCCGAAGGCGCTGACGAAGAAGACGACGAAGAAGGTGAAGAGGGCGAAGAAGGAGAAGAGGGCGCCGAAGAGGGTGGCGACCCGGCTGCTCCGGGCGCTCCGGGCGATGGCAAACGCCGCCGCCGTCGTCGTCGTCGTCGTCGTCGTGGTGGCGCCGCGGTCGCTGGTGCGCCCACCGCTCCCGGTGGCGAGGCGCCTGTGGCTTCCGCTTCCGCACCCGTCGCAGCGCCTGCCCCCGAGGCGCAGGCTGCTCCTGCGCCGCAGGCGTCTGAGCCGCCGCCGCCGCCTCCTCCGTCCGCACCTGAGCCAGGCCCGACGAATTGAACGCTGCCGGCCGCAACGCCGTGTCTCTGGCGCTGCTGCTGGGAGCAGTCGCCTGCTCGAAGTCGAGCAGGCCGTGGATCGACCGGCTGGAAGTCGATGCCTTTGAGGGTGGTGAAGTCGCTTCCCTCTCGAAGGCCCAGCTGGAGCAGAAGCTGACCGCGAAGCTCGAGGCCGCGAAGTTCGTGCTGCCGAAAGCCGGTCAGAAGATCCCCGACGACGTCAAGCCGTGGCGGCTGCAATTGGCCGCCGGGCTCAGCGAGCCGGATCTCGAGCGGCAGACCTCGTCGGTGGTGTTGGCGCTCGAGCTGCAGCACACCGGAAAGTCCGAGTCGTTCGCGATCGACTCGCGCGTCACCGTCAAGGCCGCGCAGACCAACGACGTCGAGGCGATGCAGAGCGCCATTCGCGACTCGCTCGACGAAGCGCTGGGCCGTGCGGTGCGCCAGGCCGCCGCGTTGATCTCGATGGAAGACGCTTCCGAGAGCACGCTGACCACCCGGCTCAAAGATTCAGATCCCGCCGTGGCCGACGCCGCGGTGCGTTTGCTGGTGGGCCGGCAGAACAAGGCCGCCCTGCCGTTCCTTCTGGAGCGCTTGAAGACGGACGACCTCGACACCTTGCGCGGTGTCATCGGCCAGCTGGTCGAGCTGCGTGCGCCCGAATCGGTCAACCCGCTCGTCGAGACCGCCAACCAACGCGGCCCGGTTTTCGAGCGCGAAGTCGTCTTCGCGGTCGGCGCCATCGGCGGTGATGATGCCGAGGCCTATCTCGACCTGGTCGCCACAGGTCACGATGATCCGTTGCTCCGGGCCAGCGCTGCGCAGGCGTTGCTCGAGCTGCGAGAGAAAAAGAAACTTCAGCCCCCCCGTGGAGAACCCCGATGAACCGACTCCTTCTTCTCTGTGTGCTCGCCTTCGTTGCGTGCACCACCACCTCGAAGACCACTGCTCCCACCAAGGCTGAGGCGACCGCCGCCGACTTCTACCCCTTGGTCATCGGCACGACCTGGTCGTACGAGGTCAAGCTGCTGGGCGAGACGCGCATGATCGACGTCACCACCCTGCGCAAGAACAGCGACGGCTTCGTGGAAGACTCGACCGGCGCGCAATTTCTGGTGGATGGGTTCGGGGTGCGCGACCAGAAGCGGTACCTGCTGCGCAACCCGATCGCCGCCGGCACCAGGTGGACCAACGTGGTTTCGGTGTCCTCGGTCGAGGGCTACGAGATCATCGCGGCCAACCAGCCCTGCGATGCACCCGCTGGGAAATGGGAGGGTTGCGTGGTGGTCGAGAGCCGCAACCGGGTGGAAGAAGGCACCACGCTGGTCAACGAGATGACCTTCGCGCCCGGTGTAGGCATCGTGCGGCTTTCGACTGTCCTCGAATCGAACGGGAAGCACATCCCCCAATCGACGCTGGCCCTGGTGAAGTTCGCGCCCCCTCAGGGTTGAAGGGTTTGGTCGGCAGAACTACCTTTCCGTCTGTGGACGCGACCGAACTCTCGAATGAGGAGATGATCCTCTCCTTCCTGGCAGAAGGCGGAGACGACTACATCTCTGGAGCCGCGCTCTCCGACAAGCTCGGCCTCTCCCGCACCGCCGTGTGGAAGTACGTCGAACAGCTCCGCAAGATGGGCTACCGAATCGACGCCCAGTCGGCCAAGGGCTACCGGCTGCTCGAGGTGCCCGATCGTCTCACGGCGCTCGAGGTCGGCCCGTTGCTCGCCACGCGCGAGCTGGGCCAGAGGCTGCACCACTACGAGAAGCTCGAGTCGACCAACGCCAAGGCCTTCGAGCTGGCGCAAGAGGGCGGCTCGCACGGAGACCTGATCGTCACCGAGCACCAGACCGCCGGCAAAGGGCGTCGTGGGCGCAGCTGGGTTTCCCCCGCGGGCAAGAGCCTGGCGATGAGCCTCATTCTCCGCCCCGAGATAGCGCCTTCCCGTGCCCCCGAGGTCACCCTCGTGGCCGCGGTCGCGCTGGCCGAGACGCTGCGTGATTCGGGCGTGCAGGCCGACATCAAGTGGCCCAACGACGTGCAGATCGCCGGCAAGAAGGTGGCGGGTATTCTCACCGAGCTGAGCGCCGACGTTGAGCGGGTGCACTTCGTCGTGCTGGGCATCGGGGTGAACCTGAACGCCGAGCTGACCGATTTCCCGCCCGACGTGGCTGAGCTGGCGACCTCGGTCAACCTCACCCGGCACAGCCCGGTGCACCGCGCGCTCTTCACGGCCGCGTTGTTGGGCAAGCTCGAGCAGTGGCTCGACACCTGGACGGACGACGGCTTCGAGCCCATTCGCACGGCGTGGAAGGGGCTCGCCTCGACGCTCGGGCAGGAAGTGCTCGTGCGCGCGGATCAACGCGAGCTGCGCGGCATCGCCGAAGACATCGACGCCAGCGGGGCGTTGCTGCTGCGCGTGGGCGACAAGCTCGAGCGGGTGCTGTCAGGTGACGTCGAGCAGGTGCGCTCCCGGAAGTCGTAACCGTCTCGAAGCGGCCAGCGGTAACATCAGCCCCATGCTGCTCGCCATCGATGTCGGCAACACCAACACCGTCCTGGGCGTCTACGACGGCCCCACCCTGCGGGCGCACTGGCGCATCGAGACGACCGCCCGGCGCACCTTCGACGAGTACGGCATTCTCGCGCTGCAGCTCTTCGCGCACGCCCACCTCGACCCGAAGAAGGTCGATGCCGTGGCGGTCTCCAGCGTGGTGCCCACGCTCCAGTTCAACCTGGAAAAAATGAGCGAGCGCTACTTCGCCTGCAAGCCGCTCTTCGTGGGGCCAGGGGTCAAGACGGGCATGCCGATCCTCTACGACAACCCGCGTGAGGTCGGCGCCGATCGCATCGTCAACGCCGTCGCCGCCTGGGAGCGTCACAAAGGCGCGCTGATCGTCGTCGACTTCGGTACGGCCACCACGTTCGACGCGGTGACGGCCAAGGGCGAGTACGCAGGCGGGGCCATCACGCCGGGCATCACCATCGCGATGGACGCGCTGACCCGCAACGCCTCGAAGCTGCCCCGGGTCGAGTTCGCCCGGCCGCCCCACGTGATCGGCAAGAACACCGTGCACTCGATGCAGTCGGGCCTGGTGTTCGGCTACGTCGCGCTGGTCGACGGCATCTGCGATCGCATGAAGAAGGATCTCGGGCCCGCCACCCGGGTGTTCGCCACCGGCGGGCTGGCCCCGTTGATCGCCAGCGAGTCGAAGGCCATCGAAGAGGTCGATGAGTTCCTGACCCTCGAGGGCTTGCGGCTCATTCACGAGAGGAACCAGTCATGAGCGACGGAACTGCGCCAGACCCGGCCGTCTGCCCCATCACGCCTGAGTTCCTGCCGCCGAACATGATCAAGCACGTCGACCCCAAGGCGCCGGTGCCCTTGCGGATGATGGCGGCCAAGGCGCTGGTGCCCTTGAGCCCCTCCGACATGCTCAGCGTGTTGTTCATGCTCTCGTACGATCCCGATCAGGGCGTGCGCGACCAGGTGCAGAAGACCTCGTCGACGTTGCAGGATCGCACCGCGGCTTCGGGCTTCCGCGACGAAGAGGTGCACCCGCCGGTGCTCGGCTTCTTCCTGCGGCTGTACGGTCAGAACGACACGTACGCGGAAATGCTGATCCTCAACGGCAACACGCCCGACGATGCCGTCGCGGCGGTGGCTGAGGGGTGCAGCAAGCGCACGGCCGAGACCATCGGTCAGAACCAGCTGCGCCTGTTGCGGCACGACGGCATCATCAGGGCGCTCGCGAAGAACCCCAACGCGGTGGGCGCGCTCATCGACGGCGTCTGCGACTTCGCGGTGCGCAGCGGCGTCAACCTGGAAGACGTGCCGCAGATGACCGAAGCGCGCGTGCGCCTCTTCGGTCCCCAGGCCGCTGCCGAGCCACCGCCCAAAGAAGGCCCGAGCGCCGACGACATCATGTCGGAGTTCTCGATGCCCGACGCCGCAGGGGTGGAAGAGGGCGTCACCCCGATGGACGAGTCGAAGAAGCTCAGCCTCTCCAAGCGCATCATGTCGATGAACGTGTCTGAGAAGATCAAGCTCGCCACCAAGGGCAACAAGGAAGCGCGCGGCATTCTGATGCGCGACTCGAACAAGCTGGTGTCGGTGGCCGTGATTCGCAGCCCGCGCATCACCGATGGCGAGGTGCTCACGCAGGCGCAGAGCAAGATCTGCATCGATGACGTGCTGCGCGTCATCTATTCGAACCGCGAGTGGCTCAGGAAGTACGCGATCAAGCTGGCGCTGGTGAAGAACCCC
>JBKJSE010000377.1:0-2747 GCA_046595925.1 Archangium sp. | reverse complement strand
ATCGGTGAGGTTCGAGGGCACCTCCGGATATATCGCGAACGACGAGCTGAGGGCGGCGGTCAACGTGGCCGTGGCGCTCGAGCGCCCGCTGCTGGTGCGGGGCGAGCCCGGCACCGGCAAGACCCTGCTGGCCGAGGCGGTTGCGCAGGCCCTCGCGATGGAGCTGCTGGTCTGGGGGGTCAAGTCGACCACGCGCGCCCAGGACGGGCTCTACGTCTACGACACGGTGCAGCGCCTCTACGACAGCCAGTTCGGCGACGGCGACCCGTCCGACATCGCCCGCTACATCCGCCTCGGGCGCCTGGGCGAGGCCTTCGCCGCCCCGGAGCGGGTGGTGGTGCTGATCGACGAGATCGACAAGGCCGACCTCGAGTTCCCCAACGACCTGCTGCATGAGCTCGATCGCATGCGCTTCCGGGTGATCGAGACCGATCGCGAAGTCGCCGCCAAACAGCGCCCGGTGGTGATCATCACCTCGAACAACGAGAAAGATCTGCCCGACGCCTTCTTGCGCCGCTGCGTCTTCCACTTCATCGAGTTCCCCGAGCAGGACCTGATGAAGCGCATCGTCGCCGTGCACCACCCCGATCTCAACGACCGGATGATCGAGCAGTCGCTCGAGATCTTCTATCAACTGCGCGCGCTCACCCGGCTGCGCAAGCGCCCCACCACCAGCGAGCTCATCGATTGGATCTCGGCGCTCAAGGCGTCGGGCATCTCGACCGTCAAGCTCGACGAAAACCTTCCGTTCCTCGGCGCGCTGCTCAAGCGTGAGCAGGATCTCCAGGCCTTCGCCGAGACGTTCGGGGGCAACAAGCGCACGAGGGCCTGAGGTGAAATGATGTTCATTCCGTTCATCTACGAGCTGCGCGCGCGGAAGGTGCCGGTGGGCACGCAGGAGGCTGTCGCGCTCGCAGGTGCGCTGAAAGCAGGCCTGCACGACAGCTCGCTGGATGGTTTCTATTACGTGGCGCGCGCCCTGCTGGTGCACGACGAGAAGCACCTCGACGCGTTCGATGAGGCGTTCGGCAAGAGCTTCGAGGGCATCGAAGGCAAGTCGATCGAGCTGCAGCAACAGCTGCTCGATTGGCTCGAGAACGCCGAAGCGCGGCTGCCGGACCTGACGCCCGAAGAACGCGCGCTGCTCGACCAGTTCGATCGCGGCGAGCTGGAGAAGCTCTTCGCTGAGCGCCTGCGCGACCAGAAGGAGCGCCACGACAAGGGCAACAAGTGGATCGGTACGGCCGGCACTTCGCCCTTCGGCAACAGCGGGCGCGCGGCGAGGCCGGGCATTCGGGTCGGCGGCAAGGGCGGCATGAAGAGCGCCGTGTCGGTCGCCGGTCAGCGCAACTTCCGCGAGTACCGTGACGACCTGGTGCTCGACGTTCGCCAACTGGCGCTCGCGCTGCGCAAGCTGAGGCTCTTCACGCGCGAGGGTCAGCCCGATGAGCTCGACATCGACGGCACCATCGACAAGACGGCGCGCAACTTAGGCGACCTCGAGGTGGTCACCCGCCCGCCCCGCAAGTCGAACACGCGGGTCATCTTGATGATGGACGTCGGCGGCTCGATGGATCCCTACGCGCACCTGGTCTCGCGGCTCTTCACCGCGGCGAAGAAGGCGACGCACTTCAAGGAACTGCGCACGTACTACTTCCACAACTGCATCTATGGCCGCGTGTACAAAGACGCGCGCCTCAGCCAGCCGGTGAAGATCTCGCAGCTCTTCGCGGAGACCGACCGGAAGTACAAACTCATCCTCGTGGGCGATGCGCTCATGGCACCCTGGGAGCTGATGAGCACCTCGGGCTGGCAGGAAGACGAAGGCGTCGAAGGCGTGATGTGGATGATGCGGCTTCGCGAGCACTACCCTTCGGCGGCGTGGCTCAACCCGGAGCAGCCCTCGAGCTGGTGGCAGAGCACCATCGACGTGTTGCGGCGCGTCTTCCCCATGTACCCGCTCACGCTGGAAGGCCTGGGCGACGCGGTTCATCAGCTGACCAAGGTGCGTGTCGCATGAAGAACGAAGCCGACCTGCTCGCCTGGCTCCCCACGATCGCCATCTTCGGTGGCCTCGAGGACCAGACGCTCAAGCGCATCATCAAGCTGATGGGCGAACACCACTTCACGCCCGAGACCGAGATCTGCACTCAGGGAGAAGCCGGCCGCGCGATGTTCCTGGTGCGCGAAGGTGAGGTGGTGGTCTGCCGCGACAATGAAGAAGGCCGCCGCATGAAGATGGTTCGCATGGGGCCGGGCGAGTTCTTCGGCGAGATGACGCTCATCGACATTCAGAAGCGCTCGGCCAGCGTGGTGGCGCAGAAGCCGTCGCTCTTGTTCTCTTTGAGCAACCGCGACCTCTACACGCTCTACCAGGAGGACGTGCCGGGCTACGTGATGGTGCTTCAGAACATCTGCCGCGAGCTCTCCCGTCGGCTGCGGGTGACCAATCAGCGGCTGCAGGCCATGGCCTCGGAACACGACGATGACGAGCACACGTTGATCCGCCCGGCCGTGAAGCGCAGCTAACTCAACGCGCTCCCTCTCCCTTCGGGAGGGTGTTGAAGAAGGCTTCGACAATACGAACGAACACCGATCATCCCGAGCAGGGGACCGGCTTCGCCGGCGATTTCGTCCGAAGGAACAGACCCACCGTTCGCATCGAGCGCAGTCGCGATGCCACCTCTGCGCCGCGCGGCAGGTGACCCCTCGACTTCGCTCGGGGGGAACGGTGCTGTTCCTCTAGG
>JBKJSE010000228.1:0-18347 GCA_046595925.1 Archangium sp. | reverse complement strand
AGAATCTTGCCGACCCTCCGCTGGTGGCGCGCGTCGAGGCGGTTGCGCCTGCCCTGCCTCCTCAACGCACGGGATTCTTCCAGCGCTTCCTTGCGCTGTTCGTCCGCCAGCCCTGATCGTGGTGGAAGACGCGCCGTACGTGAACGACGGCACCGATCTCAACGGCCCGCGCGCTGATGAAGCGGCCCGCCAGGAGCTGATCCCCGTCGCGGACTTCGAGGCCAGCCTGCGCAACGTGAACTACGACCCGAACGCTTAACGCTTCGACTTGCCCTTCTTCTCGTAGTTGCACGTCACGTCGGTGACGATGCCGCCGCGCACCATCCAGTGGCCGTGCACGGTCATGCTGCGGGGCGCGCACGCCTTGACCATGTCCTCGAGGATCTGGTTGGTGACCGCTTCGTGAAACGAGCCTTCGTCGCGGAAGCTCCACAGGTAGAGCTTGAGCGACTTGAGCTCGATGCACTTCTCGTCGGGCACGTACTTGATCTTGAAGTGCGCGAAGTCGGGCTGGCCGGTGAGCGGGCACAAGCAGGTGAACTCGGGACAGTCGAACTCGATGACGTAGTCGCGGACCGGAGCGGGGTTCTTGAAAATCTCGAGCTTCTTCGAAGGCTGGGAAGGCATTGAGCCCGGCCCTGTAGCGGGCTGGCGCGGTGGGCGCAATTCCGGCAGAGAGCCCACGTGGCTTCTTCGCCAGAGCTGATTCGCGCCGTCGAGGTGCTCCGTGAAGGAGGCCTTATCGGCCTGCCCACCGAGACCGTCTACGGCCTGGGCGCAGACGCCTCGAACGATCTCGCCGTGCGCCGCATCTTCGCAGTGAAGGGCCGCCCCTCTACACATCCACTCATTGTGCACGTCGCGAGCGTCGAGCACGCCCGGCAGTGGGCGCTCGAGCTGACCGAGGTTGGAGAAAAGCTCGCCCGCGCGTTCTGGCCGGGGCCGCTCACGTTGATCGTCAAACGAAGTGAACGCGCGTCCGACGCGGTGACCGGCGGGCAGGACACCGTGGGGCTCCGGGTGCCCTCACACCCCCTCGCGCTCGAGCTGCTGCAGCTCTTCGGCGGTGGCGTCGCCGCGCCGTCGGCGAACAAGTTCGGCAAGGTGAGCCCCACCACGGCGTCTCACGTGCGCAATGAACTGGGTGACGAGGTCGAGCTGATTCTCGATGGAGGCAACAGCTCAGTCGGCGTCGAGAGCACCATCATCGACGTGACGCAGAGCCCGCCTCGCCTGCTGAGGCCGGGCGGAATTTCACGCGAAGCCATCGAAGCGCTGCTGGGTCAGCCGCTCGAGCTGGCCACGCACGCGACCGACGTTCGCGCGCCCGGAATGCTCGAGTCACACTACGCGCCGCGCGCCGGGCTCTGGCTCGTCTCGGCGGGCGAGGTCTTCCATGAGGCAGCGCGCAGGAAGGCCGCAGGCGCCCGCGTGGTGGTGATCGCACCTGAAGGAACCGCGCTGCCGGAAGGCGTCGCCTCGTTGACGGTGCCGCACGATGAAGCGGGCTTCGCGCGCGTGCTCTACGCGCACCTGCGTGCAGCCGATGCGCTCGGCGATCTCATTCTCGCGGTCCCCCCAGCGGAATCGGGCCTGGGCCTCGCCGTCCGCGATCGCCTGCAGCGCGCCTCGAAGCGCGACTGACACCCGCCAGGAGAGGGCCCCCCCCTCCCTTCTCAGGACGCACTGCGTTATGGCCCCGCTCATGTTCTGGGTCTCTCCGCCTCGGCCAGCCGTCCGCTTCGCTCCCATCTGTCTCGCGCAGCGTTCCGCTGCTTTCGGCGCTGCTCCATGACGCATCTTCCAACCGACGTCGCCGCCATGGTCGAGCTCGCCGCCGCTCACCTCGAAGGCGCGCAGCCGCTCTTCGAAGGCCACCTCGAGAGCGTCGCCTCGCTCTACCAGGTGCACCCCAACCGGGTGGAACGCGCCCGCACCGCCTGCACCACGCCGCAGGCCCGCAAGCTCGCCTGTGAGTTGGTTCAGCGGGCCCCTCGTGGCACGCAGCGCGTCGCCGCCACCCCTCGCGCGACGCCCAGGGACGTCTCGACGCTGGTGCTCGAGGCGATGAGCTCGCCCGCCACGCGTGAGCTCATCATGCGCGCTCCGATGGAGCTGGCCGCCGTGCAGCTGGGCGCTCACCCCTTCGTGGTCGAAGAAGCCCGCGCCCGGCTCGGTGCCTTGCAGTGATCGACTTCAACAGCCTGCCCTCCCGCGTGATCATGGGTGAGTGCTGGGCGCGCGACGGGCTGCAGAGCGAGCCCGAAATCGTGTCCACCCAGCACAAGGTCGAGATCATCACCGGCATGGTCGAGGCCGGCTTCACGAAGATCGAAGCGACCAACTTCGCGCACCCCAAATACCTGCCGCAGTTCAACGACGCGGAAGAGGTGCTCAAGCTCATTCCCCGAAGAGAGGGCGTTGCCTACCGGGGCATCTGCACCACCTTGAAGGGCGTGGAGCGCGCGGCGCAGAGCAAGGCGGCCGGCTTCGGCGTCGACGAGATCGCCATGGTGATCTCCGCCAGCGAGGCCCACAACAAGGCCAACGTGAACATGACGCACGAGGAGAACCAGAAGCTCCTCGAGCAGATGACGCGGCTCGCGCTCGACACGGGCCACGAGGTCTTCGGCTGGGTGCTGTGCAGCTTCGGCTGCCCCATCAGCGGCGACGTGCCGGTGCAGAACGCGCTCGCGCTGGGCCAGTGGTGGAAAGATCTCGGCGCCACGTACATCGGCTTCGGCGACACCACCGGCGTGGCCAACCCGCGGCAGGTCAGCGCCTTCTACGAGCACGTGCTGAGCGGCGGCATGACGCGCGACGAAGTGGTGGTGCACTTCCACGACACCCGCGGCTGGGGCGTGGCCAACTCGCTGACCGCGCTGGGCCTGGGGCTGCGCTACTTCGACAGCTCGTTGGGTGCGATCGGCGGTCAGCCGAAGACGGGCGCGGCGAAGTACCACCGCGGCTACACCGGCAACACCTGCACCGAAGATCTCGTCGGCTTGTTCGAAGAGATGGGCGTGAGCACCGGCATCGACCTGAAGGCAATGATTGCCCTGGGCGGTCGAGCAGAGGAGATCATCGGCCGCCAGCTGCGCAGCAACTACATCCTGTCAGGGCCGGTGACCCATCAGGGCATCGTCTACGACAAGCAGCGCGGCATCGTCGAACCCCGCTCCTGAAATTCATGCCGGTGGCGGCGCCGCAGTGGAGGGGGCGCCGTCACCGGGAGTCGTTTTCAGTTGAGCGCGTTGGGCTGCGTGAGCACGAACTCGCCGATCTTCGCCTCGAAGCGGCTGCCGTCGATGCGCTCCATCAGGTACTCGCCGCGCATGGTGCCGAACGGCGTGCGCAACATCGCCCAGCTCGTGTACTCGAACGAATCGCCGCCCTCGAGGCGCGGCTGCTTGCCCACCACGCCTTCGCCGCGCACTTCTTCCACGCGGCCGTTGGCATCGGTGATCACCCAGTGACGCGCCCGCAGGGTGGCCGCGCGGGTGCCTTCGTTCTTGACGACCACCGCGTAGGTGAACGCCCATTGGTTGTTGTCGGGTGAGCTGCGCTCAGGCCAGAAAGCAGCCTTGACCGTCACGCGCACTCCGTCCGTCTCGGTGTCCGACATCTAACGCTCCACGACCTTGGGGGAAGGCTCTGACTGCAGCTCTTTGGGCTTGATGAGCACCGAGGCGAGGATCGACCCCAGCAGGCTCAAGACGATGACGCCCAACGACACGACGATGACGATCGTCTCGTGGTGATGCGCCCACTCCTTGAAGAGGGTCTCGAGGATCAACTTCACGCCGACGAACGAGAGAATGATGCCCAGGCCAATCTTCAGGTAGCGGAACTTGTCCATCAACGAAGCCACCAGGAAGAACAACGAGCGCAGCCCGAGGATGGCGCAGGCGTTCGAGGTGAACACGATGAAGGGGTCCTGGCTGATGGCGAGGACCGCGGGAATCGAGTCGAGCGCGAACAACACGTCGGTGGTCTCGACCACCAACAGCGCGAGGAAGAGCGGCGTGACCTTCGACTTGCCGTCTTCGCGCACGAAGAACGACAGGCCGTGATCCTTCGTGGACACCGGCAACACGCGGCGGCCCCACTTGAGGATCGGGTTCTGCTCGGGGTCGACCTGCTCGTCTTCCTTCGCGAAGAGCAACTTGCCCGCCGTGTAGAGCAGGAAGGCGCCGAAGATGTAGAGCAGCCACTCGAACTTCGCGACCAGCGAGGTGCCCAGAAAAATCAACGTCCCGCGCAGGATGAAGGCCCCGATGATGCCCCAGTAGAGCAGCCGGTGCTGCGCGCGGTTGCCGACCTTGAAGGCCGAGAAGACCACGATGAAGACGAAGAGGTTGTCGACCGAGAGCGCGTACTCGATGACGTACGCGGTGAGGAACGGCACCGAGGCGATCGCGCCGAACTCGAAGTGAAGGAAGCCCGCGAAACCCAGTGAGAGCGAGACCCAGATGGCCGTCCACATGCCGGCCTTCTTCGCGGTGACCTCTTTGCCGCCGGCTGCGAACAAATCGATGGCGACGACGATGGCCGCACCGATCAAGAAAACTGCCCAGAGGATTGGGGTGCCCACTGCAGGCTCCTCTAAGAGCGCCGGGCCGCGGGGTCAATCACGGGGTGACATCGGCGTGCTGAAGGCGGAACACAGCCACCGAGCGTGCCGGCACCTGGAGGGTCTGGCCGGCGCTCGTCGCGGGCTGCGCTGCCCCGTCGTCGACGGTGGCCAGGAGCAGCTCCCAGCCCACGCCCCAGGTGTCCGGCGGGAGCACCACGGGGACAGGTGCCCGGCTGGCGTTCAGGTACACCAGCAGCGTGTCGCCGGTGAGCCGATGCCCGGTGGGATCGCGCGAGGTGATCGCGTCGCCGCCCAGGAACATGCCGAAACACTGCAGCAACGGATTGCGCCAGTCGTCGGGGCCCAGCTCGTGGCCTGCCGGGTGGAACCAGACCAGGTCGCGAAAGCGGGAGTCGTCGAGTGACTCGCCGAGGAAGAAGCTGCGCCGCTGCAGCACCGGCTCAGAGAGCCTCAGCTTGATGAGGCTTTTGGTGAACGAGAGCAGCGCCTGTTGCCGGGGCGAGAGCTGCCAATCGACCCACGAGAGCTCGTTGTCCTGGCAGTAGGCGTTGTTGTTGCCCCGCTGGGTGCGGCCGAACTCGTCACCGGCCAGCAGCATCGGCGTGCCGACCGAGAGGAAGAGCGACGCGAGCAGGTTGCGCGCCGTGCGATCGCGCGCGGCGAGGACGGCTTCGTCTTCCGTCTCGCCTTCCACCCCGAAGTTGGACGACTGGTTCTCGTCAGCCCCGTCGCGGTTCTCTTCACGGTTGGCTTCGTTGTGCTTGCGCTCGTAGCTGACGAGATCGGCCAGCGTGAAGCCGTCGTGGCAGGTGACGTAGTTGATCGACGCGCCGGGCCTGCGGCCGGACAGCTTGAAGAAGTCTGAGCTGCCCGAGAGCCGCGAGCCGAGCTCGGCCAGCTGGCCGTGATCGCCGCGCCAGAAACGCCGCAAGGTGCTGCGGTAGCGATCGTTCCACTCCGCGAAGGGCATCGGGTAGTTGCCGAGGCGATAGCCATGGGGCCCCACGTCCCACGGCTCGGCGATCAACTTGACGCGCGAGAGCACCGGGTCCTGGAACAGCGCGGCGAAGAAGCTCGAGTGTGGATCGAACTCGCCCTCGGGCCCGCGCGCCAACGTGGTGGCGAGATCGAAGCGGAAGCCGTCGACGTGCATCTCGCGCACCCAGTACCGCAACGAATCGAGCAGCAGCTTGAGCACCAGCGGCCGATGCGTGGCCAGCGAGTTGCCGCACCCGGTGAAGTCGCGGGAGCGCGCACGATCCTTCCCGTCGAGCCAGTAGTAGGTCGCGTTGTCGATGCCGCGAAACGAGAGCGTGGGGCCCTGCTCGCTGCCTTCGCTCGAGTGGTTGTAGACGACGTCGAGGATCACCTCGAGGCCGGCCGCGTGGAGCGAGCGCACCATCTCCTTGAACTCGCGCACCTGCCCGCCGCGATTCCCCGAAGCAGAGAAGCGTTGATCGGGCGCGAAGAAGCCCAGCGTGTTGTAGCCCCAGTAGTTGGTGAGCCCGCGATCTTGCAGGAAGCCTTCAGGGGCGCACTCGTGCACTGGCAGCAGCTCGACGCTGGTCACGCCGAGCTCCACCAGGTGCTTGAGCACCGCGGGGTGAGCGAGGCCTGCGTAGGTGCCGCGCAACGCTTCGGGCACTTCGGGGTGAAGCTGGGTGAGCCCCTTCACGTGGGCTTCGTAGATGACCGCGCGCCGCCAGATGATCTGCGGGCGTTCATCGCCGCGCCAATCGAAGTCGTCGGCCACCACGACCGAACGCGGTGCACCGGCGGCAGAGTCACGATCATCGAGCGTGTTCACGTTGCCCTGGTGACCCAGCAGCGGTGCTGACCAGTCGGGCTTGCCCGCGAACGCGCGCGCGTACGGGTCGACCACCAGCTTGTTCGGGTTGAAGCGGTGGCCCTGATGGGGCGCCCAGGGGCCGTGCACGCGGAAGCCGTAGAGCGCGCCTGCCTGCAGTCCGGGGATGTAGCCGTGAAAGACGTGATCGGTTTGATCAGTCAGCGGCAAACGAGCGAGCTCGCGCTCAGGATTCTCGGGGTCGAACAAACACAGCTCGACCGCAGTCGCGTGGTGCGAGGCGAGCGCGAAGTTCACGCCCTCGCGGTGACAGGTCGCTCCCAGCGGGTACGGAACTCCAGGCCAGACGTCGTACATTTCCGCGCGCACCTTACCGTCACTGAGTCGCGCCAGTGACACCATCCTTGCGCCCAGAAGAGTGACTCCGAGCGCCCATGCTACCCAGCACCGCATGAGCCGAATCGCACTCGCCCTCATCACCTTGCTGGCAACGGCCGCCTCTGCCGCGGACACGTGGACCACGCCGTTCATGGGCGTGCGCAAGCTCTACCGAACGAGCACTTCACCGGCCTGGCAGATTCACGCGCTCGAGATCGATCTCGATCAACCCGGCGTGCGCCTGCGCAGCACCACCACCACCGAACGTCGCCGCACGCCGCAGTCCTTCGCGCAGCTGGTCGGGGCGCAGCTCGCGGTGAACGCCGACTTCTTCAACTTCACCGACTACGCCACCGTTGGCCTCGCCGCGGGCAACGGCACCGCGTGGTCGGGCACCGCTGACACCAACGCGAGCTCGAGCTTCGCCTTCGGCACCAACCGTTACGAGCTGGCGGCGAAGTCGTCGGTGGTCACCTTCAACTCGACCTGGATGCAAGGCGTGGTGTCCGGCAAGCCCGACCTCCTTCGCAGCGGCGCGATCACCACCGCCCAGCACACCGGCACCCTGTGCACTGCCCGCCACCCGCGCACCGCGTTGGGTCTGTCGCAAGACGGCAAGAAGCTCTACCTGGTGGTGGTCGATGGCCGCACCACGACCTCGGTCGGGATGACCTGCGGTGAGCTCGCGACGCTGATCAAGGGCCTGGGCGCGTTCCACGCGGCCAACCTCGATGGCGGTGGCAGCTCGTCGATGTACATCGCAGGTCAGGGCACCGTGAATCGTCCCTCCGATGGCTCGCCGCGCGTGGTGGCCAATCACCTCGCCGTCTTCGCGCCTTCGACCGGCGCCACGGGCACGCTCACCGGTCTCGTCTACGAAGGCACCAATACGGCCGCTCGACTGGGCGGAGCGACGGTGCAAGTCACCGGTGGACCGCGCATCACGACGGATCCCACCGGCGTCTACTCGTTCGATCTCCCGCCTGGCTCGTGGACCGTCACGGCTTCCAAGCCTGGCTTCGTCACCCAGAGCGTCACGCGCACCGTCGCTGCAGGCGCGCCCATCTGGGGCTCCATGGGCCTGGCCCGCGTCACCGTTCCCGTCGACACCGATGGAGACGGCGTCACTGACACCGCCGACAACTGCCCGAACGACACCAACGCCAATCAGCGCGACACCGACGCGGACTCTGACGGTGACGCGTGTGACGGCGATGACGATGGCGACCAGGTGCCCGACGAAGACGACAACTGCGTGCTGATCAGCAACCCGACTCAGCTCGACAGCGATCGTGATGGCAAGGGCGACGCGTGCGACACGACCATCGATCCCATCGACGCGGGCCAGCCCGATGCGGGCGAGGTGGTTCCTGAAGAAGATGCAGGCGTCGTCGTGGACGAAGACGCGGGCATCGCGACCGAAGACGCGGGCACCCAGCAGGCAGTCGATGCGGGTTCGTTCGACGCAGGCTCGTTCGACGCAGGCTCGAAGGTCGTCGTGGCCGAGCCCGACCCGCTGAACCCCACCCCTCGCGGGTGCGCGGCGTTTCCCGGCGCGATGTGGTGGCTCGGCGCGATCTGGTTCCTGCGCCGCGCCGTCAACACAACTCGATGAACTGCCGAAGCAACCGCGCCCCCCACGGCGTCTCGCGGGCCTCGGACTTCACGCACGCAGCCGTCGTGATGCAGTAACGAATCGAGGCGGCGTCCATCTCGGGGTGAAACTGCACCCCGAAGGTGCGCGGCCCGCGTGAGAACGCCTGCACCGCGCAGAACGGATTGGACGCGAGCACTTTCAAGTCGCCGCCTGCGACGACGTAATCTTCGTGGGTCGCCTGCACGTCGAAACGGTCCGGAAACCCGGCGAAGAGCGGCGAGCGTTTTCCTTCTTCGGTCAGCTCGACGAACACCGTCCCCAGCTCTCGTCCGGCCGGGCACTTTTCAACCCGTGCTCCGAATTTCCACGCGAGCAACTGGTGGCCGAAGCAGACGCCGAGCACCGGCTTTCCCCGCTCGGAAGCATCGACCAGGAAGTCGGCGGCTCGATGCATCCAGTCAGACAGCGCAGTCACCGAGAGCGGTGACCCGGTCATGATCACGCCGTCGAAACCATCGATCGGAGGAGGCACCTCACCCGCGTGGAGCTCGACCGGCTGCAGCGTCACCTCGCCACACGCGCGCGAGAACCACGACTCGTAGTCGCCGAGCACCGCCTTCGAGCTCGTCACGCCCGGCTTGAGCAACAGCACGCGCTTCTTCATGCGGCTGCATTTTACTCAGAGCCCATCACCTCGGGATCATCTCGCTTGACGCGCAGCTGGTTGGTGATGTCTTTGACCCCGCGTACCCGGTCGGCCGCCTCTTCGATGCGCTGCTTCATCCACCGCTCGGGCACCGTGCCGGTGAGGAACACCTCGCCCTTGTCGACGCGCACCTCGACGTCGCCCGAGTCGAGGTCGTGCATGTGCATCACCTCGTCGCAGACATCTTCGAGAATGCGGCTGTCGGGGCGTTGGTAGCCCCTGGGCCCCTGCGCCTGCCTCGGTACTTCGGGCGGCTTCGGCGGCGGCGCAGGCACGCCGGGAGTTCCCCATTCACGCAGCTCGGGGAACGCGCCCCACATGCCCAGCCTGCGAATTCGTTTCGAAAGTGTGGCCATCGCGATTTCTCCCTTCCCGCTTGAATGAGCTTCGCGGGCGATCTGCGCAATGGGGCGGCCTGCAAGTTCAGGCGGCGCGGGCCGCGGCTTCCTTCGGCGGAGGTGAGAGCTCGATGAGCGGAGCACCCGCGAGCACGTTGGCCCGCGCGACGATCGGTTGCAGCTCGGTGACGTCGTCGATGAAGCGCACGCCCGACCAGTCAGTCGAGGCCGCGATCGTCTCGGTCATCGCCGCGAGCGCGAAGCCGCCCGCCTCCATTCCGTCAGCCGTCTTCACCCAGCGGCTGACCTCTCCACCTTGACCGGCCGCAGACGCGACCAGCTCCACTGAGGTCGAGACGTTGCGCAGCAACACCCGGCGCAGCACCGTGAAGTACCCGCGCATGAAGGCCTGAAAGAGTTTGCTGCGCGCCAGCCACCCGGGAATCAGCGTGAAGCAGGGCACCAGGATTCCGGGCTTGGGCGAGAACACGACGTCGACCTTCGGCGCGCCCGTGCTCGTGTGGATCATGAACGGCTCGGCCAGGGACATGTAGCCGGTGGGCCGCGTCACTCCCCCGAAATCGAGAGAAGGGCCGCGACGCACCTTCGGTTCTTCGATGCGCTGGCCTGCTTCGTAGCGAATCGGGGGCACTTCCAGCCCCTTCGCCATCAACTCGATCGTGCCGATGCCTGAACCACTGAACGGGCTCGAGGCGACGCCGAGCCTGACGCTCTCCACGGAGCCCACGCGCTTCGCGACGTCACGAGCCAGCAGGTTGCTCACGCCGGTGAAGATGCCGCCGCCGAGGACGAGCCTGCCCTTCGTGCCCACGTGCGCCGCGTGCAACCGCTCGACGCAGGGCGCTTCACTGGTCGCTTCGATCACGCACTTGCCGCGCTCGAGGCACCAGGCGATCAGCGCGTCGGGTGCGTTGCTCACCGTGTCCGAGAGATCGACCACCACGTCGAAGGGCGTCAACGCGGCGAACGTCTCTGGCTTCGTGACGTCGACCCGCACTTCGGACCGACGCGAAGCGACGGTCACGTCTGCGCCCGCCTGGCGCAACCCCGTCACCACCCGGCTGCCCAGAAAGCCACTTCCACCCAGGACCACGATGCGTGTCATGGCCAAGAAGGTAAGAGTACGCGCCCATGGCGCCCACTCGCATTCGGAAGCCGAAAGACGCCGCGCTCCCTGAACGGCTGCGCCCTCGGAAATCACCCTCGCAAGGCCGGGCCAGGGTGCTGGTCTCGGCGGTGCTCGAGGCAGGGTCTCGCGTTTTGATCGAACAGGGCTTCGAGAGGCTGTCGATGCAGCGTGTCGCGAAGATCGCCGGCGTGAGCCCCGGCTCGCTCTACCAATACTTCCCTGACAAGGCGGCGCTGGTCGCGGCGATCATCGAAGCGATGTCCGAACGCGAGCTCGCGTTTCACCTCGAGCAGTTCGCGAGCCTGCCGGCCGACGCGACGTTGTCGCAGGCGATCGAACGCATGGTGCGCAGCGTGCTCGCCTTTCAGCGCAACGAAGGCCCGCTCATGCGCCGCGGGCTCGAGGCGATGCAGCACCTGGGTCGCTACCCTGCCCTCGCCGCGCGCGTGATCGACGCTGCGAGCTCGTTGCAGCTCGTGCTCGAGGCGCATCGCAGTGAGATCGCCGTCGACGATCTCGGGCTGGCCACGCACGTGCTCGCCAACGCGATCCACAGCCTGACTCACGACGGCGCGCTCGCCCGCCCTGCTTCACTCGACGACGAGACGCTCGTACGCGCGGTGCTGCGGCTCGTGATGGGCTACCTGCGCGGGTAAAAACAAAGGCCCGCCCCTTCGAGAAGGAGCGAGCCTGAGTGACACCAGCGAGAACTGAAAATCAGTCCTTGAGGTGCGCGAAGGCCTTGGAGACCTCCGTCATCTTGATGGACTTCAGCTTCGCGCCGTAAACGGCCTTCAGCTTGTCGTCCAGGTTGATGGTCTGGCCATCGTTGAGCTTGTTCTTCTTGAAGTACTCCCAGAGCTTCTTGATGACCTGGGTGCGGGGCAGCGGCTTGGCGCCGATCACTTCAGCGAGCTGAGGCGAAGGGGTGAGCTCCTTCATGAATGCAGCGCTGGGCTTGCGGGCGGACTTCGCTGCAGGCTTCGTCGTCTTCTTCGCGGCAGGCTTCTTAGCGGCCATCGTTCTTCCTTTGTAGGACTGCGGTGGACTGAAGAGCCCCCTCCCCGGGGACGCTTTTTACGGCTTCCTTTTGGAAAACCGAGGAGCGGTTGCTAGCACCTCCCCGAGGGAAAAACAGCCCTTCGATCAGTTTTTTCGAGGGAAACTCGCTCGCATGAGCAGCAAATCGATCCTCATCACCGGTGCGAATGGGTTCCTGGGCGCGTGGCTCGCGAAGGCGCTGGTCGCTCGTGGAGATGAAGTCAGATGCCTCGTTCGCGCTGGAAGTGACGCGTCTGCGCTCGCGAACGTCGCAGCGAAGATCATCGAAGGTGACGTGACGAACCCCGCATCGCTCACGCCTGCGCTCGAGGGCGTGCACACCGTTTTTCATCTCGCGGGCATTCGGCGCGGCGCGACGCGTGATGCGTTCATGCAGGTCAACGCCGAGGGCACGCGTCACGTCGGCGACGCGATGGTGGCCGCGGGCAGCAAACGTTTCGTGCTCGTCGGCTCACTCGCCGCGACCGGTCCTTCAGTCGGCGGTGTGCCGCGGGTCGAGGAAGATTCGTTCGCGCCGCAGGAGTGGTACGGCGAATCGAAGGTCGAAGCAGAGAAGATCGCCTTCACGTATTCCGATCGGCTCGAGGTCACCTGCTGCCGGCCCGCACGAATCATCGGGCCCGGTGATCACGAGAACCTCACGTTCTTCAAGCTGGTCAAGAAGGGCATCGTGCTTCGCCTGGGCGGCGCTGAGCGCAAGTTGTCCTTCGTCGACGTGGAAGACGTGGTCGACCAACTGCTGCTGCAGGCGGACCTTCCAGCGGCCGTGGGCGAGTCTTTCTTCTGCGCGTCTGACGAGACCGAGAGCGTCGAAGAGTTGATGCGCATCGTGGGCCAGGTGCTCAAGCTCGAGCCCCGCACCGTCTACGTGCCTGAGCTCGTGCTCACCGCGCTGGGCAGCGCCGCCGATCTGATCACCAACGTGAGCGGCCGCAAGCTGCCCCTGAACCGAAAGCTCGCTCGGCAGCTGCTCGCGCCCGGGTGGACCTGCAGAATCGACAAGGCGAGGCGGCTGCTGGGCTACGCGCCCAAGCGCACCATCGCCCAGTCACTGCGCCGAAGCGCAGAGAGCTACCTCGCCCTGGGCTGGCTGTAGTGATGAACTCCCTCGCCCACCGGTCCCCCCGAGCGCGAGGCGGAGGTAATCCCTCAGCACCGTTCCCCCCCGAGCCAAGTCGAGGGGTCACCTGCCGCGCGGCGCAGAGGTGGCATCTCGACTGCGCTCGATGCGAACGGTGGGTCTGTTCCTTCGGACGAAATCGCCGGCGAACCCGGTCCCCTGCTCGGGATGCACGGTGTGCGCTCGCGCTTCGACCAACGGCGCGAACTTCTACTGACCGCTCGCCAACCGCGTGAACATGTCGGTCACCTGCGGCTGACCATCGTTGTTCGTGTCGGTCCACTCGTAGAGGTACCAACTGTCGGTGTACGCGGTGCGGTTGGGCAGCATCACGTTGGCCCAGTACCAGGCGGCCGCCTGCGTGCCGTTACCCGGGCTGCACAGACCATACGCCACCAGCGCCAACGTGCCCGAGGTCGGGTCGATCGCGAGCTCGACGAGGAAGACGTCGTTGTGCGCGCCACCGGTGCCGCCATCGGCCAGCGTCGCTGCACACGCCGACTGCAACCGCGTGACGAGGATCGGGTCGGCCATGCCCGCGTCCGGCGCGAGGCGCTGCTTGAAGTAGAACTCGGTGCCCGGCGTGTTGTTCGAGAAGTAGACCTTGGTCACCTTGCGCGTGCGCTCCAGCCACTTCACCGGCAGGTTGGGGAACGGGCCACCGGCTGTCACCACCGTCGAGCCGCCGCCCTGCAGCAACGCCCCACCGTCCTGGTCGACGAAGGCCGGGTCGTTGTCGTCGCCGTAGGTCAGCGTGGTGGTCGCAGAGCAGTACTGGGTGATGGTCGACGCGAGCACCGTGGTCGCCGCGTTGTCGAGCGGGATGCCGTCACGAATGGCCACCACGTTGCGGTTCGCGCAGAAGTTCGGGAACACCTTCGCCTTGCAGCTCGTGCCGTCGCAGAACTGATCGACGGCGCACGCCACGCCGCACGCGCCGCAGTCGCTCAAGGTGGTGGTCGAGCGACAGTCGCTGTTGCAGCACGCCTGGCCCGAGCCGCACGCGCGGTTGCACGCGCCGCAGTTGTCAGCGTCGGCCTGCAGGTTCTCGCAGCGGCCGTTGCAGCACGCTTCGTTGTTGCCGCACGGAGAGTTCACACCACACGCACCGACGCAGGTGCCGTTCTGGCAAACCGAGCCCGCGGCGCACTGCAGGTCGCTGGTGCACATCTGGCACGAGTGGTTCGGCAGGCACACGCCCGAGGGGCAGTCCGTGCCCGTCTTGCAGCCCTGCTCGCAGCGGAAGTCAGCGCGGCAGTACTGGCCCGTGGGGCAATTGTCGGTCGCGCCGGGCAGGCAGGCCACGCACGCGTTCGTGGTGGTGTTGCAGCGGGGCGTGGTGCCGCCGCACTGCGCGTCGCTCAGGCACTGCACGCAGCGCTGCATGTTGCACACGCCGCTGGGGCAGTCGGTGTTCGAAAGGCAGCCCACGCAGGTGTTGCTCGAGGGGTCGCAGACCGGCCGGTTCGGATCGCGGCAGTCGGCGCCGGTGGTGCACTGCACGCAGGTGCCAGTCGAAGGGTTGCACACGGTCAGCGGCGCGTTGGGGCACTGCGTGCCGTTGACGCACTCGACGCACTGGCCGCGCGTCGCGTCGCACACCAGGCCCGAAGGGCACGTGGGGTTCTGCGCCGAACAACCCGTCACGCAGGTGTTGTTGGTGCAGACGCTGCCCGCGCCACACTGCGAGTCGAGCACGCACGCGACGCAGCCGACGCCCGCCTTGCACACGCCCTGGGGGCACCGATCGGCGTCACCGTTGCAGCCCGCTTCACACGCGCCGTTGAGGCAGACGAAACCTTCGGCACAGTGTTCGTCGACGACGCACGCGACACACAGACCCGTGTCGTCACACTTCATCGCTGCGGGGTTGGTGCAGTCCTGCTCGGTGGTGCAGGCGCCTGCTGCGACGTTGCAGGCGCAGCCGGAAAGAAACGAAAACAGGACGACGGCCAACAGTGAGCGCGAAGACATGCGGCGCCCTTTGTCCCCACATCGCCCTACCCGTCAAGTCCCCGGGGGCGCGGGCGTTTTCTCAGCAGCCAAGACTGATGCAAGATCGATTGGCTTTGCGCCCATCGCGTGGAACCCGCCATCGACGCGAATGAGTTCGCCGGTGGTCGACGGCATCCAGTCGGACATGAGTACGCAGGCGGTGCGCGCGACGGCATCGACGGCCGCGTCACTGCGCGCGTCCCAGCCCAGCGGCGCCTGCTCACCCCAGGTGTTCTCGAGGTACTTGAAGCCGGGAATGCCCTTGGCCGCGATGGTGGCGATGGGGCCTGCGGCGAGCGAGTTCACGCGGATCTTCTTCGGGCCCAGGTCGCGCGCGAGGTACCGAACGATGGCCTCGAGCCCCGCCTTGCACACGCCCATCCAGTCGTAGAGCGGCCAGGCCTGCGTCGAGTTGTCGAAGTCGAGCGTGACGATGCCGCCGCCCTTGTCCATCAACGGCGCGAGGCACGCCGCCAATTCCTTGAGCGAGAAGGCCGACACACGGAAAGCGTTCTGCACCGACTCCCACGGCGTGGTGAGGAACTTGCCGCCCAGCGCGTCTTCCGGCGCGAAAGCGATCGCGTGCAGCACGCCGTCGAGGCGGCCCCACTTCGCCTTCACCGCGTCATGCAGCTTGGGAAAGTGCTCGGGGTTCGTCACGTCGAGCTCGAGCACCTCGGGCACCGGGTTCAGCTTGCGCGCGGTGCGCTGGGTCAACGACATTGGCCGGCCGAAGCTGGTGAGGATGACCTCGGCGCCCTGCTGCTGGGCGAGCTCGGCGACGGAGAACGCGATCGACTGCGGGGTGAGCACACCCGTGATGAGGAGCTTCTTTCCCTGGAGGAGCATGCGCGTCGTCTACCCCAAGCAGTGCCTGGGCTCGTCCAAATTTCTCAGACGCCTGCGGCGAGAAGCGAGGCACGCGCCTCTGCGGCGAGCGCGCGAATCTGGCCGATCCATCCACGCAGGTCAGCTGACGTTGGTCCTGCCTTCAGCCTCCCTGTCGGTGATGGATAGCGGTACGCAGTCGCGAAAGCCGAGAGCGGGCCGAGGTGCTCCAGCTTTTCCCGCCAGACATCGCCTTCGGGAAGCCCTGCGACCAACGCGGAAAGGTTGTGATCGGCCGTCGGATAGAGGCCTCGGTGCAGCCTGACAGCCTTGATCAACTTCTCGGCCGCCTGTTGGAGATGAAAGGCGGCGAAACGCACCGGTGGATCCTGAGCAAGGCGTGTCGCGGCCTCGAGTTCGAAGTCCACATCTTCGAGAAACGACGCAATGACGACAGGGTCGGGCTTTGGTGCGTCAGAGGGCATAGACGACCACGCCCTCCGAGGCGACGATCTGCGCGAGAGTGCCAAGCGAACGCTTGCAGCGATCGAAGTCGGACTTCGTGATCGGGAAAAGCTCGACGCGTTTGGCGTGCAGGTCCCTCAATCGACCCCAGAGCGGAACGAGATCGAGATCCTCCGAGCTGGCCGTATCGGGCAGCACTGCCAGAAGGTCCCAGTCACTCTCGGGACGAGCGGTTCCCTTCGCGCGACTACCGAAGAGCCAGATTTCGAGCGGGTGCAGCTCGTCGACGATGCGCTTGAGGAATGCCTCAGGGACGCTCGACGAGGTAGCGATGGCAGTGCTCACAGGCGAACTATAGCCATTGCTACCCCAGCCGACCACGCGGCCCCGCTATTCGCCCGCGCGGAACGTCATCGAAATTCCGAACGTCCAGAACGAACCGCCCAGCGGCTTGGCCAGCGGGATGGTGTTGCCGGGAACGTCGCGGTTGTTGAAATCCAAATAGAACTTGTCCCAGTTCAGGAACACGCCGCGCACGAAGAAGCCCAGGCCGAAGTAGCGCGCGAAGAAGTAGTCGACGTTCGCGCCCCACTCGAAGAGCAACCCGTCCATTCCGTTCGGAGAGCCCGCGACCGCCGTGCCGCCGCCCACGATGCCGTAGCCCACGCCGAAGAACGTGCTCGCGTCGAGGCCGATGGGGCGCTTTTCCTTCTTCATGAAGAACAGCTCGAGCGGGTGCCAGGCCACCTTGCCGATCACCATGCCGCCGCCGCCGCGCGAGGCGTCGAACAGGTTCCAGCCCGTGGCGGTGAGGTCGGCGCCGACCGAGGCGTGCCCGAGAATGTTGTAGGCCGCGCTCAGAGAGACGGTGTGCGTATTCTGAAGCGAATCTTTGAAGAGGCCGGCATTGGTGGGGCCCACCTTCAGCCCATTTCGCCCCTCGTCTGCTCCCAGCTT
Organism: Archangium sp.; assembly: GCA_046595925.1. GTDB lineage: Bacteria > Myxococcota > Myxococcia > Myxococcales > Myxococcaceae > Archangium_A. The sequence continues at coordinate 1,347 of JBKJSE010000228.1, read as the reverse complement.
GTTCTGATCGACCGTCCAGAAGCCCGGCCCATACTGAATCTGGAAGTTGAAACCACCATTGGAGAAGTGCGGTGGGTCAGCCCACACCGCCAGCGGCGCCAGCATGGTCAGTACGACGATCAAACGAATCATGGAGCAGTGCCTCGCCAACGAATAAAAGAATCCAGCCATGTCGACTCTGTCCGACTCCTTCCTCACCGGCGCGAACATCGATTTCATCGAAGCGCTCTATTCCCGTTTCCTGAACGACCCCAACAGCGTCGAACCAAGTTGGAAGGAGCTCTTCAGCACGCTCCAGCTCGAAGGAAAACCCCTTGTGATCGACGGGCTCGTCTTGCCCGCTCCCAAACGGGGCAACGGTCACGCCAACGGCGTGGTCAACGGCAAGGGCGCCAGCGACATGGCGCTCCAGTCGAAGGTCGACCAGACCATCATCGCCCACCGCCTGCGCGGTCACCTCGTCGCGCAGCTCGACCCGCTCGGTACGCCGCGCCCGAAGCTCGAGCACGTGGCCGACATCAGCATGGTGTCCGACACGCACTTCACCGAGAAAGAGCTCGACACCCTCGTCTCGCCGCTCGACACCTTCACCGAGCCCAGCGTGCCGCTGCGCCGGGTGATGGAGCGCGTGCGCCGCACGTACACCAATCACATCGGGGTCGAGTTCATTCAGATGTACGCGTCGGATCGCCGTCGCTGGCTGCTCAACCGCATGGAGTCGTCGGAGAACACGACGAACTTCTCCATCGACGAGCAGGCGCAGATTCTCCGCAAGTTGACCGAAGCGGAGACCTTCGAGACGACGATGGAGACGAAGTTCCAGAAGGTGAAGCGCTTCTCTGCCGAGGGCAGTGAAGTGCAGATCGCCATGCTCGACGCGTTCCTCGAGCTCGGCGGCGCGCTGGGTGTGAGGGAAGTCGTGTTCGGCATGGCCCACCGCGGCCGCTTGAACGTGCTCACGAACATCCTGGGCAAGCCGGCTGAAGAGATCTTCTCGGAGGTCACCGGCCCGACGGACCCCAAGCAGTACTTGAACCGTCACGACGTGAAGTACCACATGGGGTACTCGCGCGACCTCACCACGCGCGCTGGCAACAAGATCCATCTCACGATGGCCTTCAACCCGTCGCACCTCGGGTTCGTGCACCCGGTGGTCGAAGGCCGCGTGCGCGCGAAGCAGGACCGCGCCGGCGCGAGCGACGCGGCGAGGAAGGCCGTGGTGCCCTTCGTGATTCACGGCGACGCGGCGTTCGCGGGCCAGGGCTTGATCGCAGAGACGCTCAACCTGAGCGAGCTCGCGGGCTACGACACGGGCGGCACCATCCACCTCGTGATCAACAACCAGCT
>JBKJSE010000177.1:0-4336 GCA_046595925.1 Archangium sp. | reverse complement strand
ATTTCGATCAACCCTGGGGTCACTTCCGGTGATGCTCGGCGACGCGTTGAGCGTTATCCACCCGTCCTATGAGCCAGGCTGGCTACGTCCACGGGGGAACTGACGCGCGCGAAGTGGCGCGACTCGAGAAGCAGGCCGACTTCACCGCTTCGTTCACCTTTTCCACCGTCGATCTGAAACCCGGGCAACGCGTGCTCGATCTCGCGACCGGCGTCGGCGCAATGGGAGCGCGCTTGCTGCGCACCTGCCCGGGAATCGACCTGGTGGGAGTCGATCTCGCACCCGGCCAACTCACCGCGGCCCGGCAGAATCACCCCGAACTTCCCGTGCTGCGCGGGAACGCCACCCGGCTGCCCTTTCGCGACGGCACCTTCGATCGCGTGCACTGCAGTTGGCTGCTCGAGCACGTGCCTGACCCCGTGCCCGTCCTGAAAGAAGTGCACCGCGTGCTGCGACCCGGCGGCATGTGCCACTTCATCGAGGTCGACAACGCGACGTTCCGCGCTACGCCGTCGTGTCCTTCCGTGACCGAGGTGATGCGCAGGCTCAATGAGGCGCAACGCAAAGGCGGCGGCGACCCCTTCGTCGGCCAGCACCTCGAGAACGAGTTCACCTCGGCCGGGTTCACGCGCTTCAGGGTCGAGCGCCGACCGCTGGTGGGCGAGGCGAGCGACCCGAAGTTCTTCCAGAGCTTCGTCGACGAGTTCGCGGAGATCTTCGAGGGCCTCGACGAGTCGTTGGGCACCGAGGCGCTCCCGCTCATCGCCAACGCGATCGCCGAGCTGCGGCGCCTTCCCCAAATCGAGGCCAGCTCGCTGCGCTACACCCCGTCGATCGCCAGAGCGTGGCGGTAGGCGACCTCAGGGAATTTCCGGGAAGGAGCCGTCGACGGTGCGGCACTCCCTGGTGAGACCTTTGTGAAATCAAGTTGGTCAATGACCACGGTCTGAGCGCCGCAACTTCCGTAATTTTGCGCCGACAAAAGAACAATCCACCCACGAGGTTCTCATGACTGTCACGCGCGCTGGCTCGACCCCGACTTCTGCCCCTTCCACGACGCCGGTGGCTGCACGAACGATCCCGGCTCCCGCCAAACCCCTCGCCGCGGCGACGGGTCAAGGCGTCGCGCTGTCGGGGACCCTGGCGAGCCATGCGTCACTGACGGCGGTGGCCGCGGGCAACTCGATCTTCAACTCAGCGACGATGGGCCCTGGCAGCAGGGGGCCCGCGGTCCACGAGCTCAAGACGCTGCTGCGTGACGCGGGCTTCTACCAGGGCGCCATCAACGACGAGCTCGGGCCCATGGGCGTCGACGCACTCAAGCGCGCGAAGCAGGCGCTGCAGCTCACGGGGCCTGCTGATCAAGCCGGGCCGACGACCGTCTCAGCGCTTCGGGCGCGCGTCGCGCAGGGAACCAGCGCCGACTTCGGGAGCCAGCTCCGCTCGGCTGACGTCTCGAAGACGCCCATCTACCTGGCCATCGGCCTCGCCGAAGGAACCATCGCGGCCAACGGGAAGCCCACCGACGCGTACGCGGGTCATGAAGATCCAGGCAACGGCGTGCTCAACCGCGGCTTTGGCTCGTACCAGGTGTACCAGCACCCGAAGGGCGCCTCGCTCACCGCACCCGAAGCCGACCGCGTACAGGCTGATCGCCTCGCCGGGCAGTGGTCGACCATCGACACAGCGCTGACGAAGGCCGGCTTCGCCCCGGGCCCCGCGCGCAACCTCGTGGCGGCCAACGCGCTCGACGCGTGGAACCAGGCCCCCGCGACGCAGCAGGGAGCGTATGGGCTGCTCAACCCGACCCAGCTTGCCGCGCTCAAGGCAGACCTCAGCGCAGGCACCAACCCGGTCGACGCCGTCACCCGCTGGCGCGCCGAGTCGTACCGCACGGACTCGGGTCGCCTCGATGCGCCTGGCCTGGGCAACTCGATGACCCGCGTCCGTGAAGACCAGGGGCGCCGCGCAGCGGCTGTGGCGCAGGGCCTCGCGCTCCGCAGCAACTCAGGCGTTCCGACGGCATCGACGCCACCCGTTGGCGAGGCACCGTCACGGGCGCAGCCGACGCTCCAGCGTGGGGCCAGCGGGGACGACGTCAGCGAGCTGCAGCGGCGGCTCAAGGCGGCGGGGGCCCAGGTCGACGTCGACGGCGACTTCGGCCCGCGCACCCAGGCCGCCGTGCAGGCCGTGCAGCAGAAGCTCGGGCTGACGGTCGACGGGGTCGCAGGCCCCGCGACGTGGAAGGCGCTGACCAGGCCCGCCGCGCCCTTCGAGGTCCGCGCGGGAACGAAGGGCCCGCAGGTGAAGGACCTCAAAGAGGCGCTGAAGAACGCCGGGTTCTACGCAGGCGTCGTCAACGACGAGATGGGCCCCGATGGTCTGGCGGCGCTCCGCAAGGCAAAAGCAGAGCTCAAGCTCGGCGGCGACCCCGAGGTCGCGGGGCAGCAGACCCTCGACACCATTCGCGCCGCCGCCCGTGGAGGGGCCGGCAACGTCAACCACCCCTGGCTGCAGAAGCTCGCGACCGCGCGGCTCGACGAAGGCGCCGACAGCTCGTGCGTCGCGACGACGCTGGGCAACATGGACCGCCTCGGTATTCCCTCGTTCTCAGGTGGCACCACCGCTGACGCGAACAACGCCCGCGGTGCCATGGTGCAACTGGTGAAGGGAGATCAGTGGACCTCGCTCAAGCTGCCGGGCTCGCAGCCGCGCACCATTCGCAGTGAGTACGGCACCATTCAGGCGCAGGTGCTCGACGCTGACTCGTACGAGCGGCTCGCCAAGGCAGGGCAGATTCCGAGCGGCGCGATTCTGTTCCAGACCCGCCACGGCTGGGACTCACCCAACGGGCCCTACGGCAATGACATGGGCATCGTGCGCGACAGCGGCCGGGTGACGCACAACTACCGAGCGATGAGCCCGATCATCTATGGCGACGCGAAGGAAGTGGTGGTGCTCATTCCGAGGTAAGACTGAGGGCATGCGACTCATCGCGCTGTGTTGCACCCTCGGGCTGGCCAGCGGCTGCGCGCCTCGAGAGATCCACGTCACGATGAACGCCGACAACAACTCAGGCCAGAGCGGCTTCGCGGTGTTGATCGATCGCGGCAACGAGCTCGAAGTGACGGTCGAGACCAGCGCTCCCGAGTTCGAGGGCGTTCAGCAGATGCACCTGCACCGGGGCAACTGCGGCGAGGTCGAGCCGATCTACGCCGAGCTCAACAACCTCAATGTGCTCGAGGGCAAACCCGGCCGCGTCGGGAGCACCACGCGCCCGGTCTTGAAGCGCGGCACTCCCCAGCCCGTGCAGTTCGAAGACTTCGCCGAGGGCGACTGGCTCATCAACGTTCACGACGCCCGTGAGTTCACGCTCTACGTAGCGTGCGGAGAGTTCGTCACGAAGTGACGTTCAGCTCAGCTTCGCGATGGAGATCTTCGTCGTGCGGTTGAACCGCAGCACCAGCGCGATGGCCACCACGGTCAGCCCCGCCGACAGCCCCCACCACAACCCGACCACGCCGTAGCGCCCGCGCACGCCCAGCAGGTACGCGACGGGCAAGCCGATGAACCAGTGGCCGATCATGTTCGCCCAGAAGGTGAACGTGGTGTCGCCGGTACCGCGCAGCGCGCCTGCTCCGACCGCCTGCACCCCGTCGGAGATCTGAAAGACCGCCACCACCACGAAGAGCGCGATCACCATCTTCACCACGCCCGGATCCTCCGACATCACGCCGGCCATGGTGTGCGGGAAGGCGATGAACACCAACGAGGCGAGCGCCATGAACAGGGCCACGCTCCCGAACGCGGTCAGCCCGGCCCTTCGTGCAGCAGGCGTGTCCCCGCGCCCGATGCCCCACCCCACCCGCGTGGACGCCGCGGCGCCGATGCCCGACGCCACGCAGAAGGTGATGCTCGCCCAGTTGAGCGCCACCTGGTGCGCGGCCGCGGCGGTCTCACCCAGGCGCCCCGAGAGCAGGCCCGCGAGCGAAAAGACGCCGGACTCCGCGATGAAGTGCAGGCCGATGGGCGCGCCCAGCCTGGCTGCGCGCAGCACCTCGACTGAATCGAAGCGGCGCCGCGTGCCCTCGGGCCTGTGGCCGAACCCGAACAGGAGGATTCCGAACTGCAGCCAGGTGCACAGCACGGTGGCGATCGCCGCGCCCATCACGCCCATCGCGGGAATGGGGCCCAAGCCGAACACCAGCGCGACGTCGAGGCCGAGGTTGGCCACGTTCGCCACCACCATCGCCCAGAAGGTGATCGCCACGCGGCCCACGCCCGTGAGGTAGCTGCGCGCGGTCACGAAGAGCATCACGCCCGCGATGCCCGGCAA
>JBKJSE010000163.1:0-3869 GCA_046595925.1 Archangium sp. | reverse complement strand
CCATCGAAGAAGCGCAGCGCAAAGAGGTCACCGCGCTCAAGGGCATGGTCGAGCTGATGATCGAGAAGGGTGTCTTCACGCGCGAGGAATACCTCGCCAAGGTCAAACGCTGACGCTCTGAAGCACCCGAGGGGCCTGGGCAGTGACGAAGAAGAAGTTGGGCGAGATTCTCGTGACCTCCGGAGCCGTGAGCGGCCCCGACGTCGCCGCTGCGCTCGCTGAGCAGAGCGCGGGAGAGCCCAGCCGGCTGGGTGATCTCCTCGTCGCGACTGGCAAGCTGAGCTCGGTGCAGCTCGCCCAGGCGTTGGCCGAGCAGTACCAGTTGCCCTACGTCGAGCTGCCCCAGCTCCCCCAGGCGGTGCTCGACCTGGTGCCGCTCGATCTGCAGCGCCAGTTTCGCCTCGTGCCGCTGAAGTCCGACGGCACCGAGCTGTCGATCGCCATGGCCGACCTCGCGAACATCGAGGTGCTCGCGGTGCTGGAACAGCAGTGGACCAGGGTCCACGTGAACGTGGCGGGTGGTGACGAGATCGACGCGCTGCACGCGACGCTCTCGGGGATCTTCTCTCCCATCGTCAGCGAAGACGAGGCGAGCGTTCCCCCTTCGATCTCTCCGTTTCCCACCGCCGACGATCTCTTCGGCGCGCTCGAGCTGGAGAGCGTCGAAGAGCTGCAGCTGACCGGGTCTGACTCGAGCCCTTCACCGGTGCCGCTCATCGCGCCTGTGCAGTCGACTGAGCTTCATGCGGTGCCCCGGCCTTCCCCGGCCGCGCCCAGCTCTGCGGGCCCGCGGGCGGAAGATCTGTTCGGCGATCTCAACCTCGAATCGGCGCGCACCGGCATCGCGGCCAGACCGCCTGAAGACATTCTCAACTCGCCGGTGAAGAACGTGACCATGCAGCTGGGCGCCGTGCTTCCCCTCGCCGATCAGCCGGAAGTCGCCGAGGTCGCCGAGGGTTCGGGTCCCGTGCTGGTGGGCATTCGTGAAGGCACGGGCCCCTTGCTCGACATGCTCTTCCAGGAGGGCAACGGGCCGATGGGCGACCAGCTCCTCAGGGAAGGCACGGGCCCGGTCGTCGACACGCCGTTCTTTCGCGATTCGGGGCTGGGCCTGGTGGTGCCGCCGATCTCGGACGCGCCGTTTTCCTCGAGCCACTCTTCGTTGAGCGCGCTGGCGATCGCGCCGCCGCAGTCGACGATGCCGGAGCACGAGCGGCTCGCGCCCCCGGTGCCCGACTCGTCTGCGCCTGGTGAGGCGCTGCCCGATTGGTTGCGCACGGGCGCAGCGCCTGAGCCGAAGATCAATACGCCCTCACCGTGGACGGGCGCGCTCGATCACCTGATGCCTTCGAAGCTGGTGGTCGGGCTCACCCGGGCGCTGCTCGCCAGGGGTCTGGTGACCGAGGAGGAGATCCTCGCGGCGCTGGGCCAGAAGAAGTGACGCTGTCGGTGAAAGGCCTGGGCGTCGTGCTCGATGGTCACGCGCTGGTCGATTCGTTTTCACTCGAGCTGCAGGCGGGCAGGGTGCACGCCGTGGTCGGCGAATCTGGCAGCGGAAAGACGCTGTCGGCGCTGGCTGTGCTGGGCCTGCTTCCCGAAGGCGCGACCACCCGGGGGAGTGCCACCCGCGGGGGCGTCGAGTTGTTGAGCGCGGCTGCTCCGCTGCGACGCAAGGGGCTGGCGATGGTGCTGCAGGAGCCGCTCAGCGCGCTCAACCCCGTGCTGTCCGTCGGCGCGCAGGTGATCGAGACGCTCTGGGTTCACGGCGCGACTGGCGATCTGCCGGCGCGCGCGGTCGCGTTGCTCTCAGAGGTGGGCATTCCCGAGTCAGAAGATCGCCTTCGCATGTATCCACATCAGCTCTCGGGCGGTCAGCGTCAGCGCGTTTCCATCGCGTGTGCGTTGGCGGCGTCTCCCGCGGTGTTGATCGCCGACGAGCCCACCACCGCGCTCGATGCTTCGATGCGCGGCGTGATTCTCAGCCTGTTGCGCAAGCTGGCGCGTGAACGATCGCTGGCGGTCTGGCTCATCACGCACGATCTCCACGCGGTGCGGGGCGCGAGCGACGAAGTGACCGTGATGTATGCGGGGCGGGTGGTGGAGCACGGCCCCACCGAGCAGGTGCTGAACGCGCCCCGCCACCCGTACACGGCGGCGCTGCTCGGCTCGAACCCTGCGGCGACGAAGCCCGGCGTGCCGCTGCCCGCGTTGTCCGGCTCAGTTCCTCTCGCGAACGAGGTGATCGCGGGTTGCCGATTTCACCCGCGCTGTCCGCGCGTGATGAGTCGTTGCGAGGTCGAGCGGCCTGCTTTCCTCTCGGGCGCAGCGTGCCACCTGGTCAACCCGTGAGCGGGCGCCTCGAGGCGAAAGACGTTCAGATCTCGTATCGCGTGGGCGGCCGGCGGATCGATGCGGTGCGCGGCGTGAGCTTGAGCGTGGGGTCAGGCGAGCGGGTGGGGCTCATAGGCGAGTCTGGCAGCGGCAAGTCGTCGCTCGCGCGCGCGCTGCTCGGCCTCGAGCCGCTCGCAGGCGGCAGCGTGACCTTCGATGGCCAGCCGATGCACGGCGCGAAGCCCGCGCTGCGCCGTCGTTTTCAACCGGTGTTTCAAGACGTCGGCGCCGCGTTGAACCCGCGCATGAGGATCCGCGAGGTGCTCTCCGAGCCCTTCGTCATTCACGGTCGCGAGGTCGATGACGGACAGCTCGGTGTGTTGCTCGAGCAGGTGCAGCTGAGCTCCGAGTTGCTTTCGCGGCTTCCGAGCGAGCTCTCGGTGGGTCAGCGGCAACGGGTGAACCTGGCCCGCGCCCTCGCCCTCGAGCCCGAGCTGTTGCTGCTCGATGAGCCCGTCTCTGCGCTCGACGTGAGCGTGCAGGCCCAGGTGCTGAACCTGCTCAACGCGCTGACGCAGCAACGCGCCTTGTTGGTGATCACCCACGATCTCGACGTGGTCGCGCATCTCTGTTCGCGTGTCGCGGTGATGTTCGCCGGGCGCATCGTCGAGAGTGGCTCAGTGACAGAGGTGCTCGAGCGCCCCCTGCATCCGTACACGCGCGTGCTGGTCGAGAGCCGGCGGCACCTCGTCGAAGGCCCCGAGGCGGCTGCTGCTTCTTCAGGTTGCAGCTTCCACCCTCGCTGCACGCACGCGATCGATCGCTGCCGCATCGAAGATCCGCAACTGACCGGCCAGACGCATCGCAGCGCCTGTCTCGTCTTCGGGGGGCGTTGATGTTCTGGCTCAGCCACCACCCACCCGATGAGCTCGACCGCTGCTACCGCGTCGGGTCCTTTCAGCTCTGTGCGCGCTGCCTGGGCACCTATCCCGTGATGTTCGCCGTCATCGCCGGGCAGATCGCGTTGCGTGCCCCGCTGGAACACCCGCTCGATCTCCCGGTGTGCATCGCGCTGGTGCTCCCGGCCACCATCGATTGGGCGCTGGGGCGCTTTCAACCGCACCGCTTCAGCAACCTCTGGCGCACGCTCACCGGCGTTTTGCTGGGACTGGGAATGGGTCGCAGCCTGTTCATTCACCTTCAGCGGCCGCTGCCCCCTGCGCTCCTGGCGCAAGGGTTCGTGGTGACAGCCATCGCTTTGCCTGTCATTTTCACGGCTTACCGGCAAAAACGCCGGGGGTAGATCACTGACGCGCCCCATTCGTTCAATGGGAACGACAGAACGAGGACACGGTTGGGACCTGCGACTTCGGACGAGCAACTCATGCTCGCTTTCAAGTCCGGTGACGCTCGGGCGTTTTCAACGCTCGTCCAGCGCCACCGGGGGCCGGTCTACAACTTCATCCTCAGATTCACAGGTCACCGGCAGAGGGCCGAGGACGTACTTCAGGAGACATGGCTCAAGGTGGTTCGCAGCA
>JBKJSE010000118.1:0-10976 GCA_046595925.1 Archangium sp. | reverse complement strand
TTGATGATGCCTTCGACGATCGCTGCCGAGACGAACTGGAGCAGCGCGCCGTTGACCTCATACCCCTCGGCCTCCGGCACGATGAAGCCGCCTTCCTGCAAACGCACCAACGCGTCTTCAGTGGCTTCACCTTCTTTACCGGCAGACAGCAGCTCCATCACCGTGCGCTCTTCGGCCGACATCTCGGTCACCAGCATGCGCAGGTGATTGTCGAGCATCGCGCGGCCCTGGTCATTCTCGGAGAGCACGTCGAGGTTCACGAGCTCGTCGAGCATCGCGGGCGTGACGGTGCCCTTCCAATCTTTCTCGAAGCGCGACGCGAGCAGCGCGCAGAGCGAGAAGACCTCGAACGGGCGATTGCCGGAGATCTCCGCCAACGCACCGAGCGCCTCGTTCTCGAAGGTGATGCCCAACACCATCGCGGGCGTCTGCACCAACTGCACGAGCTCGTCATCAGAGATGGGCGGCACCACCACGGTCGCCACCCCAGCGCGCGCCACGACCAGCTCCTCGAACGCGGCGTCGAGATCGCGGTGCCGGTTGCACACCAGGGCGACCTTCACGTTGCGCGGCGTGGTGAGCAGCGTGTCGATGACGCTGGCCATGCCTTCGGGGCCGAGGGCTGCGAGCGCGCCCACTTCGTCGAAGCCCACGAAGAGGGGCGCGGCCAACTCGCCCAGCACCTCGAGCGGCTTCTTCGGGTCGGCCTTCAGCTCCTTGGCGCCGACCCGCTGCAGGAACTCGTTGACCTTGGTGGTGAGCCGGCCCAGCACGGCGTCGACCGACTGGGGCACGCCGTCATCGCGATCGGGATCGCGCAGGTCGAGCACGAAGGCCGCCCCGCCCGAGCGTTCACACGCGCGCTGCAGAATGCCCTTCATCATCGTGGTCTTGCCGATGCGGGAGAAACCACGAATGCAGATGTGGTGACCGCCCGTCAGGTGGGCGGCCAGCTCATCATCGAGATCTTTTCGGGCGCGAAGGTCGTCGGGGAGCTCGTAAAGCGCATCCACATACCGCTCTGCCAGCGGGTGCTGTTCGGTAGCCATGGGGTCTCCTTACCGCAGCGGCGGGATCCTTCAATGAACGGTCTTCACCAACGCCGTCCTGGGGGCGGTGGTCTTCATGCGCACCACGCCCTCGAAGAGGTGTTTCTGGGTGTACAGGCTGCGGTGCGAAGCGCGCTCGCCGGGCAGCCAGCTCTGCGGCTTCTCCAACCACTGCTGCACCCTGACCTCGCCGTCATAAGCAAAAGGCGTGACCAGCTCGGGCGGCAGCCGCTTCCACACCCGTCGTTCGATGGGCCCGAACTCGGCCTCGAAGCCCTCGCCCGCCTCTTCATGACGCCGCAGGTGATCGAGCGTGCCGTCGAAGTGTTTGGCGATGTGAAACAGCTCGTGGAGCACCGTGGCCACCCGTTGCCGCGGGGTGGAGTCGCGGAAGAACAGCGGCCGCAAGGTGATGCAGTAGAGCATCTGCCGTCCGTTCACCTTCACCATCGGCTTCTTGCGGCCCAGGGAATCGGTGCGCTTCTTGTCGGCGAACGTGAGCGGCTTGACGGTGCCGCGAGAGGCGCGCCGGGCTTCACCCGCCACCACCAGGATGCGCCTCGCGTCGAGGTGCGCGAAGTCGGCATGCGCGCTCGCGACGTGCGTGATCAACGCGCGGACGGCCTGCGTAAAATCTGGGCGTCTTCGTACTTTCCCCACGGCGGGAAGCACTCTGCCTTTCCCCGCGTCTCCAATCGACACAAACCCGCTTTCTGCTGCTACATGCCGCGCATGCGATCGATTCTCTTCCACTCGCTCCTCGGCTTGGGTCTCTTCACGGCGTGCGGCCCGGTCAAGCCCACCGTCGATGCTGGCCCTGACACCAGCTGCGGTCTGGACTGCGTGGCGCAGGAAGCGTTCGGCCTGATTCAAGATCGATGCTTCGAGTACTCCAGCGATCCGCTCAGCAAGCAGACGCCGCCCGAGTTGGGGGTCTGGGTTCGCAAGGATCTGTTCAAGATCGAAGGCGAAATCCTGACCATCCCCGTCGAGTACCGCAAGGGCGGGCAGATCGTGCAGACCGACTTCTTCGTGTTCAAGAACGGCGACCTCACGCTGATGCGGCGCATCGCGGGTACCCAGTCGGTCACCTACCGCACCGATACGGCCATCACCGGCGTGAAGTGGCTGACCCAGGCGACGGGCTCAGGCGAGAACTTCTCGACCAGCACCACCGCGTTCCTCTCGCGTGACGACTCGAGCACGGCGACCACGTACCGCATCACCACCGACGTGCCGACTGCGGGCGAGAAGAAGACGCCGCTGGGCACCTACGACACCGCCTTCAAGATCCTCTTCGGGGAGAGCCCCGATCACGGCTCCGACTCGCGCCGCATCTTCGCGCCGGGCGTGGGCTTCACCGTGATCGCCAGTCCGTTCAACCTGCTCGGCGGTACGCCGACGCCGGTGTACCTGCAGCGTATCCGTGACATCGGAACGGCCGACGCAGGCGCCGAGAGCTGCAGCCTGGGGGTGCCGTGATGAAGCGCTCGTTTCTTTGCCTGCTGATGTTCGTGGCCGCCTGCAAGACAACGCCTGACGTGGTCGCTGAGGTCGCGCCGCCCACGCTGCCGCAAGAAGACTTCGTGGTGGTGACGCAGAGCCTCACCCAGGTCGACATCAAGTACACCGGCACCGTGATCGCCGGTGGCGAGCCCATCACCGTCGAGAAGGCCGCCTGGGAGTTCGTGGTCGACGGCACCGTGAAGCGCTCGGGCGACGTGACGCTGAACCTGTCCGCCGCGGCTGGGCAGAACCTCGCGTTCGAGCTCGCCGAGAGCCTCACCTACGTGAAGGACGAAGAAGAATTGAAGGCGATGGACGCGCGCGGCGGCTCGTTGCTGCTGGCGATGCGCGGCACGCTCTTCATCACCATTCCCGTCGCGGCCAGCGGCGACAAGCCGGCCGGCAAGCGCACCGTCGAACTGCCCTTCGCCAAGGCGAAAGAGGTGAAGACCCCGCGCCTGCCGCACCTCAAGCTGGTCGACTTCGAAGCGGGCCGCTTCAGCGAGAACGAAGTGCAGGCCGTCTTCCACGTCGGCGTGGTGAACCCGAACAACTTCCAGATCAGCATCGCGGGCCTCGACTACACGGCGCAGCTCTCGGGCAAAGAAGTCACCAAGGGCACCATCGGCGCGGGTGATCGCGTCTCGCCTGCGTCGACCGGCGTGTTCGACATCACCGCGACCTTGAACGAAGAGACGCACGCGAAGGACGCGGCGAAGATCGTCAAGGGCCTGATCGTGCCCTACCTGCTCAAGTCCTCGTTGCGCGCTCAGCTCTATTCCGAAGAGCTGGAGAGCAAGGGTGAGTTCAAGTTGAAGGCGCAGAAGTAGACGCGCTCGAGCCGCATGCACTTCCTGGGGCCCGATCCGACGCGCTTTCCGGCGATCGAGGAGACTGACGAAGACGGCATCATCGCCGTCGGCGGCGATCTCAAACCCGAGCGGCTCGTCGAGGCCTACCGGCGCGGCATCTTCCCCTGGTACAGCGAAGGGCTGCCCATTCTGTGGCACTGCCCTGACCCGCGCTTCGTGCTCGACCCGGCAGAGCTGCACGTCCCCAAGAGCCTGCGAAAGATGATGCGGCGGGGCGTGTACGAGGTTCGCCTCGACACCGACTTCGAAGGCGTGATCGACGCGTGCGCGAAGACGCGGCGCCCCGGTCAACGCGGCACGTGGATCACCCGCGACATGCGCAAGGCGTACGTGCGGCTGCACGCCCTGGGCTACGCGCACACGGCCGAGGCGTGGCTCGATGGGCAGCTGGTCGGCGGGCTCTACGGCGTCTCGCTGGGCAAGGTCTTCTACGGCGAGTCGATGTTTGCGCAGGCCGACGACGCCTCGAAGGTCGCCTTCGCCACGCTCGTCGAGTGGATGCGCGGTTGGGGCGTCGCGCTGGTCGACTGCCAGCAAGAGACCGCCCACCTCGCCCGCTTCGGCGCCACGCCCTGGCCCCGCGCCCGCTTCACCACGACGGTCGAAGAGCTGACGCGCGCGCCCACCCGCCAGGGCAAGTGGTCACTGACGGAAGGTGCTTCATGATCTGGGTCGCTCCCCTCGGCCAGAAGTCCGCCACTTCCGGTGTCTCTTCATGAACCCCGAAATGTACGACGCACACGACCGCCTCGAGGATCGCCACTGGTGGTTCGAAGGCCGTCGCCGGGTGATCCGCGAGGTGCTGAAGCTTCACCTCTTGCCGCGCGCCAAGCGCCGCCTGCTCGACGTGGGCTGCGGTACGGGCGGCATGTTCCCCATGCTCGGCCAGTTCGGCGAGGTCGATGGAGCAGAAGCCTCTCCCGACGCCCTGGCGCGCGCGCGTCGCAAGTTTCCCAAGCGCCGCATCGAGACCTGCTCGCTGCCGGATCAATTGCCCGAAGGCACGTGGGACGTGGTCACCGCCTTCGACGTGATCGAACACCTCGACGATCCGATCGCCAGCCTGCGCACCATGCGCTCGCGCCTGCCCTTCGATGGCCAGGTGGTGGTCACCGTGCCCGCATTCCAGTTCCTCTGGAGCAAGCACGACGAGATCAACCAGCACCGCCGCCGTTACTCGCGCCTCGACCTGGTCTCGCAGCTCTCGAACGCGGGGCTGCGCGTCACCTTCTGCAGCTACTTCAACACCCTGCTCTTCCCCGCGGTGGCGGGCGCGCGGTTGCTCGAGCGCTTCATGCCTTCGCGCTTCGGTCAGGCCGCTTCGGATCTCGAAGAAGCGCCGGGCCCGGTGAACCGCGTGCTCACCACGTTGTTCGGCAGTGAGCGCCTCGCGGTGGGCCGTACGCAGCTGCCTTTCGGCGTGTCACTGATCGCCGTCGCTGCGCACGGGTAAGACGACGGCGTGCTCGGTGAGCAACCGGTTCGCCTTGCGAATCGACCCACCGGTGCCGGCGAGGAACAAACACCTCGTCGCCCTGATCCCGGCGAACTCGAGGGTCGGGCTGCTCGTGTCGCTCTGACATCCGCGACGGCGACCAGGCTCAGTCGGCGCGTACGGGCTCGAACGAGCCGGTCGTCACGGTGTTTGCCTCGATCGGAGACGGCAGCTCAGAGAGCAGCGTCAGGTTGCCCGCGGCGAGATCCGCGGCGTTCACGAAGCCCCAGATTTGGATGTACGCGGGGGCGCGCTGCGGGGGCAGACCGAACACGAGGAAGGAGCCGTTCCTGTTCATCGACGGCTGGACGTCGTGGCGCGATGGAATGCCCCCCAAAGAGGCGTAGTAGGTGGCGGCGCCGGGCAAATGCGTGACGGTGCCCGAGGTCGAGCTCACGGTCGCGACCGCGTTCGCGACTTCCCGGCCCGCGCAGTCGCGGAACGTGCCGAGCACCATGCCCGTCGTGGCGTCTCGCGTGATCCGCAGCAGCGCCGTCAGAGAAGCTGCGGTGCTCGCCGAGATCAGCGTGAAATCGCGGCTCTGCGTCGCGAGGGCGGGGTCGAGGTACTGGTTCAGCACGTGCGTCGTGAGATACGCGCTGGCCTCGAGCTTGAGGCCGAACCGCGTCTCGCCTGCCGGCAGCTGGACGAGCGCGACGGTATAGTCGCCGCGCGTCGCCGCGACATCGCTCGAGGTCGCCACGCCGAGGTTGCCGTCGAGCATGGCGCCAGGGAACGCAGTGAGCGTCGCGCTCCCGACTTTTTCGGCTGATTGGAAATCAAACAGCTGACCGCTGAGCATGATGGTCTGCGTCGACGGCGCGTCGGCGGACGGTGTGCGCAGGCAGGACCAGTCTGCATCGCCGGTCTCGGTCCAGGTGCCGCCGGACTGTGCGTTGGCCTTTGCCACCGCCGTCGGGACCGGGAAACCGGGGTTCGCCAGCCCCCCGGCATCGCTCCCGGCGTCGGGGGTACTCGCGTCGAGGCCAGCGTCGGCGGTGGGACTCGGGGCACCGTCAACGCACGCGGTGAGAGCAAGAATTTGGACGAACGCGAGAGTCGCGATGCGGCGCATGGGTTCTCCGAAGGGTGAGCGACCCGCGGGTGGTCCAGCGCGGTGGCGTAGAACAGTAGCAGGTATTCCAGCGACGGCCCGCGTCACGTCGCTGCGAACCGCCTTGATACAGGCGCGATCTCGCGAGCTGACGACCAGGTGTTGGCGTTGCGCAAGTGCTCGCCGAGAAAGACGAGCGCGTCGCTCCGACATCGCGGTCTGGAGCGTTAGCATCAACATGAAGTACCGAATCATTCTCAAGTTCGAGAACGGTCAATCGGACGATGTGTCGATCGTCGATCGTCGATCGTCACTGAGGAGTTCTTATGAAGGCGCGCAAGCGGTCACCAACACACCCTCGCGGCCTAGGCCACTACTGCCGCATCGCCATGGAAGCGCGCGGTATCTGCGCAGTGAGCGCCTCGCGGTGGGCCGTACGCAGCTGCCTTTCGGCGTGTCACTGATCGCCGTCGCTGCGCACGGGTAAGACGACGACATGCTCGGTGAGCAGCCGGTTCGCCTTGCGAATCGACTCACCGGTGCCGGCGAGGAACACCACGTCGCCCGGCTCCCAGCGAACGTGAGGGTCGGGCTGCTCGAGCAACGCGAGCCCTCGCTGCATGGCGATCATCAAGGCGCCCGTCTGCTTGCGGAGATCGAGCTCGACCGCTGATTTCCCGGCGGCAGGTGAGCCCGCTTCGATGGACACCCGCTCGAGCTTGAGGTCGGCCAGCGCCTGCATCTCGCCGAGCGTGCGGCGCGGTACGGTGACCTTGCGCTCCGAGGTCTGCGTCGCTTCACGCGCTTCCCGCATGCGCTTCTCGATGAGGTTGCGCGGCGTCTCGAGCCAGCGCAACACGCGCGAGAGCATCTCGAGGCCGCCTTCCACTTCTTCGGCGACCACGTCTTGCGCGCCCAGCGCGATCAGCCCCGGCTTCTCAGCCAGATACCGAGCGCGCAGCAACACGGGCACCTTCGGCGCGACGCGCGTGGCGCTGGTGAGCACGCGCTGCACCGCAGAGGGATCGTTCATCACCAGCACGAGCGCTTTGGCTTGCGCGAGGTGCGCGTGCTCGAGGGCTTCGGGCGAGGTGGCATCGCCGTAGTAGACGGTGGCCCCGCTCTCGCGCGCCTTGCGCACGGTCTCTGCGTTGAGCTCGAGCGCCACGTACTTCACGCCGCACGCTTCGAGCGCCCGCGCGATCAGCTGACCCGAGAGCCCGTAGCCCACCAGCACCACGTGACCCGACGGCGTCTCACCCGGCGTCGCGTCCACCTCATCGATGCTGCGCACCCCGAGCAGCTTCATCAACGGCGCGAGCAGCTTCTCGCCCGCCGTCACGTGAGGAGCGACGCGCACCAACAGCGGCGTGAAGAACATCGAGATGATGCCGGCGCTCAAGATGGGCGCGATGCCTTCTGCGTCGACCACCCCACTCTGGCGACCGAGCTGCGCGAGCACGAAGCCGAACTCTCCGAACTGCGCGAGCCCCACGCCCGCCAACCACGCCACCCGCGCGGGGAAACGCATCACCAGCGCGGCCACCGTGGCGAGCAGGCCCTTGCCGAACACGAAGGCCAACGTCAGACCGAGAATCAACAACGGCTGCGCCATCACCACGCGCACGTCGAAGAGCATGCCCAGCGAGACGAAGAAGATGGACACGAACGCATCACGCAGCGGCATCACGTCGCCCATCGCGCGATGACCGAACTCGGTGTCGGCGATCGCCATGCCGCCGAGAAACGCACCCAGCGCCAGCGAGAGCCCGGCGTACGAGGTGAGCCAGGCCGTGCCCAGGCACAACGCGAGCACGGCGAGCAGGAAGACCTCGCGGCTCTGTGCCCTGTCGACCCAACGCAGCAATCGAGGCACCACCTGCCGCGCCACGACGATGGTGACGACGATCACCGCGGCCGCCTTGGCGAGCGCGATGGCGATGCCTGAAGCGGCGCCGCCCATGCTCGAGCTGCTCCCCAGCAGGGGAACGATCAACACCATCGGCACCACGCAGAGATCCTGGAAGATGAGCGTGCCGACGATGAAGCGGCCGTGCGGTGCATCGAGCTCGCGGCGTTCGGTCAGCGCGCGCAACACGATGGCCGTGCTGCTCAACGCGAAGACGAAGCCGAAGAAGACGGCGCGGCCCGGTGGTTCCCCCAGCGCGATGGCCCCGACCGCGACGGCCAACGTGGTGAGCCCGACTTGCAGCAGGCCCCCCAGCGCGACCTGCCGGAAGATGGTCTGCAACCGCGAGAGCGAGAACTCGAGCCCGATGGTGAAGAGCAGCAGCACCACGCCCAGCTCAGCGAGCACCTCGATCGCCGCGAGCGACGTGACCAGCCCGAACGCAGCCGGCCCCGCCAACGCACCTGCCAGGAGCAAGCCTGCGACGGCAGGAAGTTGAAGGCGGGAGAGGACCAGGGTCACCACGACGCCGAGGGCAGCGATGGCTGCCAGCTCGTCGATGATCGGAATGTGGCCCATCGATCAGGGCGTCCCGGCGTCGGGCGGCTCGGGCTTCTCGGTTTGATCGTCGAGCGCGAAACGGCCCAGCGTGCGGCGCAGCGTTTCCCAGAGCAGCTTGCGGTGTTCGGCGATGGTCACCGGGCCATCGAGTACGAGCCCCGCACCGACGTAGCGGGCCTTCACCTTGCCTTTGGTGGTGAGCTGCAGCCCTTCTTGAACGAGGCGCAGTTGGTTCTGCAGCACCTTGCCTTCGAAGGTGAGATCGAGGTGCCGGGCTTCGAAGGCGTCGGTCTGAAAGAGCGCCAGCAACGCCTTGCGGCAGGCTTCGTCTTTCACGGTGACGGTCAGCTTCACCTCTTCGAGCGGCGTGACCACGAGGTCGGGGCAGGCCTTCTTCGCCGCAGTGAACACGGCGTCATCCGTGACCGGGGGAGTGCCCACGCGCACGCGCCACGCGGCCACCTTGCCGTCTGCGCCCAGGAGCACCGTCGCCCGGCCCGCCTTGAGGCCGATGAGCATCAGCTCGTTCGACTCGGCAACCCACTCCACGGCGAGCACGCTGGGGTCGTCGACCTCGAACCAGTCGACCCGGGGGAGCTTGATGAACTTCTCCTTCCCCGGCTCGACGTCATGAATCCAGTCGACCGGCCAGGCGGCGGCAGGAAGGGACAGGAAAGACAGGGCGATCAGAACGAGGCGGCGCACGAAGTTCGCACCATGTCACGATTCCCCAACTGCCTGAAACGGCGGGCATTTCGGCCTGAATCGGCGTGCTCGACCCCGCTGCGGTAAGAAGGAAGCGATCATGCCGACCTGGGCCATGTGGGCGATTCTTCTGGTGCTACTGGTCCTCCGCGGGGCCCTCGCGGCGATGGAGGCAGCGCTCCAGAGTTTGTCCGACGAGCGGGCCAAGGAGCTGGCCAAAGAAGGCGACCACCGCGCCCAGCGACTGCTCAGGCTCAAGACCGACCCCGAGGCCACGGCCGCCTCGATTCGCATGGGCATGGTCCTCTCGGGGTTCCTGGCGGTCGGTACCGGCATCTTCGTGATTCCGCGCGTGGCGGACGTGTCGATGCTGGAAGTGGTCGAGTCGTCGTGGATGGTGTGGCTCACCCCGCTCTCTTCGGCCTTCGTGGTGGCGCTGGTGGCCACCCTCATCGACACCACCTTCCGGTCGGCGGCGCTGCAGCGGCCGGAGAGCTGGGCGCTGAGCCTGTCGCGGCTGGCGTCGATCTCAGCGACCATTCTGTGGCCCACCGTCAAGCTGCTGGTCTGGCCGGTCAACCTCGCGCTCAAGCCCTT
This sequence comes from Archangium sp., assembly GCA_046595925.1. GTDB lineage: Bacteria > Myxococcota > Myxococcia > Myxococcales > Myxococcaceae > Archangium_A. The sequence goes on along the minus strand of JBKJSE010000118.1, from coordinate 1,228 downwards.
CGGCACCAAGGTGTCGTTTCAGCCGCCGCCGCCGCCGCTGGAGGAGCTGGAGAAGCAGCTCATTCGCCAGGCGCAGAAGAATGAAGTCGATCGCGGCGCGCCTCAGTTGATCAGGTCGATCTTCGCGCTCAACGAGAAGAGCTGCCGCGACGTGATGGTGCCGCGTACCGAAGTGGTGCTGCTCTCGAGCGAAGCGCCGATGGAAGAGATCCTCCAGCTGATCGCCGAAGAGGGTCACTCGCGCATTCCCGTGTACCGCGACGATGTGGATCACATCGTTGGCATTCTTCACGTGCGCGATCTGGTGCCGATGCTGCAGAACCCCGAGTTGATCGTGATGAGCGATCTGCTCAGGCCTGCGGTGTACGTACCGTGGGTCAAGCCGATCGGTGACCTGTTGCGCGACATGCAGCGGCAGCGCATTCACATGGCGGTGGTGGTCGACGAGTACGGCGGGTTCTCGGGCATCGTCACGCTGGAAGACATTCTGCGTGAGATCGTCGGCGACATCCGCGACGAGTTCGATGAAGAGGTCCGCGCGTTCGAGAAGCAGGCCGATGACTCGTTCCTCGTCGACGCGATGCTGCCGGTGGAAGACTTCGCCAGGGCCTTCGACTTCAAGTTCCCCGAGGGTGAGTTCGAGACGCTGGCCGGGTTCCTCTCGCACCGCGCCGGCGCCATTCCTGAAGTCGGCGACCGCACGCAAGAGAACGGGTGGACGTTCATCGTGCACTCGAAAGAAGGGCCGAAGCTCGAGCGGGTGCGCGTGGTGAAGCCGAAGATCGTGCCCGCGCGGCGGCCCAGCTACGACCGCCTGGAAGCCATCAAGGCGTAGTTCCCTCTCCCTTTGGGAGGCTGGTGAAATAGGGCAGCCACCGGCCCCCCCGAGCAGGGGACCGGCTTCGCCGGCGATTTCGTCCGAAGGAACAGACCCACCGTTCGCATCGAGCGAAGTCGAGATGCCACCTCTGCTCCGCGCGGCAGGTGACCCCTCGACTCGGCTCGGGGGGAACGGTGCTGTTACTTAGGAGCGGAGTCGAGGGATTACCTCTGCTTCGCTCGGGGGGGACCGGTGGTGGACCTATTTCACCAGTCTCCAAACGGGAGAGGAAGTTGGTGTTTTGAGAATCAGCCCGCGATTCGCGCGCGGAACTTCTCGGTCGCGCAGGTGATGGTGCGCTGACCGAAGCTGGTGAGCTGCGCTGCGAAGTCGAGCAACGAGCTGATG
>JBKJSE010000360.1:0-3804 GCA_046595925.1 Archangium sp. | reverse complement strand
GTCACCTGCCGCGCGGCGCAGAGGTGGCATCTCGACTGCGCTCGATGCGAACGGTGGGTCTGTTCCTTCGGACGAAATCGCCGGCGAAGCCGGTCCCCTGCTCGGGGGGACCGGTGGGGGGGCCTCCTTCAACAGCCGCTTCACTCGTCGTCGTCTTCACCCGGCTCGGCGTCATCATCTTCCGCCTCGGCGCCGCGCACCGTGGCGCTGGCGAGCACTTGCTCGAGGCGCGTCTTCCGCTGCGCGCCCACGACGTTTTGCGCAGCAAGAAAGCCGAGGAACTGGCTGAGCGTCTGCGCGGCCCTGGTGAACTCAGATTCCGCGACCGTGTCGGCGAGCTGCTCGATCGCGTCGTCGAGGTGCTCGGGCGTGATGGGCTGCGGGCCTTCGCTCCACGCGCTCTCGAGCAGCAGCTCGGCTACCTTGAGCCGCATCGCGCGATCGTCTGCTGAACCACCGCGCGCGAACGCCTCGAGCCAGTCGTCGAGCTTGTCCTGCGTCACCTTGGCCAGGTGGGCCAACGAGTCGAGCGTCTCGGCCAGGTAGTCCGCGTCGAACACCTCGGGATCTTCCGCGTAGCCGAAGGCTTCTTCGAGCACGGCCTGGGCGATCAGATCGTCCGCCTCGGTCGCGTTGGCGCCTTCTGCCTGCAGCGCCGCCCTCGCCGAAGTCACGCGGGGCCCCAGCACGGGATCGACCGAGATGCGCAACGCCGCCGCGCGCGTGGCCAGCACGATGAGCTGCTGCTGGGCGTCCGATGACGGGCTCTTCGCGCCTTTGGCCTTCAAGACGCTCGCCCTGGCCTTGGGGAAAGCCACGCCGGCCGCGATCAGCGCCGCTTCGTCGGAGTCGAGGGTGGCGTCTGCGTCCTTCTCGAGGGCAGAGAGAGCTGCAGGCAAATCGATGAAGCGCGCGATCAACGGGTGCATGGCGCCGCGAGTACCACAGTAGCTTCCGAATTCGTGGCACCTCAAAAGCCCGACGCGCTCACGCAGATCACCCGGCTGCTCGCCTCGACCGACAAGACGCGCGCCCAGCTCATCGCCGCCCTCGAGCGACGCGCCTATCCGCAATCAGAGATCGACGCCGCCGTAGAGCGCGCGCAGGCGCTGGGGTACCTCGACGACGCGCGCGTCGCTCAGCGCAAAGCCCGCGCAGAGCTCCAGGCGGGTTGGGCGGGGGACGCGTTGCTGGGGCGGTTGCTGGCCGCCGGGCTCGAAGAACCGACCGCACGCACCGCGCTCCAAGAGGCGATCGCCGAGTCGGGCTGGAGCGCGCTGGCTGCCGCGCGACAGGTGGTGCGCTCCCGGAAGATCGCAGGGGTGAAGGCGGCGCGGTTTCTGGCCAGCCGTGGCTATGAGGAAGATGTGGTGGAGCGCGTGATTGGCTATGGGGACATCGAAAGGTAGGGTGCGCGCCGATGAACTTTCGCGTCGTTTCAGCTTCGTTGGCGTTGTCCCTCTCGGCGTGTGCCTCGTTCGGAACGTTCGCCGGCCAGGAGGGTGGCGAGGTGGAGTTCGCCGCCGACGCTGAAACGAACATGCGCAAGGGCGACGACGCGATGAACGCGAAGAACTACGCCGAAGCGGCGAGCTTCTTCGAGTTCGTCAAGACGAAGTACGTGTACCTCGACCTCGCCAAGACCGCCGAGCTGCGGCTGGCCGACGCCGACTTCGAGCGTGAACGGTTCGCAGAAGCGCGCGATCGCTACCAGAACTTCGTGCGGCTCCACCCGACGCACCCGAAGGTCGACTACGCCGCCTTCCGCGCGGCGCTCACGCACTACAAGGAAATCCCCAGCGACTTCTTCCTGCTCCCGCCGGCCTCCGAGAAAGATCAGGTCGAGGTGCGCAACGCGGCGTCGGCGATGACCGACTTCATTCGCGCGTACCAGGGCTCGGAGCACCTCGCAGAAGCCAAGACGGTGCTCGACGAAGTGCGCCTGCGCCTGGCTGAGCACGAGATCTACGTCGCCGAGTTCTACGCGCGGCGTGATCGGTGGCCCGCGGTCGTCACCCGGCTGAGCGTGGTGGCGAAGGACTTCAGCGGCATCGGCCTCGATGAGCGGGTGTCGTTCGGGCTCTACGACGCCTACGTGAAGCTGAAGGACCCCTCGAAGGCGAAGGACGTGCTGCAGAAGTACGCCGACAAGTTCCCCGACGCGCCCGGCGCGAAGAAGGCGCTCAAGTTGTTGGCTGAGCTGCCCGCGACGCCTGCGCCTGCTGCCGCTGGGCAGCCCGACGCGGGGTCATGAACCGCGAGCTGACCCGGTTCCTGGGCTTCCTGGCTGCGGCCGCGGCGCTGGGTCTGGTCATCGCGGTGTTCGGCGCGCGCTTTCTCGGCTCGGCGGGCGGGGCTGACGGCGCGATCATCACCCGCCTCAAGAAGCTCGAGCGCGACGGCGCAGCGCACGACCTGCCGTGGGCTGAGTTGCTGGGCCCGAAGCTCCAGTTCGAGCGCATCTCAGTGGTGCTCGACGCAGACGGGCAGGGCGCCACGGTGACCTCGACCCTCGACTTCACCGGCGAGCTGAGAAGGCCGGGCAGCGCGAGCACCCGCGTGTCTTCGCTGGGCCTCGAGCGGGCGCGCTATCGGCTGCGTGAGGGCGAGTGGGCGCCTGAGCAGACCGACTTTCCCCGGCTGCTCACCATTCTCGAGACGCTCGAGCGGCGACGCCTCGCGTTGGACCGCGGCGACCTGCAGCCCGACGGCGGCCGCCCTTTCCCCGGAGTGACCCGCCGCAAGTACCAGGGGCTGGCCTGGTACATTCGCAGCGAGCGGGAAGACGTCACCGTTTCGGAAGACTTTCGCTTCGAAGGGCTGGCGCCCGATCGCCCGGTCGACGAAAAGGCCACGCGGCGCCTGTCACTTCATGAAGACAGCACCGGGTTGTTTAGCTTTCCCGATGGGATCCTGTAGGGTACCCGCCTTCATTGCGAGGTTGAGCACAGATGGATGACGCCCTCAGGCAGTTGCTCACGCTCGGCCGCGGCTACTTCGAAAAGAAGCAGTTCAAGGATGCCGAAGGCTACCTGACGCAGGTCGTGGAGCAGAACCAATCGTTCGCCGACGTCTACAACATGCTCGGCGTGATCTATCACGACCAGGGTCAGTTCGCGCGGGCGCAGCGGGCCTTCGAAGCGGCGCTCCGGCTCAACCCGGCGTACACCGACGCGGCCCTCAACCTCGCGATCATCTACAACGACATGGGCCGGTACCGCGAGGCGAAGGAGGTCTACGCCGCCGCCCTCAACCGCCAGCGCAGCAACCCCCAGCGCATGGACCCCTTCGTGAAGGGGAAGATCGCGAACATGTACGCCGACATCGGCAACGTCTACGCCTCCTCAGGCATGCTGGAAGAAGCTGTCATCGAGTACCGCCGCGCGCTCGAGCTGGGGCCCGGGTTCGTCGACATTCGCCTCAAGCTGGCCAACGTGATGCGTGATCAGAACGACCACGCCGGGGCGTTGAGCGAGTTCGAGCAGATCTTGAAGCAGAACCCGAACTACCTTCCCGGGCGCGTGCACTACGGCATCACGCTCTACGCGGCAGGCCGCCGGGCTGACGCGATCCTCGTGTGGGAAGACGTGTTGGGCCGAAATCCGGGTAACAAGAGTGCCGAGATGTACCTGAACCTGGTGCGCGACATGGGCACCACCGTTCCGGTGACGAAAGAGGCTGCAAAGGGAGGGGCGGTTGAGTGATGCTTCAAGGCCAGCGCGCTTCGGCGCCTCCGGGAGTCGCGATCTTGTCTGACGTGTATGCGCTCAAATTCATCTCCGGCAAGTACCAGGGCGGGGAGTT
>JBKJSE010000144.1:0-21975 GCA_046595925.1 Archangium sp. | reverse complement strand
GCTTCGACGTCGACCGGCGCATCCCACGACTGAGCGGGAGCGACGACGACCGACGGCGCTTCGACTTCGACCGGCGCATCCCACGACTGAGCGGGAGCGACGACGACCGACGGGGCTTCGACTTCCACCGCATCCCACGACTGAGCGGGAGCGATGGCGACCGACGGCGCTTCGACGTCGACCGGCGCATCCCACGACTGAGCGGGAGCGACGGCGACCGACGGCGCTTCGACGTCGACCGGCGCATCCCACGACTGAGCGGGAGCGACGACGACCGACGGCGCTTCGACTTCGACCGGCGCATCCCACGACTGATCAGGAGCGACGACGACCGAGGGCGCTTCAACTTCCACCGGCGCATCCCACGACTGAGCGGGAGCGACGACGACCGACGGCGCTTCAGGAGCGATGTTGTCGGGCGTTTCGACTTCCACCGGCGCGTCCCATGACTGAGCAGGGGCGACGTTGGCGGTCGTTTCGACCTCGACCGGCGCGTTCCACGATTGCGCAGGCATCTCTGGATCGACGACGGCCGCCGGCGCTTGGGGAGCAACGTTGACCGGCGCGTCCCACGACTGCATCGCCGCAGGCGCTTCCGGAGCAACCGCCACCGAGGCTTCGACTTCGACGGGCGCATCCCACGACTGCTTCGGCTCTTCCGGCGGTGACTCGAGCGCGACCGGTGCATCCCACGATTGCAGGGGTGTCTCAGGAGCGACAGCCACGGACGACTCGACCTCGACCGGCGAATCCCACGACTGGGTCGGAGCCGCCGCTGCACCTTGATCTTCGATCGGTGAATCCCACGACGCCTGCGGCGGAGCGGCGTCGACGCCCGCCAACAAGCTCGCCGTCGCTTCATCCAACTTCGTGATCGACGTGTTCGAAGTCAGCGCACCGGAAGGACCGGTCGTGACCATCGGCGCGTCGTCGTCGAGCAGTGCACCGCGAAGATCATCGACCGAATCGAGCGAAGCCACCGGCGACGACACCGTCACCGGGCGAGGCGCCGCCGGGCTCGGTGCCGGAACTTCGAGCACCTCCTCGTCGGAAATCTCCATCACGTCGTCGTTGCCGACCTCTTCGATTTCCGGAGCCGGTTGCGGAGCCGGTTTGGCAACGATGGGCGCGGCCGGTTTTGGAAAAGAGAACGGAACGAAGACAGGCGCCGACGGCTTGGGCGCCACCGCTGCTGGGGCGGGAGGCTGCCACGCAGGAACCGGTGCAGGCGCGATCGGCGCAGGAGGCTCCCACGCGGGAGTGGCCATCGCAGGCTGCTGCCACTGCTCAGGTTCGGGCGCGGCCGGTTGCTGCCACTGTTGCTGCTGCTGCTGCTGAGCCGCCTGGTCGTAGCCCCACTGCTGCTGTTGCTGCGCAGGGTCGTACTGCTGCTGCTGAGACGGATCGTACTGCTGCTGAGATGGATCGTACGGCTGCTGCGCGTACGCCTCGGGCGGGTAATACGCGCCCGTGTTGGGGTCGTAATACCCCTGCGGCGCCGGCTGACCGTACTGCGGGGTGTACTGCTGCTGCTGCTGCTGCTGCGGCTGCTGCGGGTAGTACGCGCCGGTGTTCGGGTCGTAATAAGGCTGCTGGTCCTGAGGGTAGTACTGCTGCTGCTGCTGCTGTTGATCCCACTGCTGCTGCTGCCACGCCGCGTTGGGGTCGTAGCCGGGCGGGTACGCGTACCAGAGGCCGTCTTCGCCGTAGTAGCCGGCCGCGGGGGGTTGCAGCGCGGCGCTCAGATCGATGCCGAGGGAAGCCGCCAGCTCTTGCCAGCGCATCTCTTCTGGTTGTGTGAGGCCGTTGGTCTTCCGCTTCTCATCGAGGAAGCGAAATTCGCGGAGGGCCGCCTGAGTGTCCGACATAAGGGGAACCGCAGCCTAACCCGGCCACGCCCTTGGGGAAATTCTCAGTTTTCGGCCCTTACTTGAGGCTCGAGGTCAACTCCTCATCGAGGCGGGCCACGCTGGTGCCGAAATGAGTCTCCAGCGCCTTCGCGAACGAGGTGCCCCGGCCGCAGTCCCGAATCAGCTCGATGACCTCGGCGATACCCCTTCTTTCCACCAGCAACCGCACCGCCACCGCGCTCAGCGCGTACGAAAGCCCGGGGTTGCGGGTGGCGATCAGCGGGCCGTTGCTCATCTCGACGAGCCGCGGGAGCTGGTTCTGCAGCGCCAACTGCTGCAGCGCGGTGGCGTAGCCCTTGGGTGGCCCTTCGGCGCCTTCAGAGCGCCACTCGATGTACTCGGCGAGCCCTTCGTGCATCCACACCGGGAGCGAGGCCTGGTTGAAGCTGCCCAGCTCGTCCATCACCGCGTGCACGTACTCGTGCACCAGGGTGGCCCGGTTGCGATCGTTGATCTCTGCCGAGTCGTTCATGCGAATCGCGTCTTGCGAATAGAAACCCGCGACCGACTGCGCGGCCTGCGGCCCGTGATGAAGCCGGAACTCCTCGCGCGAGTAGAGGATCACGTCGACCGGCTTCTCGCGGGCCACGCCGAGCAGTCGCTGCGCTGCGAGCCGCGAGTCTTCCAGGGCGCCCTGCACGCGGCCCTCGTATTCAGCGCGCTGACCGAAATCGCGTTTCGAGTTGAAGTAATAGAACCGGAAGTACTGGTTCTGGCGCACGCGCCGACCGTCGCCATCGACCCCTGACTCGTAGCTGCGGCTGGTCGCCTGGGAAGGTCCGCGCTCCTCGGGATCGGGCGTGCTGCCGTTGTTGATGATCAGCTTCGGACCACCCACGCTGGCACCTGAGTCGCGAGCGATCTGCGCGATCAACCGCTTGGCTTCTGCGTTCTCTTTGGCCCTGGGGGGAATCTGCGCGAGCGCCGCGGCGGCTTCTCCGGGCTGGCCGTCCTCCATATAGAGGCGGCCCAGCTCGAGGCTGAACCGACTGTCTTTGGGGAAGCTCGCCGCGCCCTTCTTGAGCGCGTCTTCGGCCGCTCCTCGTTGATCACTGCGCTTGGCCGTCAACCCCGTGCAGTGCAGCGCTTCGGCGGAAGGGGCGAAAGAGACGCTCTTTTCACCGAGCGAGAACGCCATCACCGCGTCGTCCACTTCGAGGGCGCGACAGCCGGCGAGCAGCGCCTGGGCGATCTTGGCGCGATCCCCTTTGGGCGTGGAGTCCGGCGAGGCGGCCGCGAAGGCGAGGTACAGCTCTTCCCACTGCTTGCCCTTGGCGAATGCAGCCGCCTGGGCCGCGGTGGGCGATGCGGTCAAAGCCAGCGCGAGCAGGGTGCCGAGCATGGGCTCAGAACTGCCAGGTGGTCAGAATGCGGCCGAAGTCAGCCAGCTCTTCCTTCTTCTTGCCGCTGCCAGACATGCTCACGAAGCGCTCTGTGAGCGCCGCAAGACGCTTGCTCATCACCTGCGCGAGGTTGGCCACCACCTTGAGCGCGGCCACGTGATCGTTCTTGATCATCTTTTGCACCCGCTTGCAGGGCACCGTGAGCACCTTCACGTCGGTGAGCGCGCTGGCCGTGGCCGAACGCACTTCGCCTTCGCCCATCAGGCTCATCTCGCCGAGCACGTTGTGCTTGGTGAGCTTCGCGAGCTCGACGCCTTTGCGGGTGATCGACACTTCGCCCTCGAGGATGACCAGCAGCGAATCGCCGTCATCGCCTTCGCGGAAGAGCGTGGCGCCCTTGGCGATGGCGCTCTCCTGCGCGGCCTCGAAGAACTCCGCTGCCTCGGCGACGGTGAGGCCTCCGAAGATCGGGATCTGCACCAGCTTCTTCACCAGCTGCGTCGAGATGGACATGGTCGCTCTTTTCGGAAGAAAGACTTCAGGAACTTCAGATGCCGCGGAGCACGGTGGCCTTACCGACGCGGCCGATCGCCAGCACGTACGCGCTGGTGCGCAGGGGGAGCTTTCGCGAGCGGCTGATCTGGCCGACCTTCTCGTAGGCCTCGGCCATCATGCGATCGAGCTCGCCGTTGACGCGCTCTTCGTCCCACGTGACGTGCTGGAGATTCTGCACCCACTCGAAGTAGCTGACCGTCACGCCGCCCGCGTTCGCCAGAATGTCGGGCACCACCAGCACGCCGCGCTGCTCGAAGATCTCGTCGGCTTCCGGAGTGCACGGCGCGTTGGCGCCCTCGAGCACGATGCGCGCGCGCACTTCTTTGGCGATGCGCTTGTCGACCACGCTGCCCAGCGCCGCGGGCACCATCACGTCGCAGTCGGCGGTGAGCACCTCTTCGTTGCTGCACGCCGTACCGCCGCCGAAGTCCTTCACGCTGCCGTGGCGACGCACGTGCTCGAACAGCCCGGGAACGTCGAGGCCGCGCGGGTTCTGCACGCCGCCGTGCACGTCGCTGACCGCCACCAACACGCCGCCCGCTTCGTGAAAGAGCCGCGAGACGTGGCTGCCCACGTTGCCGAAGCCCTGCACCGCGAAGCGCATGCCCTGCAGCGGCACGCCCACGTCCTGGAGGATCTGTTTGCACACCGCGAGCAGCCCTCGCGCGGTCGCCGTCTCACGGCCGCGGCTGCCGTAGAGCTCGACGGGCTTGCCGGTGACCACCGCCGGCGCGTGCCCGTGGTACTTCGAATACTGATCCATGATCCACGCCATCACCTGAGGGTTGGTGTTCATGTCGGGCCCCGGAATGTCGCGGGTCGGCCCGATGACGTCGTGGATCTGATCGATGAACTTGCGGGTCAGGCGCTCCAGCTCTTTGAGCGAGAGCGTCGAGGGGTCGACCGTGATGCCGCCCTTGGCGCCGCCGTACGGCAGGTTCACCACGGCCGTCTTCCAGGTCATCAGCGACGCGAGACCCAAGACCTCGTCGGCGTCGACCTGCGGGTGGTAGCGCAACCCGCCCTTCATCGGCCCGCGCGAGTTGTCGTGCTGGCAGCGGAAACCCTGAAAGGTGCGGATCTCGCCGTTGTCGAGCTCGATGGACACCTGGGCCTTCACCTCACGCAGGGGCGTGATGAGGAGCGTCTCGATGCGCTCACCGACGTCCATGATGCGGGCAGCCTTCTTGAAGTAGTAGTTCGCGGCGTCGACCGAAGTCATGGTGCGCGGAAGATAGGGCTGCGTGTAGCGTGGCGTCCATGATTCGAGTGCTGACCCTGGGCTCCTTTTTGGTTCTCGCCAGCTGCGGGACGCCTTCTTCGGTGAAGTGCACGGCCGCCAACTGCTCGGGCTGCTGCACCGAAACCGACGAATGTCTCGGCGCCCCCAAGCAGTCGGGACAGGCCTGTGGCGCCATGGGTGCCAGCTGCCGGGTCTGCCTGCCGCAGCAGCTGTGCTCCGCCGGGGCCTGCGTGCGCGACCCGGACGCCGGGGTGATTCTCGACGACGCGGGCTTCATCACCGAGACGGATGCCGGGGTGGACAGCGGCGTGAGCTGCGGCGCGCGCTCCCAGCCGTGCTGTGGTGTGAACCAGACCTGCTTCCTCACCCTGAGCTGCCGCAGCGGCGTCTGCGAGATTCCCCCGATGCCCGACGCGGGGCCTTGCGGCCAACTGGGCCAGGTCTGCTGCGCGAACAGCGTGTGCAACGCCAACGGCACCACCTGCAACGGCGCGACCTGCGTGACGGTGACGATCACCGATGCAGGCACCGACGCGGGGCCGCCCCCGAAGGCGACGGGTGAAGCCTGTTCGCTCGATCGCGAATGCGCCGACGGCGCGTGCCTCGTGCTCGGCTTCAACGGCGGGTACTGCACCAAGGGGTGCTCCACCTCGGTCGACTGCGTCGCGGGCAGCCAGTGCGGCGTCAATCCTTCCGGCGCGGGCCCTCCGCGGGTGTGCCTCAAGCAGTGCAGCACCCCCGGCCAGGCGCCTGGCAGCTGCCGTGCGACCTACGTCTGCGAGGCGAACGCGGGCACCTCGGGCGTGCCGGTGTGCTTCCCCGGCTGCACCTCGAGCACCATGTGCGGTGTCGCTCCGACCTGTGACGCGCGCGGCTTCTGCTGCGGCGTGGCGGGGTTCGTGTGCTGCGGCGGCACCACGTGTGAGTCGGGTAACTCCTGCATGAGCGGCAACTGCGTCGCTTCGGGCAGCGGCGGCGGTGGTGGGGCTCCGGTGGGTGGCGGCGGCGGCACGTCGAGCGGCGGTGGTGGTGGAACCCCGACGGGTGGCGGCAGCGGCGGTGGTACCGGTGGCGGCACCGGTGGCGGCACGGGAGGCAGTGGTGGTGGTGGCGGCGCGCGCCCGGTCGGTGAACCCTGCGTGAACTCGTTCATCGATTGTTCGGGCGGCAGCTGCTTCACCCAGCAGGGCACGCGCTGGCAGGGCGGCTACTGCACGAAGGCCAACTGCACGGCCACGAGCTGCCCTTCAGGCAGCAGCTGCTCGCCGTACCTGTCCAGCACGGCCTATTGCTTGAAGGACTGCCAGTGGGACGGCGGGGCAGGTGATTGCCGCAACGGCTACGTGTGCGATCGCAACTGGACCCCCCCTTCGACGGCGGCGAGCTGCGTCTCTGCGTGTACGGCGAGCAGCGAGTGCTCCACCGGAAATTGTTCGAATGGCTTCTGTTGCGGAAGCCCGTCCTACCGCTGCTGTTCTGGCGCCACGCCGTGCCCGGGGGGCGGTAGCTGTGCGGCGAACGGCTACTGCCAGTGAGCGAAGGCCGTGACGAACTGTCGTTGCTGTCGCTGGGCCGCCGGGTGCGCGGTCTTCGCGAAGGCTTGCGGCTGACGCAGGAAGAGTTCGCCCGGCGCTGCGGCATCTCGGTCAGCTTCACCTCGCTGCTCGAGCGCGGAGAACGCAGTCCCAGCTACGACACGCTGCTCACCATCGCGCGTGCGCTCGAGGTGCCGGTCGCCGATTTGTTCCGCGAAGGGGCCTCGTCACTCGAGGTGCAAGAGCCGTCGCACGCGCGGTTGGTCGATTTCGCGAGGCGCGCGCATCTGTCGAGGCAGCAGGTCGAGCGGTGGATCGCCGTGGGCCACGCGATGTTCGGCTTCGAGCCCGAGCGGGTCGGCAGCGATCGCGCCGTTCGCTGTGCGGTCGAAGGCTGTGAGCGGCCCGTGCTCGCGAGGGGCTTGTGCGCGCCCCACTACCATCGCGATCGACGAGCCAGGATCCAGCAAGACGAAACCTGAGTCTCCCTCTCCCTCCGAGAGGGTGAGGGCCTTACCGAGCAAGCTTGATCAAGATTTTTTCGAGCTTGGCCTTCGAGTCATCCGCGTGCACGAACTCGATCCCCATGCCGGGGTGTTCGCCTGCCATCCGAATCCACGCGACGTGACCCTTGAGCTCGAGCGCGCTGAACGTGAGCGGCAACCGCAACGACAGCTCGACCTTCGAGCCCACCGGCAACGGGTTCCAGCTGCGAACGAACGCGCCGCCCGACGACAGATCCGCCACCAGCTCTTTGCGCTGCTGGCCCTCGTGCATCATGCGCACCTTCAGCTCGACCTGCTGCCGTTGCTCCACGCGCGTGGCATCTGAAGCCACCTCTGCCCGGGCGAAGGCCAGCAACCGCACGCGGGTCGCGTCGTCTTCAGGAAGAAAATCGATGCCGAAGCCCGTGGGCTGATGGGGCCCGCCCGACTTGTGCCGCACCCAGGCCAGTTGGCCACGCAGCACGAACTGCCGCGCGGGCCGCACCACCTCGACCTTGAGCAGCACCAATTGCCCCAGCGCACCGGGCGACTTCCCCTCGATGGACAAGCCGCCCAAACGGCCGTTCGGATAGAAGTGCTCGGCCAGCTCTGCCGGCGAACCCACCTTCAACCCGGTCTCAATCAACGCCGCCACTGCACTCCCCCCAAAGGACCGTGGGCAGCGCTCAGTTGCCCGGCAGCGCTTCGAGCAGCAGCGTGTTGTCGACCTGCGGCTCGCTCTGCACCAGCTTCGCGTGAATGCGCGCGTGGCTGGCGTACAGCTTTCCGTCGGTGAAGAGCGCGTCGGCGAAGAAGCCCACCGCGCCATCGGTGCGGGGGCTCGTCTGCACGGACCAGCTCGAGGTGCGCTTGGCCAGCTTGAGATCGCCGCGCGTCGCGTCCTGGTAGAGCGCCCAGACCACGCCGGAGGGCCCGAAGACGATGGCGCTGTCGGTGCCCACCCAACCCTGGTTGCCCGCCATGGTGGCGTCGACGCCGCGGTCGATCACCTCGGGCGTCACGCCGGCCTGCAGCTGCGGCGCGAAGTAGAACTTGAACGCCTTGCTGGAGAAGTCGTGGTACCCGATGCCGACGCTCATCGTCTGCGTCTCGACCTTCACGTCGGGGAAGTAGCCGGTGTCGCCGCTGCCATCGATCAACACCGGAGTGCCCACCGTGCCGGTGCCGCTCACGCTGACCGCGTAGAGGTCGCCATCGGCAGAGCCCATCGTGGGCACCGTGCGGCGCATGTACGCGATGACCGCTTCTTTGCCCTTGAAGGCGAGCGAGCTGAACAAGCCGACGCCCGGCAACACCTGCTGCAGGTCGGGCGGGGTGAAGTTCGCAGCGCAGACGCTCGCGCCGTTGACCGTGACGCATGACTCGGTGCTCGCGTTGCACGCCGTGCAGCCGCTGGCCGCGGTGAGGCAAGCGGGGCCGGTGCCGGGGTCGGCGCAGATGCCGTTACACGCATCGCAGATGGGAGGCGGTCGGCTCGCGCAGGCGATGGTCTTGATCGACCAATCACCCTCGCTCGAAGGCGTGGCCGTGGTCGCGCGGGCGAACTTGAGCGCGGTGATGTACTTCGTCGCGCCGGTCGGCCGCGGGGTGGGGCAGTCCATCACGTTGAACGTCGAGTCGCCGCCGCGCTGGAAGTACGAGACGCCGGGCATGCCGTCGCTGTCGATGGCGATCGAAGTGTAGAGGCCGAGGTCGGCCTGCGCTCCGTCGACCTGGTGCTTCGACCACACGCCGCTGGTGTTGCGCAGGGCGACCTTCAAGTTGCCCTGGCTGACGTCGTAGTAGCTCACGTAGACGCGGCCCTGGCTGACGGCCACGTCGGTGTACCGGCCCACGTCGGGGCCTGGCTCGACGATGCCGCCGCGCGCGCCTGAGGGGCCGTACTTCACCGCCGCCGCGGGCACGCCGTCGACGTACTCGGTCGACAGCTTCTTACCGTCGAGGCCGTACTTCACCACCACCAGGTCGCCGTACTGGCCGTCGTAGGCAGAGACGAAGACCGCGTTCGCCGGATCAGCCGAGATGGAAGAGAAGCGGCCGAGGTCGTTCGAGCGCAGGCCGGGCAGCTCGGCGCAGACACACGCGACGTTGGGGAGGATGCAGCTGTCCCAGATGTTTCGCGGTTCCTTGAAGGTGGCGATGAAGCCCGCGGCGCAAGTCATGGGGCAGGCGGCCATCGGGCGATCCGTCGGCATCGAGTAGTCCTGGCAGCGATCGATGGTGGCCACGCAGCCCTTGCCCGGAGCGCAGGTGCCCAGGCACGGCAGGTCAGCCATGCACTCGCCCTGGAAACACGACTGGCCTTCGGCGCACTCGCCCAGCGCACCACACGGACGGAAGCGGCAGCGCGACGAGGTGCCGTACGTGTCGGTGTAGACCTCGCACACGCGGTCGCCGCGATCGCCACACTCGGAGTCCTGCTGGCAGCCGATGAACTTGTCGAAGCACTTCTTGCGATCGGCCGGGCACGTCTGGCCGGGGCAGCAGTCAGCCTCGGTGGTGCACGCGCGATCGTTGAACACGCAGCACATCAACGCTTCGTTGTCCTTGGTGGGCTTGCACGCGAAGTGCTCGCCGCACTCGGTGTTCGAGGCGCACGCGTTGAACTGCAAGTCCTGCACGCCGGGGACGCCCTTGCACTGATCCTTCGGAACCAGCGGCGTGTTCTTGCAACCATCACAGCCAGCTGAGACCACGGAGAGCACCGCAAAGGCCAACAAGCCCTTCCAGGACGATCGAGACATGCGCGTCACCCTACACCGGACAAAGGCGTCAGGGTGACCTCCCCGAGGAAATGGAAATGACGCCCTGAGTCAGCCTGCGTCGGGGCGCCAGAGCTGGTGCTTCTGGGTGAGCAGCCCCAACGGCCGAGCGGGGGCCTGGCAGGCATCTCCCAGCGCCGTGGCGCTCTGGGTTTCCAGCAGCAGGCCGCCGTCCAGACAGTTCAGCACCGTGGTTGGGAAGTGGCCTTCGCAGGTGCGGCCGGTGGGGTGGGTGAGCGGGGCGATGGTCTCTCCCACAAAGCCACGCTCGGTGCGCCTCAACTCGACGCGCGCTCCGAAAGCGGTCGGCAGGCCGGCATCGGAAACGCCTGCGTCGATCCCCGCATCGACTGCGCGAAAACGGCGCGGCGAAAATCCAGCGTCGGCCGTGGCCACGTGCGTGACGATCAGCGTGAGCAGGCCGCCATCGTCTTCGCCCTCGTAGCGATAGCCCGGATCCGTCGCGTGAACCCACGACCCTGCGAAAACCGCGAGGCAGCCTTCCGGAACCACGACCCGGGGCGCCGGCGGAGGCAGCTCAGGAGAAGGTTGCGGCGTGGTTCGAACACACGCGGTCAACGAAAGGAGCAGCAGGAATTGCGGCCGGAGCATCGACACCCACCCTACACGCCGCGCCAGAGGCCGCCACTTGGGAACCTCGTCGATTGAAGAGGCGTGTTACCTTCATGGCCATGACGCTCCGCTCCTCCGTGGTGCTGCTGGTGGCTGTCGCCATGTCGACCGCAGCCTTTGCTCAGGACGATGACGATCTCGCGCCGCTCGCGCCCATCGGGAAGCCCAAGCCGAAGGCCAAGCCAAAGCCGAAGCCCAGGCCGGTTCCCAAGGCGAAGCCCACGCAGGTCATCGACGACGATCTCGCGCCCATCGCGCCCATCGCCGCCAAGGGCGATCTGAACGTGAAGGTGGCCTCTGCGCTGGCCGGCTCGATGCTGTCCATCGACGGCAAGGAGGTCGGCGCGTTGCCGCTCCCGCCGCAGAACATTCCTTCCGGCGAACACACGGTCACCGTGAAGCGCCCCGGCTACGCGGCCTTCGTGAAGAAGGTGCAGATCCCCGGTGGCAAGACCGTCGACGTCGAAGCCAAGCTCACCGCAGTCGCTGCCGTGCTCTCTGTCAGCAGCGACGTGCCCGGTGCGCAGGTGCTGCTCAACGGCCGTTCGATCGGCATCGCGCCGCTCAACGACGTCGAGGTGCCCCCCGGCCCCGCGGAGATCGCGGTCATCAAGGAAGGCTTCCGCGAGGAGACCCAGAAGATCAACTTCGTGGTCGGCAAGGAGTACCCGATCTCGGTGAAGTTCAACGCGGTCGCTTCGGCGGCGTCTGATCGACCGGTCGACTCCAGGCTCACGCCGCTGGCGAGCAGCGGTACGCCCGTCACCGGCGTTTCCGTCGCCCCTGCCGAGCCCATCACCAGCAAGTGGTACTTCTGGGCCGGTGTCGCGGCCGTCGCGATCGGCGCAGGCGTGGCCATCGGCTACGGCGTCAACAAGGGCGTCAGCGATCGGCCGCTCAACGAGAAGGACATCTGCGGTCCCGATGGCTGCGATGGCTGCATCGGCCTGACCTGCGGGGCCGGCTTCCGGCCGATGGGCAGCTTCTAAGTCACGGCGCTCGCAGATCGTCGGTCGCGGGCGTCACCCGCGGCGCGATGATCAGGAACACGTCGCTCACGTAGCCCACGCCGCCGATGTCCAACACGGTGGCGCGAATACGAAAGCGGCCGCGCTCGGGAATCAACGAGGCCAGGTTCACCTCGTTGGCCTCGAACTGAAACGCGCGGCGGCCGAGCAGATCGATCTGCTCTTTCCCCTCTGACAACCCGTTCAGGTACCCCACGGCCGCGCGGCCCACGCGCTTGCCGTCATCGGACAGCACCTCGAGCAGCATGCAGTTGTCGACCGAGAAGCCCAGCGTGCCCTGCTCGTCGCCCGCCAGCCACACGTCGGCCCCTTCCGCGGGGAGCAGCGGCGATTCACCGACCGCCACGATGTGCGGCGTGCGCTCTTGATCGGTGTCGGCCTCGAGCTGGCTGGCGACCTCTTTGATCCGCATCGTCTCGCGCTCGGCGGTCAGCGCGAGCAGCCGCACGCCCCGGCGTTCGACCGCGGGCTTCGCGTCGACGTTCCTGGGACACGCGGAAAGAAAGAGGACCACGAAGAGCGAGGTGAGAATGCGAGCCATGTCACGCCTCCAGATCGATGCGGGTGAGCCCTTCATCATGACGGGCGCCTTCGAACACATGCCAGGCCGCCAGCAGGTCGAGCGAAGCGGGCCCGATGCTGGCGAAGAAGGTGAGCTCGTCTGCGTGCTGCCGCCCGGGCTTCTCACCGGCGAGCACTTCGCCCAGCTCGGCGTGAAACGGCTTTCCCCATTCGAGCACCGGCTCACTGGCATCACAGAAGCGCCGCGCCGCTGAGAAGGCCTCGCGCGGAAGGGGCGCGCTGGCGAGGTTCTCCGCCGACAGCAGCGTCACGTGCGCGCCCGGCTTGAGCGTGACGCCCTCGAGCGAAATGGGCTGGGTGAGCACCACCACGTCCGCGTCGGCCACGGCTTCGGCCGCGGTGTCGACGTCGTAGATGGCCATCGAGAGCGTGGTCTGCAGGCGGCGCGCGAGCTCGAAGTTGTCGACGACGTTGGGCTCGTGAAGCCAGACCTGCTCGATGCTCCGCACCAGCCGAAGCGCCTTGAGCGCGCTGCTCGCCGCGGCGCCTGCTCCGAGCACCGCCACGTTCTTCGCGTCGGGCCGCGCCAGCACGTCGGCCGCCAGCGCGCTCATCAACGAGGCGCGCAGCATCATCAGGTGGCCCGCATCCATCATCGCCAGCAACTGACCACTGCTCGCGTCGTGCAGCTGCAACACGGCCCGGGTGCCCTTCGCCGTCTCTGAACGCACCGTCACCATCCACGCGGGCACCCCTTCCAGCGCAGCCTGCCGAACGAGCGTGGAATCAGCAGCCGCCGGCTCGAAGCGGAGCGTGCGCACCGAGGCCGACTTGCGCCGCGTGGTGAGCGAGTCCTTGAGCTCCTTGAGCAGATGGAGCGCTTGCAGGTGCCTCGAGACATCTGCGCGGGAAAGAATGGCGGTCAACATCGGCCGCCGAGCTATCAGCCCCTCGCAGCCCCGTCACGCCGGTACATCAGGTCGGACCGCACGGCGTACTTGACCCCGCGAACCACCCGGGCGCCTTCGTGGAGCAGGTGGTGGTTGAACAGCAGCGCGCGGCCTGCCTTCGGAGCGACGGACAGCTCGAGATCGAGAAGGCCCGTGTGGCCGCCGGCCTCGCACTCGTTCAGGTAGACCATGAAGGTGAGCAGGCTGCGTTCGTTGGCCGTGCGGGTGAAGGCACCGTCGAAGTGGGGCGCGAAGTACTGCCCGGGCTCGTAGCGGTAGCAACGCAGCCGCTCGTTGGCGCCGCAGACCTGCCAGTCGCCCTCCAACCGCTCGGGTACGTGCGCCCGCACCCGCTCGAACAGCGTGGCGGCCAACGCGACGTCGTCGAACATCACTCGCGTGTTGTTGCGGATGTCGGGTCGCATCACGAAACCGGCCGACGTGGTGATGGGCGCGTCGGTCGGGCCCGCCGCTTCGATGCGGGCGATCAGCTGCTGGCACTCCCGGGGCGAGAGCACGTCTTCCACCGTCACCACCAGAGGGTTGCGGGTGAGCAGCTCCTTCACAGGGTCCGGTAGGATTCGAATGTCGTTCATAGAGTCTTATGGACTCTAAATGCGTGTCGTCTGACCTGTCAAATCGGGCTCAGGCGAACATCGACCCGAACCAGATCAACGAGCTGAAGACCGAGAAGCCGATCGCACCCAGCGCCGCGGAGACATTGCCCACGGGAGGAACCGCCTTCGCGTCGATTCGGGTGAGCGCCATGACACCCATGATCAGGCTCAGCACACCGAGGCCCGGAATGAAGAGGCTCAGCAACGCCAGTCGTGAAGCAGAGACGGCGAGCGGGTTGCTGCCTTCTCGATCGAAGTGTTTCCGCAGCGCGTCGCGGTCGACCGGAATGCGGAAGAACAGCTTCGTACGCACGTCGGTCCACGTGGCCGCGCTGACCATCAACGTCGGCAAGACGAGCGCTGCCGACCAGGGCTCTGCGGTACCCGCGACGAAGAACACGGCCGCCACCGGCGCGCTGCCCAGCAGCACGAGGCGGCTCCACGTCTTGCCGCTCATCACGGTCATCGCTGCCAGGCCCATCACCAGCAGCCCGGCGAAGAAGCCTCGCTCCTTCCAGTTTTCAGAGCCGATCAGCCCCGCGAGCGAGCCCGCCGCGACCGTCATTCCCAGGGCCAGCAGAAACCACGCGAGCCCGGAGCGTGTGCCCTCGAGTCGCCGGTAGTGCTTGCCCAGCCAGTCGAGGTCTTCCCTCGTGCCGCACTCAGCGCAGTACGTCTTTCCCTCGAGCTCGAGCTTCTCGGCAGCGCAGTAGAAGCGTCCGCACCGCGCGCAGGTACCGACGGCCTCGACGCCGGCGTGGGCAGGACACTCCGTCATCTACTGCGCCTGGATCGTGAACGACTGAGATGAGACCAGGGGAAGCCCCGGCACCCCCAGACCCAGCTCATTGGGCACGCGCCAGGTCTGCCCGGTCTGCTGAATGACGGTGATGGCATAGCGGCCGATGGGGACCGCGCGAATCGGCTGCGGCGCGGTGGGGTTGGAAGCGTCGAACGCGCGCGGCTGGAGCACCAGCTTGAGCCTCGGCACCGCCGTCGGCGTGGTCTTGGCCCGGCCCATCGCGTCGAAGAGCAAAGGCGCGTACTCGGTCACGTCGAAGCCTGCCGCGAGCACCACCACGTCGGGCAGCCCGTCGTCGGGCGCGTTGGCGTGTTCGTAGCTCTCGCCCTTTTCATCGACGACGCCGTTCTTGTCGACGTCGTTCTCGTCGAGCAACGGGTTGGGCCCCGCCAGAATCTTTCGCACCACCACCCGGGGCCAGACCTCGGGAATGCCGTCGCCGTTCGCGTCATCGGGCACGCCGTCAGCGTTGTCGTCGACGAAGCGCACGAGGAACGCGGGCGTGGGCTGATTCATCACGCCCTCGTTGATGGGCGTGGCCTGCAGCTCGATCACCTTCGGGCTCCCGTTGAGCATGATCGACTCCATGCCCCCCACCACCGAGAAGAGGGGGCGATCGACCGGCAGCTTGGCCGCATCGGAGAAGCTGACGGGCACGTCGAGCGCGGGAATCGGCTGACCTGCTTCGTCGACGCCGATCTCCACCACGCGTGAAGCGCGGGTGACGGGATCGATGGCCGCGCCGCCGACGTCACCTTGCGTGGTGTCAGCGGTCACGCCGTACCAGGGAATGAAGTCGTCGTTCGAGTCGACGAAGCCGCGAATGAGATAGCGACCGGGGCCGCGCAGGCTGAAGGCGAAAGGCGCGGTGAAGGGCCCGGTGTCTCCGTCAGCAGCCGAACCGAAGACCGATTCACGCGAGACGACGGTGAAGGTGAGCGGCCGACCCGTACCGATGGGTGGGGGCGGTCTCGCCGCGTCGTAGAGAAACAGCACGACGCGCCCGCGCGTGGCGGTGTTGACGATGACCTGGCCTTCGATGCGCCCCAGCGCAGGGCCCTTCTGCCGTTCGTCGCCTCGTTCTCCGGCGAATACGGGCGGGGCCTCGCAGGCCGAAAACGCCAGGGCCGCGATCAGCATCAGTCTCATCATGGCTGCACCGTGAGCTGGGCGAAGACGCGCCGGTTGACGTTGTTGCCGAACGGATGTTCCTGGTGACTGGGGCCCAGCTGCGAGCCCACCACGGCGACGGTCACCTTGTCCTTGAACAGCCGGTAGCCCACGCGCGCGTTGATCACCGTGTACGCGGCGAGCGGGTTCTGAGGGTTGGTGATCTGCGTGGGGTCGAGCGGTGAAGGTTCTCGCTCCACCCAGGTCGTCGCCGTGACGAAGCTCAGGTCGGCCGAGAGGTCCAGGTTGACCGGCGTACGATAGATGAAGCCGGCGTTCACCTTGACCGCGGGCGCCTGCGTGCACGGGCCGCAGACCGTGACCGCTCCGTTGGCCACCACCGATTGGAAAGCCGCCGACGCGCGCACGTCGAGGCCCTTCGTCGCGTTCCACGTCACGCCCAGCTCAGCACCGCGCGCGGTGTATTCCTGCGAGTCGTTCGAGAAGAGCGAGCGGCCCAGCAGGAAACTCTGCGACGCCGAATCGAAGGCCGTGGCCGGATCCACCGGGTTGACCGCCGACAGCACGATGAGATCGTTGACGATGTTCCAGTAGCCCGCGAGATCGACCGTGATGCCCAGCTGCGGAAGCTCGCCGCGGTAGCCCACCTCGAACGAGAGCAACCGCTCGGGTCGCAGCGCCCGATTTCCCTCGGTCAGCACGGTGGCGCCCGTCACGCCCGGCACCGGGGTGCGAATGTCGAGGTAGCTCTCGAGGAACGTGGGCTGCCGGAACGCGGTGGCGAAGCTCGCGCGAAACGCGTGGCTCTCGAACGGCCGCACCACCAACGACACGCGCGGTGACTGCGCGTAGCCCGGTTTGCCCTTGTCGAGCAGCGGGTGGCGATCGATGCGGTAGCTGACGCTCAGGGTGACCGGCTTGATGATGCGCCACTCGTCTTGCACGAAGGCGGCGGCGTGAACTTCTTGCGTGAGTGGGCCGATGTAGCCCCACGACACCCGCTTGAGCCGGGCCGAGAGACCGACGGCCACCACGTGCGTGCCGCCGAGCTGGAACTCTTTTTGAAAGAGCGCCTCGCCGTCGAAGACGTTGGTGTCGACCGAGGTGGCCAGCGAGCGCTGGCCGATGGGCTCGTACTGGGGCTTCGCCTCGAAGTTGGAGTGGTTCCAGAAAAACCGGAACTTCACCGGGCCACCCGTGAAGTCGAACTTCGCGTACCCGCCCAGCCCATCGAGTGCGTAGTTGCGCAGCAGGCCCAGCGCGTAGAGCTCGGTGAAGAGCCGGTTCACGCCGGCCGAGAGCGCGATCGAGTAGTCCTTGTCGAAGGCGTAGAAGGCGGTGAGGTTGGCGCGCGCCGTACGCAGGCCCAGGTTGGGATCGTCGACGGTCGAAGCGACATCGGGCCGGTCGTTCGCGTAGTCGCGGGTGTACTTGTCTCCCTGCTGGTAGCCGACCGACGCGCGGAAACGCACCTTGTCGCCGCCCGAGGCCACGAAACTTCCACCCGCGAGGTTGGCGTTGCCGGCCATCGCGTTGAACTCGGCGTTCGCACCCGAGCCCGGAGCGCGGGTGATGACGTTCACCACCCCGAGCATCGCGTTGGCGCCGTACAGCGCGCTGCCGGGGCCGCGAATCACTTCGACGCGTTCGATCTCTTCGAGACCGACGGGCAACACGCCCCACAACGTGACGCCGAGGAAGTCCTGGTACTCGGGCCGGCCATCGATCAGCAGCAGCACCTTGTTGGCGACGCGCTGGTTGAAGCCCCGAAAGCTGACGTTCGCGGAACTCAGACCCATGGTCATCACTTCGGCTCCGGGTACGCGGCGAAGGATGTCGGCCAGCGAGAGCAGACCCGACGCGCGGATCTCGTCGCCGGTGATCACCGTGATGGCGTTGGGCGCATCGAGCGTGGCCTGCGCGCGGCGGCTGGCGGCCACCACGGTCTCTTCGTAGGGAACTCCGAAGTCGTCTGCCGCGACGGCGGCCTTGGTTTCAGCGGGTGTCGCCACCTCAGCGCGTGACTCTGCTTTCTCGACCGCGCGCTCGAGGCGTTCAGCCAGCGCGTCGAGCCGCTTCACCGTGGCCTCGTCAACAGCGGGAGCGCGCTTCGCTTCTCTGGGCTCATCGACCGCGACGACCGGCACCACCTTCTTCGGATTCTGCGCCTCGAGTCGCAGCGCGACCTCACGCACCTTGTCGGCGTCGGGAGGGTTGGCGTCGAGGTAGCGATTGTAGAAGACGAGCGCGTCGGCGGGGCGGCCACCAGCCTCGTAGGCGCGGGCGATGTTGAAGAGCACGTTGGGGTGCGGGCGAATGCCGTACGCCTCGAGCAGCTCGCTGATGCCGTCGTCCAACTTGCCGTCGGCGATGAGCGCCATGCCGGTCTTGAAGTGGCGTCTGGCTTCGACGCGAGCGTCGGCCCACGCGAGGGCCGGGAGGAGCATCGCCGCGACGAACAGCGCGCGGACCCGCGAGTTACGACTCGACATGGAAAGCTCTCTCTGCCTCTCCCGAAGGGAGAGGGTCGGGGTGAGGGCCGAACGTCAGTACGGATCGTCTTTATACCCAGCCGGATCGTTCTTCTTCGGAAGCTTCTTTGAAGGCCGAGTCACAGGACGAACGACTTCAATCTTCTCCAGCGGCTGAACCACCGCCACCACCCCCTCGAGACCCTGCGCGGTCGCAGATCGCGGCTCATACCCCTCGAGCGAGAACGCGAGCTCGACCTGCACAGGCAGGGCGCCCGTCCTCGGCACCACGATCTTCAGCGGCGTCACCCCGAGCTGCACGCCATCACGAGTGACCATCGCGCCGCTCGGCTCTGATTCGATCTCGAAACGAACCTCGACGGTCGCCGGCTGAGGCGGCTCGATCACCGTCGCGATGGGCCGCGGCGCAGGCAGCTCCAACACCACTTCCGGGGTCATCGCCTTCCACGCGATCACCCCGCCGATGAGCGCACCCAGCAACACCACGCTGCTCACCCCGATGATGAACGGCACCTTGCTCTTCGGTGCATCGTGAGGAGCGCTGTCGCCCATCTCGATTTCATGACTGCGCACCGACTCAGCGTCCGTGAACGAAGGCGTGGCGGGCGCGTTCACCACCGCCAGGTGCGGCGTGGACGTGCGCGGAATGAGCCCCGACGCGGTACGCGGATCAGCGAAGGCGCCGGACAAACCCTGACCCGACGTGGCGATGCGCATCGCATCGAGCAGCTCGTCCATCGACTGGAAACGCGCCGAAGGTTCCTTCTCGAGACACTTCATCACCAGCGCGTTCACCTCGAACGGCACCTCGGGCACCATCGAGTTGAGCTCGGGCGGCTTCTCGCGAATGTGCTTCACGATGACGTCGATCGACTCTTTGCTCACGAAGGGAGGCCGGCCCGCCATCGTCTGGAACATCAAGATGCCCAGCGAATAGATGTCGGTGCGCGGGTCGGCCTCACCACGCGCCTGCTCAGGCGCCATGTACAGGGGTGAGCCCAGCAGCACGCCAGCCTGGGTGAGCCCGGTGCGATCGACCTCGTCGTCTTCTTTGGGTTTCTCAGGCGTGAACGACTTCACCAGGCCGAAGTCGAGCACCTTCACGGTGTCACCCCCGGTGCCTTCGGTGGTGAGCATCACGTTGGCGGGCTTCAGGTCGCGGTGCACCAGGCCCATCTTGTGGGCCTCACGAAGTGACCGCGCGACCTGGCCGGCCACGTAGAGCGCGCGCAGCCAGGGAAGCCGCCCGTTCTCGGCGAGCACCTTCTGGAGCGTCTCGCCTTCGATGTACTCCATGGCGATGAAGTAGATGCCGTCGTCGGTGCGCCCGTAGTCGTGCACCGTGATGGTGTTCGGGTGCTTCAACTTCGAGGTCATCGACGCCTCGAGGAAGAAGCGGCGCTCGAACCCGGGATCCCGCGTGCCGTCGTAGCGGGGGTTGAGCACCTTGAGGGCCACCTCGCGGCCGAGCGGTCGCTGCACCGCCTTGTACACGCGGCCCATGCCACCGACGCCCAGGGGCGCGATGATCTCGAAGCGTCCGCTCAGGACCTGTCCAATGAGCGGATCGAGCTCCGTTTCAGTCATGGCACCCCCGCGGCGCGAGGTGCGCCGTAGCGGGTGCCGATCTACCACGGCCCTCCCGTTCCGCCCCATGGCGATGCCTATTTCCGTTGGTCACCCGCCAACGGCCCCACCACCTTCGCAAAGGTGCGGAACACAACCCGAATCGCGGGAGTCGTTGGCGCGGGAGTGGGTTGCGCTATGAGCGCCGGATGAGTAACGCGAGTGCGTCGGCCTCTCTTCAGGGACCACCAGCGCCCAACCCCCTTCCTGTCGAGCCGCACGGCCACGGCAAAATGTTGCCCCTGGCCATCGGCGCGCTGGGCATCGTCTATGGCGACATCGGAACCAGCCCCCTCTACGCGCTCAAGGAATGTTTCGCGAAGATCAACGGCAAGGTCTCCCCTCACGCGATGGAAGTCAGTCACGACTCCGTGCTGGGCATTCTGTCGTTGGTCTTCTGGGCGCTCACGCTCGTCGTGACGGTGAAGTACCTGTCGTTCATCACCCGCGCCGACAACAAGGGTGAAGGCGGCATGTTCGCGCTGCTCGCGCTGCTGCCTGATCGTCAGCGGAAGAGCACCGCCATGGCCGTGATGGTCGGTCTCTTCGGCGCCTCGTTGCTCTACGGCGAGGGCATCATCACGCCGGGCGTCTCCGTGCTGTCCGCCGTCGAAGGCCTCGGCGTGGCCACGCACGCGATGGACACCTTCATCGTGCCCATCACGCTCGTCATCCTCACCGGACTGTTCATCGCGCAGAAGCGCGGCACCGGCGGCATCGGGCGCGTGTTCGGCCCCGTGATGTTCGTGTGGTTCCTGGTGATCGCCGGCCTCGGTATTCGCAGCATCGCCTCGTACCCCGAGGTGCTCGAGGCGGCGAACCCGTACTGGGCGTTCCGGCTCTTCCAGAGCAACCCCTGGCACGCCTTCGTGGTGCTCGGCAGCGTCACCCTGTGCATCACGGGCGGTGAGGCGCTCTACGCCGACATGGGCCACTTCGGGGCCAAGCCCATTCGCGCCTCGTGGTTCGCCATGGTCTTCCCGTCGCTGCTGCTCAACTACTTCGGCCAGGGCGCGTTCCTGCTCACGCACGGCTGGGTGGAGAACCCGTTCTACGAGATCGTGCCCCGCGTGATGCTGTACCCGATGGTGGCGCTCGCCACCGCGGCCACGGTGATCGCCTCGCAGGCGCTCATCTCAGGAGCGTTCTCGCTCACCCGCCAGGCGGTACAGCTCGGCTTCATGCCGCGCGTCACGATCGTGCACACGAGCGCCGAGAACGCAGGGCAGATCTACGTGCCCGAGGTGAACTACGCGCTGATGGCCGCGTGCCTCGCGCTGGTGGTGATCTTCCAGAAGTCGACCAACCTCACGGCCGCGTACGGCATTGCGGTCACCGGGGCGATGAGCATCACCTCGGTCGTCTTCTTCTTCGTCGCGACCCGCAACTGGAAGTGGCCGATCTGGAAGGCGCTGCCGTTGCTGGTGCTGTTCCTCTCAGTCGACATTCCGTTCTTCCTCGCGAACACGCTCAAGTTCTTCGACGGCGGCTGGGTGCCCACGGTGATCGGCATCTCGATGTTCGCGTTGATGACCACGTGGAAACGCGGTCGCGCCGAGCTCGCCAGCCGCTTCAACGTCTCGCTGATGCCGCTCTCTGCGCTGCTCGAAGATCTCGAGGGCACCAAGCCACATCGCGTGCGTGGGACCGCCGTCTTCATGTCGGGCAACTCCGATGGAACGCCGCCGGTCTTGCTGCATCACCTCAAGCACAACCAGGTGCTGCACCGGCAGGTGGTGCTGCTGTCGATCGTTCCGCGCGACGTCCCGACCGTGCCGAAGGAAGAGCAGATCGAGGTCATC
Organism: Archangium sp.; assembly: GCA_046595925.1. Lineage (GTDB taxonomy): Bacteria > Myxococcota > Myxococcia > Myxococcales > Myxococcaceae > Archangium_A. The sequence goes on along the minus strand of JBKJSE010000144.1, from coordinate 518 downwards.
GAGCAGGGCAACGGCTTTTGGCGCGTGGTGTGGAACAGCGGCTTCATGGAGACGCCCAACGTGCCGCAGATTCTGCTGCGCGCGCGTGAGCACGAGCTCGTGTGTGAGCCGTCGACCACCAGCTACTTCCTGGGGCGCGAGACGCTGCTGACTTCGGGCAAGTCGCCCATGATGTTGTGGCGCAAGCTGCTCTTCGCGTTCGTCTCGCGCAACGCGCTGTCAGCGACGAGCTACTTCGGCCTGCCGCCCGGCCGCGTGGTCGAGCTGGGCATGCAAGTCGATCTCTGAAGGCTTCGACTCAGTCGTGGGCGTGCTGAAATTGCGAGCCCACACCGTTCATCCCGAGCAGGGGACCGGCTTCGCCGGCGATTTCGTCCGAAGGAACAGACCCACCGTTCGCATCGAGCGAAGTCGAGGGGTGACCTGCCGCGCGAGGCAGAAGTACTCCCTCGACTCCGCTCGGGAGGACCGGTGTGTTCCTTCGGTCGAAATCGCCAGCGAAGCTGGTTCCTTGCTCG
>JBKJSE010000107.1:0-9748 GCA_046595925.1 Archangium sp. | reverse complement strand
GACCGTTTTGATGGTCACCAGCCGGCTCGAGATGGGCAGCTTCTCACCCGGGGTGAACTCGAAGCGCCAGATGCCCGGGTCGAGCGGCAACTCGAAGCTGCCGTCGTCCGCGGTGACGCTCTCGGCAGGCTCGACGGGCAGGGCCTTCAGGTCTTCCAGCGTGGTGCGCGCCTCAGCCTGAAGCGTCGCGCGAACGAACACGCCCTTCGCTGCATCCTGGCCACCGGGGAGGGTGACCGTGCCCTTGGCGATCAGGCGGTCATCGAGGGTGAAGCTCGAAGGCGCCAGCGTGCCGACGCTCTGCGTGCTGCCGGCCGTCTTGGTCACCTTCACCGTCACCTGGCGCTGGCTGTAGGCCGCGCGGCTGCCCTTGGGAGGCACCACGGTCAGCTGGAAGCTGCCATCAGAACGCGAGCCCAGCGAGCTGACCTTGAAGTCACCGGTCGCGTTGGTCTCTACGATCTTCGAGCGGAACATGCCGTCGCCCACCACGGTGCCCTCGAGCACCACCTGCGCGCCGACCACGGGGGTGCCCTGGCTGTCGAGAATGGTGCCTTCCACGTCGGCCGCTTCACCGGAGTCGCCGTATTCCAGCGAGACGGCGGTGGCGACCTGGGCCTCGACCACGAAGCGCTTGGTGGGAATGGGAACGCCCGGCTCGCGGGGCGAAGCCACCAGCATCACGTGCGTGCGGTTGCGCGCTTCGGGGCTGACGGTGATGGCGAACTCACCAGTGCCGCTCATGGGAAAGCGCTGCGAGAGCGGCTGGCTGGTCTGCACGTCGAACAGCTGCAAATCGACCCCACCGACCACGGTCAACAACACGGGCTCGGGGGGGATCAGTGTGTTGTCGACGCGCTTGATGAGCTGCCCGGTGATGGCCGGAGCGCCGTCAACCGCGGGGAACACGAAGGTGAGGAGCGGGTACTCGCTGGGCACCTGCACGTTGTTCACGACCGGGGGCACCGTTCGATCGCTGGGGATGGCGGTGAGCGTGTAGCTGCCCGCGCCGACCTTCATCTCGAACGAGCCGCGCTCAGGGCTGGAGAAGCGCTCTTCATAGACTCGCGAGATGCCAGGCAAGAGCATGCTCTGACCGACGGCACGCACCACCACCGACTCGGTGTACGACGTGCGGTCGAGAGGGTTGCTCGAGGTGGATCGCTCCCGTTGGAACTCGCCGCTCACCGAGAGCGGCCCCTTGAGAGGGAAATCGTAGACCGCGCCGAGGGTGCCCGCTTCGAGGGAAAAGTCGCGGGCCAGCTGCCCGTTGAGCGCGCCGCCTTCGATCTCCACGACGATGTTCTTGCCCGGGTCACCGCAACCCTCTGCGAAGCAAAGCTGGCCCGAGTCACACTGCTCGTTCGAGGTGCAGCTCGCCACCGGCTCGTTGAAGGAGGTCGCGCAGGCACTCAGCAGCAGAAGCAGCGTGGCAGGAAAGAGCCTCAATTGCAGGGCACCACGTCGAGGGTCCAGGTGAACGTGTCGAACGAGCCCTTGTCGATTTCGATACCCCCGTCGGGGAGCTCCACCTGCGGGCCGGTGCGGGGCTCGAGGGTGAGCTTGCCGTTGAGCACCTCTTCGAAGTTGGTGTCGGCCACATACGCCGTGAGGGTCGCCGTCCCGGTCGCGAGGTCGGCCAGCGCGCTCTTGAACCCCAGGGCACTCGGGGCGCTGACGGTGCGGTTGACTGAAGTCCCACCCGGCACCGAGGTCGGGGTGAACGGCTGGCTCGTCGTGTTGCCGATGAACCACCGGCTGTGGATGCGGTCGCCCACGTCCTCGTCCTCCACCGTCAGCGAAAAGACCGGGTTCAGATCGGGGCACAGGGTGGTGTTGCGGAAGCCGGTGCGAGGCTCGGGCAAACTCTGGGCGACGATGCGGAGAGCGCCGTTTCGTTTGGGGGGGAGCGTCGGGATCACGTCTTCGTCCTGAGGAAACAGGCAGCCGACCATCGGCATGCACGTCAACCCCATGAGCAACAACCCGGCCATGGCAGGCATGCCCTTCGCCCCCTGTAATGTCGGCCGCTTAGTCATTGTCACGCCTCTTCGTACTCTGTCTCAGATGGCATGGTTCCCTCTGCGCGCTCACCCTCCAACTTCTCGAGATGCCTGAAGATGGTGCGCGGATCGACCCCCAGATCCTTGGCGGTCTTGGTGCGGTTGCCGTTGTTCCGCTCCAAAACTTCGTTGATGTACCGCTTCTGGAACTCTTCCTTCGCCTGGGCCAGCGCGAGGATGGGCGGCAGGTTCTCCGGCCGCAGGTCGAGATCTTCGGGCCCCAGCAGCGGCTTCTCGCAGAGCACGACGGCCTTCTTGATGCGGTTCTCCAGCTCGCGAATGTTGCCCGGCCAGTTGTACTTCTTCATCGCCACGATGCTGGCGGGGGTGAAGCCGCGGGCCTTGCTGTCGAACTCCTTCGAGTAGCGATTCAAGAAGAACTTCGCGAGCACGGTGATGTCGTCGCCACGATCGCGCAGCGGCGGCAGCTTGAGCGTCACCACGTTGATGCGGAAGTAGAGGTCTTCGCGAAAGGCGCCCTTGCGGGTCTCTTCTTCGAGGTTCTTGTTGGTGGCCGCGACCACGCGAATGTCGACGGGCTCGGGCCGGTTGTCGCCGACCTTGTAGACGACCTTCTCTTGCAGGGCGCGCAGCAGCTTGACCTGCAGCTGCAACGGCATCTCGCCGATCTCGTCGAGGAACAGCGTGCCGCCGATGGCCGCCTGGAACCTGCCCATCTTGGTGGCGACCGCGCCGGTGAACGCGCCCTTCACGTGACCGAACAGCTCACTCTCGAGCAGGTTCTCGGGAATCGCGCCGCAGTTGATCGAGATGAACGGGCCCTTGGTGCGCGGGCTGTGGCGGTGCAGCTCTTTGGCGATGAGCTCCTTGCCGGTGCCCGTCTCGCCGATCACCAGCACCGAGATGTCGGTGGGCGCGATCTTGTCGATGCGCTTGTAGACGTCCTTCATGCCCTGGCAGGCGCCCACGATGTCGCCGTAGGTCTGTTCTTCGAGGCGCGTCTTGAGGGTGGTGTTCTCGAGCTTGAGCGTGTTGACCAGCAGGGCGTTCTGCACCAGCAGCGAGGCCTGGGCCGCGAAGATCGTCAAGGTGTCGAGCGCCTTCTGATCGAACCGATTCACGAGGCGATCGTTGCCCAGGTAGATGAGCCCGAACAATTCCCCCTTCATCATCAGCGGTGCGCACATCACCGACAGCAGCTTTAAGTTCACCACCGATTCCGAGCTGTTGAACTCGGGGTCATCGAGAGCGTCGGCGATGATCAGGGCTTTTTGCTGCGCAACCACCTTGTTCACGATGGAATCGGAGACCCGCTCGAGCGCGTCTTCGATGGTCTCTCGCTGCACGTTGCGGGCGACCTTCACGCGCAGTTGGTTGCTCTCCATCAAGATGAGGAAGCCCTTGTCGGCGCGCGCCACCTCGATGCACTCGTCCATGAGCGACTCGAGCAGCCTGTCGATGTCGGTGCTCGAGAGCAGCCGCTCAGAGAATGAGGTGAGCCTTCGCAGCGCCGAGAGCTCACGGCCGGGAACACCGGGCTGCTCCTGCGTCGAGGCGTCGGGATCTTTCGAGTCGTTGCGCGTGAAGCGCGTGGCGAGCGCCGGCTGGGCCATCGGCGCTTCGGCAGAAGAGAAGGTCAGCTCGGTGTCGCCGACCCGCACCACGTCGTTGGCCTTGAGCTCGGCCTCGTCGGTCGACTTACCGTTGACGTGAAACTTCGACTCGCCGCCGACCTTGTACGAAATGCCGTCGAACATGATCGCGAAGGCCGTCTCGGGCACGCGGGTGTCCTCGAGCACGATGTCGTTGTCCGTGCCCCTGCCGAGGCTGGTGATCCTCTTGAGGAGCGTCACCGAGCGGGTCTTCCCGTCGGGCGTTTTGATGGTGAGGCTGGGCATCGAAGTGCTCCTGAAGTTCCTAGAAACCGATGGTGACCCCCGCGCCGAGACCGCCGGGCGTGGGGTAGATCTTGAATTGAGCCGTGGGCGGCCTGGGAGCGACCCGCGGCTCCTTGGTCTCGGTGGTGACGCTGTCCTGGTGGTGCCAGATGGCGTCGCCGACTCCGATGGCCCACAGCGCGTAGAACGCGATGCCCGTGCCGTACTTGAGGCCCGTCCACACCGAGGCCTCGGTGCGCCGGTCGGCCGGAATCTGCCGCACGCGGATGGTGAAGGGGGGGCCGAGGCGATCGGTCCACGTGAAGGGGATCTCTTCGAACAACGCTTCGATCGCGAAGAACGAGACGATGCTCAAGACCGCCATCAACGCCTCGGAAGCGGCGAAGGCGGCGCCCCAACCCGGGCGGTCCTGCTGAAACTGCCCCGCACCGAAGGGGATGAAGTTCACCAGCATCGAGCGCTTCTCGACGGTGCGCACCGTGATGTCGTTGGTGAGTAGCTCGGTCTTGCGGCGGCGGTCTTCCTGCTCGAGCCTCAGCCGCTCGCGTTCGGCGGCGGCCCGCTTGTCTTGATCGATGCGCAGGGCGATCTGCTGGCGCACCAGGTTGAGCGCGTCTGCGTTCTCCTTGCGCACTCCCTCGAACACCTTGATGGCCGCGGGGGGCACCGCGAACGGGTCGAGGATGTAGTCGGGGTTGATGCGCAGCAACTGCAAGAAGGCGTTCTGCGCGCCCCTCTGATCGTTGAGGTTGAACGCCGACAACGCGGCGATCTCGTGCAGCCGCACCCGCTGGGGGTCGGCGAAGTTCGCCAGCGCCAGTGACTCGTTCGCGCGCCGCGCCGCCTCGGCGTACTTGCCGGTGTCGTAGAGCGACTGAATGATCTCGACCTCGCGCTCAGGCACCACCTGCGCGAAGGCCGGCAACGCCACGAGGATCACGAGCAGCAGCAGCCTGATCATGGCGCCTTCCGCTCAATCACCAGCGGCTTGCCCGGATCAGCAAAACCCACGCCCTTGTCCACGATCTCGCCGCCCACGCTGACCGTGTACTCGATCTTGTGGCGCATGCCCGGGTTGCCTGAAGCCGGGGTCGATTGCCGGAAGGGCGAGGCCTGCGATTCCTTCACGGTCTTCTCGATCGCGCCGATGCGCACCTTCGCGTCGTCGGGCCAGCCCTGGAACGAGACGAGTGAAGGCTTGAGCGGCGCCACGAGGGGGATCTCGTCGCCCCGCTTGATGCTCTCGACCGTGACGGTGCGGCCCTGCGTCTCACACAGGTCGCACGTGACGGTGAAGCGGTGAGGGCCGGGGGCCAGCTTGATGACGTGGCGGGCGAGCGCATCGACGCTGCGCGGACCGTCGTCGACCTGCAGGTAGCCGAACGGCCGAACGATCAACGCCACCTCGATCAGCTCGGTCGTGGGCCTGGTGATCACCGCCTTGACGGGAATCGGCAGCGGCTTGATGGGCTCGATCAGCCCCGGAGGCTCGGGGTCGGGCTGCACCTTCACCGGTTCCGGCAGCCGCGGCCAGGCCACGCTCGCCAGGGTCACGTCGGTCGGAGCGAGCGCGAAGTGGTGCACGAACGGCAGGGGGCGCAGGGCGACGCGAACCCCCTGCACGGCGCTCATCGCCACGATGAACGCTGCGCCGCCCAGGAACGCGAGCCGGCGCATGCGCTTGACGCGAACTTCACGCTGCTTGCGCGCGCGCATCTGGCCCAGCAGCTCGTTGGCGCGGGCGTTCGACGGCTCGTGCGCCAGCACCTGGTTGAGCGCCGACATCGCCTTGGCCGACTTCTTCTCGGCGATCGACTTCTCTGCCTGGGCGAGCAGCGCCGAGGTGATGCGGGGCGTGAGCTCCTTGCGGTAGCCGCGCGGCTCGAGGAAGAACTTCGTCAGCTCTTCGTGAGGGCGGGTGAGGCCGACGGTCGCCAGATAGTCCGCCAGCGCGTCCCGCAGCTTGGCGGCCGTGGAGAACCGATTGGCCGGCTGGCGCTGCAGACAGTTGCCGATGATCTCCGCCAGCTCGTCGGACACGGTGGGCACCACCTGCCGCGGATCGTCGTACACGCAGTCGAGGATCCGCTTGAGGGTGGCGGTGGTGTTCGGCGCGATGAACGGCAGCTTGCCGGTGGCGAACAGGTACAACATCGTGCCCAGCGAGAAGACGTCGGCTTCGGCGCCGGCCTCTTCGCCTTCGATGATCTCGGGGGCCATGTGCGCGGGGCTGCCCACCAGCGCGCCGGTCATCGTCATCTTCTCGTCGCGATCGAGGATCTTCGCGATGCCGAAGTCCATCAGCTTGAGCAGGCCGTCGTCGCGCACCATCACGTTCTCGGGCTTGAGATCACGATGAAGAATGCCCGCCTCGTGCGCGTGCGCGAGGGCCGAGGCCAGCTCGTGCACCACCATCGCCGCGATCTCCGGCGGCGAGAGCGCTTCTTCGGTGATGAACTGCCGCAGCGTCTGGCCACGGATGTATTCGGTGACCAGGAACGCGTCGGCCGCCGATTCGCCCGAGTAGTCGAACACCTCGAGGATGTTCGGGTGATGCAGGCGCGCGACGGCCTTCGCTTCACGCTCGAGGCGCTTGCGAGACTCCACGCGGCCGGCGAGGTGAGGGTGCAGCACCTTGACCGCGACTTCCCGGTCGAGGGTCGTATCGAGGCCCTTGTAGACGACACTCATCCCGCCCTGGCCGAGCTGCTCCAGAATCCGGTATCGCCCGATGTGACGGCCGACGAGTGACACTCAAACTCCGAACGAAATACCGATGGCCCTGGCCAGCCGCACCTTGTCGCCGTGCGGGTCCACCTGACGTTCCTTGCGCGACTCGGCCAGCGGCGAGAAGCCCAGCTTTCCGTCGCGCAGGCAGACCATGTGGTCCCATTTTCCGTCGCGCACGAGGTCCAGCACCATCGCGCCGTACATGGTGGCCAGCACCCGATCCATCGGGCTGGGGCTGCCGCCTCGCTGCAGGTGACCGAGCACGGTGACCCGAATTTCGGCCTCGATGTGAGGGGCGAGCAGATCGGCGAGCACCTTGCCCGAGCCACCCAGCCGCACCACGCCCCGCCCGGGGATCTCGTCGGCCTGCTGCGCCACGGCCTGCGCGCCGCCCTTGGGAAACGCGCCTTCGGAGATCGCCACGATCGCGAACTTCTTCCGCGTCTCGTAGATCTCCAGCAGTTGGGCGACGATCTTGTCGACGTCGTAAGCGAGCTCGGGAATGAGGATGAAGTCGGCCCCGCCCGCGATGCCGCCCTCGAGCGTGAGGAAGCCCGCGTTGCGGCCCATGATCTCGACCACCATCACGCGCTGGTGCGCTTCGGCGGTGGTGTGCAGCCGGTCGATCGCTTCCGAGATCACGTTGACCGCGGTGTCGAAGCCGAACGTCTGATCGGTGCCCGAGAGATCGTTGTCGATGGTCTTGGGGCAGGCGACCACCTTCACGCCGCGCTCCGAGAGCTTGTGCGCCATGGTCAGCGTACCGTCGCCACCGATGCAGACGAGCCCGTCGAGCTTGAGCGCCTTGATGCGCTTGAGCACCACGTCGCTCATGTCCCTGGTGACCGTCTTGCCGCCATCCTTCATCACGTAGGCGAACGGGTCGGCCTTGTTCGACGTACCGAGAATCGTGCCGCCTCTCGGCAAAATTCCACGGACCTGCGCCATGCCCAGCGGCATCGTGAGGTCGGGAAGAATGAGGCCGTCAAAGCCGTTCTGAATGCCGACGAACTCGTACCCGAGCTCCAGCACCCCGCGGCGCACCAGCCCTCGCAACACTGCATTCAGTCCTGGGCAGTCGCCGCCGCCCGTCAGCACTCCAAGTCGCATCTCAAGCTCCGGCAAACGTGTCGGTGGGACACCAGAGCGTATGACAGCGCTGCCTGATCCTGCCAGCGCTTCCTGACTGCGTTGTCAGGGCGCTCTGGCGTGGGTGGCGTGGTGCTCCCGGACCCGCTCAGGGCCGCTTGCGGGTCGAGATGCGATCCAACAGGTGCTCGAGGGCGCCTTCATGAGTCACACCGCTGCGATTGGGGGCAGCGACCTGGGCGAGCTGAAAGAGCTCTGCCAGGCGTTCTTTCACCAGATCCCAGTCGGGGCGCGCCTCGAGCAGCTCGCGATAGATGAAGATCGCCTCTTTGTACCGGCCCGCGGCGGCCAGCGACTCGGCCTCGTGCATCGGCGTCTTGTGCTTGCCGGTCGGCTCGACGCGGCCCATCGCGACCCGGCGGCGCTCTGCGGGGTCCAGCCCCTGCTCGAGCTGAACCAGCCGGTCGGCCAGCAGCGCGTCTTCCGGAAACGCCATGCAGAGCTTCTCGAGCACCGAACGCGCCTCGGACAACTCGCCGCGCCGCACGTGGCGTTCGACCTGCGTCTCCAGCCTGGTGCGTTCTTCCGGCGTCATCGAGGCGAAGGCTAAGCACAGCAGAGAGACCGAAGGAAACCAGTTACGCTGTTCGCACGATGTGGAGCGCGGTCGTTCTCTTGCTGCTGAGCGCCGAGCTGGGGCCCGTCGTGCGGCAGGACGGCTTTCAGATGAAGCCCCCGGCGACCTTCCGCATGGCGCGGATGGATCTGTTTCACGGCACCCAGGTGGGGACGATCTCGGTCAAGGCATCGGCTTCGCGGTACCTGAGCGCTGCGTTGGTCGACGGGGAAGGGGAGGACGCCGCGTCGCTGCTCATCTCGGTGGTCGAGGCGACGCTCTCGCTGGGTCCTTCTTCGCGCGATGAGCTCTCGACCGCGGTGGTGCGCCACCTGCGAGATGAGCTCGGTCAGCCCTTTCAGCTCGAGCGCGCCGAGGTGACGAATGGGCGGGTGCAGGTGCTGGGGTCGGTGCGGCAGGGCAGCCAGCTGCGGCGGGTTCTGGTGGCAGCCTGGCCCGGTGAATCGCGCCACGTGGTCGCGATCTGCAGCGCACCTTCGGGCCGGTGGGACTCACTGGCCCCCGTCATTTCGGACAGCTTCGACTCGATGCGGGTCGAGCCGGTTTCCTCTCCACGGCCTTCGCGACGCTTGCTCTGGGCGTTCGCCGCCTTCGTCGCGGCGCTCATGCTCATTTCGATTGGGTTGTGGCGGCGCAGGCAAGCGGCGCGGAATGCCACTTAAGGCGCGACGACGTTGACGACCGACGAGCCCAGTTCCTTGTCACCGCGCATGATCTTGATCGTCCACTTGCCGACCTTGTTGAAGTTCTCGCCGCGCCACCCGCGGGTGCGACCGAAGCCCACGACCGGGTTGTCGACCGTCTTGCGCACCTGGCCTTCGTGCAGGAACTGGATCGAGACGTCTTCGTACTTCCCGTCTTTCGGGCAGAGCCACTGCAGCCAAGCGAACACCGTCGTGCCCTTGGGCACCGAAGCGCCCACCGGCTCGATGCACTGATATTGGGTAGGGCTGCCCTTGGTCGAATCGACCTTCACGCACGGAATCAGGTCGAGCAGCGCCGGGCCGCGGTCTTTTCCGTTCTCCTGGTAGTCGAGGAACTTCTTGATCAGCTCCGCGCTGGGAGGCGGCTCGACCGGGCCGGCCGGGGCGGCGGGCGCAGCAGTTCCAGCGTCTTGGGCGAAGGCGAACGAGGCGAAGAGCAGTGCTGCTGCGGTGACGGTACGGCGCATCATGTGGGCCCCCAGAGTGTGAAAACGCAGGGGAGTGTGCCCAAACCAACACCCGGGAGGAATGGATTTCGCATGGGGTGGATGCTACGGCCCGGCTCGCTCATGCCGTCTGAAAACGCTCACATCCGCAACTTCTCGATCATCGCCCACATCGATCACGGCAAGTCCACGTTGGCTGACCGGCTGCTGGAAAAGACCG
>JBKJSE010000319.1:0-8053 GCA_046595925.1 Archangium sp. | reverse complement strand
GACTCCGCTCGGACAGAACGGGGGCGAACCCTTATTTCGATCAACCCTGCGAGCGCAGTCGAGGGCGGACCTCCGCTCAGACCCGGTACGCCCCTCGACTCCGCTCGGGGAGAGCGGGATGGGCCCCGGGGCGCTTACCTCAACCCTTACTTCTTCTTCGCGGGCGCAGCGGGAGCAGGCGCCGCCTTGGCCGGAGCCGCCTTCGCGGGCTTGAACTTCAGCACGTAGGCCGACACGTCACGGACCTGCTGGTCGTTGAGCGCGCCCGACCACGCCACCATCATGGCCGACTTGCCGTTGGCCGCGCCGCCGTTCTTGACCATCTTGTAGACCCACTCGTCGGTGATGCGCTCGGAGTTCGCGGGGTCGGTGAAGTTGCCCGGCTTGGGGTTCATCGCCGCGCCCGCGGGGCCGTTGCCGTCGCCCTTCTCGCCGTGGCACGCGATGCAGAGCGTCTTGTAGTGCGTCTCGCCCTTGGCGGCGTCGCCCTTCAGCTCGAAGGGGGCATCAGCGGAGCCAGTCAGAGCAAGCAGACCAGGGACGAGCACGAGCTTCTTCATGGCGTTCTCCAAAGTAGGTGGACGGCGAGCAGACGAGCCGCTCTTGGCGCGATTCAGAGGACCCGGCAAGTTGCATGAGCGCGCGCTGTGACCTGCGTCACTTCGTCGCAGAATCTGCGCTGATGAGCTCACCTACCGCCTCGGACACCGAGGCCAGGGGGGGTCGTTCGCCCGTGGGCACCGCGAGCTCGGGCCCGGAGAGCCGGGTGCCGTCGCGCAGCACCACCTCCAACAACGCCAGGGTCAGGGGCGGGTGTTCGAAGAGCTGCACCGAGACCCGCGCCACCTCGGCGATGGGGCTGCGGCGGGGACCCAGCGAGAAGGCGATCGGCCACCCTTCGACCCATGCGCGGGTGAAGCGAAGCCGCACGCCCAGGCGGGCGCGTTGAAGGTTGCGCAACGAGGCTGGCAATCCGAGCAGGGCGACGATCAACAACAGCGCGCTCACCGGCCAGATGATGAGGCGGGCGTCGGGCGGGGTGGAGAAGGCCAGCGCGAGGCCCAAGGTCAACGAGCCCCCCGAGACCACCAGCGAGCCCCCGGCCTTTCGCCAGCCGCCGGGGCGCTGTTCGAGCACCAGCTCCTCAGCGGTGTGGCTGCTCACCTTCCAGTCGGGCCCCAACGAGCGGCCCTGGAGTGACTCACGCATCGAGCGCATCGACCGCGGTCTGGAGCACCTTGAGGCGAGCGGCTCTCTTATCGTTCGCCGGCACGATCACCCACGGCGCGTCGGGGCGATGGGTGCGATCGAACGCGTCCTGGTAGGCCTCGAGGTACTCGTCCCACTTCTTGCGGTTGCGCCAGTCGTCGGGCCCGATCTTGAAGTTCTTGATGGGGTCCTTCTCGCGCTCCTTGAAGCGCTCGAGCTGGGTCTTCTGATCGATGTGCAGGAAGAACTTCACCACCGTGACGCCGTCATCGGTGTGCATGCGCTCGAAGCCGTTGATCTCATCGTAGGCGCGCTGCCACTCCTTGACGCTGCAGTAGCCCTCGACGCGCTCGACGAGCACGCGGCCGTACCAACTGCGATCGAAGATCGCGATGGTGCCCCTGGAAGGCATGCGCGTGGCGAAGCGCCAGAGATAGTGGTGCGCGCGCTCTTCTTCACCGGGCGCAGCGATGGGCCAGACCTTGTAGCCGCGCGGGTCCATCAAGGCGGTCATGCGCTTGATGGCGCCGCCCTTGCCCGCGGCGTCCCAGCCTTCGAAGACGAAGACGGCGCGCCGCTTTTCCATCCAGTAGCGAACCTGAAGTTCGTAAAGCCGCTCTTGCAGCTTTTGGATCTCCTCGTCGGCGGCGTCCTTGTCTTCCGTCTTGCCGCTCAGGTCGGTGTCTTTGAGGTTGAGCGTGCCTTCCTCGTGCACCTCGAAGTCCCACGACTCGTGGGTGGTGTCGGTGAAGCGCTTGGATCCCTTCTTCTTCTTCTCCCGCTTTCCCATGCCGGGAGTTTGTCCCCGAACGCGCAGGGCGGTGAAATGGTTTTTGCAGTAGAACGTTGACTTCCTCATGAACGTCACCCACGTCGGCAAATACGTGCGCAGCCCCCGGGTGGCGCGGTGGAAGAAGATGCTGGGCGTCTTGTCGGTGGCGTACGCGATTCTTCCGTTCGATTTGATCCCCGACGTGGTGCCGGTGCTCGGCTGGCTCGACGACGTGGGTTTCCTGGCGGTGGCCTTCGGCTTCATCGCGCGCGACATGGCGAAGCACGCCCAGGCCGCGCCGCCCGCGGACCAGGTGATCGACGTCAACGCGCACTCCGAGTAGTCAGTCAGCCATGCGCCGGCTCTGCTCGCTCACCGCGATCACGATCTTCCTCGCCATCCTGTACCCGCGCGACGCACGGGCCTGAGGCGTCTCGCCTCCCGTCGGTCCGACGGGGCTTGCACAACGGTGTCAGGGTGCCCACAAAGACGGGCACGAGCCCCCGAAGTATCGGGTGGGCGCGACGTTCGGCGCCTTCCGCACGCTGCTGTTGTTCACCGATCTCAACCGCCGGCTCGAGCAGCTCGCCGTCTCTGCTTCGCTCGAGTACCGGGTGGCCGAACGCATCACGCTGTCCGGTGCCGCGGGCGTGATGATCATGGGCACGCTGGGCGGGGTGCCGACCCAACCCGGCGGCGTCGGCAGCCTCGCGCTGTCCTTCCTCGTGTTGGAGCAAGGCGAGTACACGCCGTTTCTGCAGTTCTCCGCGTCGATCGCGGTCTCGGCGATGCGAGCGGCCGACTCGAACTACGTGGCCATCGACTTCCGCGGCGGCCTCGCTGCCGGGTGGACCTTGTTCGAGCGCTTCACGCCCTACGCAGTGGTGCGCGCGTTCGGGGGGCCGGTGTTCTACGGCAGCGCGATTGGCACCGACGCGTACCACGTGCAGCTCGGCGCCGGCTTCGTGGTGGGCCTGCCGCTCGGGCTTGATCTCTCGGCAGAGATCATCCCCCTCGGTGAGCAGCGCGTGACGGCCGGTCTGGGCGTTTCGTTCTGAAAGTTTTTCCAGTGCGCGGCGCGGCGCATGGGTGCAGAAAGCAGGCATGCGCTCACTGTCACTGCTGCTCGTGTTGACGTTCGTCGCCTGCAAGACCGCCGAGACGCCTGCTCCGGTCACGAAGCCGGTCGAAGAGAAGAACGTGGTGGCAGCGCCCCCGCCTGAGCCGCCCGCTCCGAAGCTCGAGCTGCCGCCCGCGCGCGAATTGCCGAAGACGCCCGCGGGCCTGCCCGAAGTCGCGGCCTCGACGGACAACCCGACCACGGCTGAGAAGGCCGAGCTCGGCTGGAAGCTCTTCTTCGACAAGCGCCTCTCGAAGGACGGCACCGCGGCCTGCGTGCAGTGCCACGTGATCCCGCTCGCGTACACCTCGGGTGCGGCAGTCGACGCGAAGGTGGGCGGCGCGATGAACAAGCGCAACGCGCCCAGCGTGCTCAACCTGGGTCACCACACGGCCTGGTACTGGGACGGTCGCATGGCGACGCTCGAGGCCGTGTCGAACGCGGCGTGGAAGGGGCAGCTCGGCGCAGACCCCGCCGTCGTGGCGAAGTCGCTCAACGAGGTGCCCGTCTACAAGGCGTCGTTCGAGCGCGCGTTCGGCGAGCCGGCCACCGCCGACAACGTGCCCAAGGCGTTCGCGGCGTTCTTCCGCACGCTCAACAGCGGCAACTCGCCGTGGGATCGCGCGCAGGCTCAGGAGAAAGACGCGATGTCGAAGGACGCCACCGAAGGCTTCAAGGTGTTCACCGCCAAGGGCTGCGCGACGTGTCACGTGCCGCCGCTCTTCACGCACGGTGACTTCGAGAACGTGGGCATCGGTGATGACCCGGGCCGCAAGGACGCGACCAGGGACGACGCCGACTTCGGCAAGTTCAGGACGCCCAGCCTGCGCAACGTGGCGCTGACGGGCCCGTACTTTCACGACGGCAGCGGCAAGACGCTCGACGAGGCGATCGCGCTGATGGCGAAGGGTGGCAACCCCAACCCCAAGCTCTCGCCCCGCCTCAAGCCGCAGAAGCTGTCGGCGAAAGAAGCGAAGGCGCTCAAGGCGTTCCTCGAGTCGCTGACGGGTGAGTCGACGTACACGACTGAGCCCTCGTTGCCGTGAGGGGGCTCGCGCTCGGACTCTTGCTCTTCGCTGCGGGGTGCGTGAAGCGAATGCCCGAAGGGCATCGCACCATCGTCTTCGTCGCGAAGCAGGTTCGCACGATGGACACCGAGCGTCCGACGGCCGAGGCGATCGCCTGGCGTCACGGAAAGATCCTCGCGGTCGGCAGCAAGCGCGAGGTGCTCGAGGCCGCGGGCTTCGACCCGATCATCGAGACGTTTCCCGATTCGGTGATCGTTCCTGGCCTGGTCGATGCGCACGCGCACCTCGCGTCGCTGGGGCGCAGCCTGTCGACCATTTCGCTGCTCGCCGTGGCCAGCGAAGAAGAGGCGCTCACGCGGGTGAAGGCCGCTCCGGCTTCGGCGTACCAGGGCGAGTGGTTGATGGGCCGCGGGTGGGATCAGAACGACTGGGGCGATGGCCGCTATCCCAGCAAGGCCTCGCTCGACGCGTTGCACCCGAAGACGCCGGTATTTCTCACGCGCATCGATGGTCACGCGGCGTGGGTGAACTCCGAGGCGCTGCGCCGCGCCGGCATCACCGCTGCGACGAAGGATCCCTCGGGTGGCCGCATTCTGCGCGACGAGAAGGGCGAGCCCACCGGCGTGCTCATCGACAACGCAATGGAGGTCGTCGCCGCGAAGATCCCCGCTCCGACGGACGAAGAGGTGCGGCTGCGGCTCAAGGTCGCGCTCGAGACCTGCGCGCGCCTGGGCCTCACCCAGGTGCACGACGCGGGCATGGACCTGCGCACGTTCCGCCAGTTGCAGCAGTGGGACATGCTGCATCTGTTGCCGCTGCGGCTCTACGTGATGGCCGACGGGCAGGGTGACGAGGCCGAGCAGTTCCTGGGGCTCGGCACCTTCACGGGCCGTCTCCTCGAGATGAAGACGGTGAAGTTGCTCATCGACGGTGCGCTGGGAAGCCGCGGCGCTGCGTTGCACACGCCGTACAGCGACGAGCCTTCGCAGCAGGGCCTCTTGCTGCTCACGCCTGAAGCCTTCGAGGAGAGAGCGCGCGATTTTGCCGAGCGTGGTTTTCAGGTGGCCGTGCATGCGATCGGTGACCGCGCCAACAGCGTGGTGATCGCGGCGCTGGCGAAGCTCGACCCGAAGTTGCGCCACCGCGTCGAGCACGCACAGGTGCTGACCGAGGGCGACGTGGAGAAGTTCGCGAAGTACGGCCTCATCGCCAGCTTCCAGCCCACGCACGCCACCAGCGACATGCCCTGGGCGACGGCTCGCCTCGGGCCCGAGCGGAGCCGGTTTGCCTACGCGTGGAAGTCGGTGCTCGATACCGGCGCGCACGTGGCCTTCGGAAGTGACTTCCCCGTGGAAGATCCCAACCCCATGCTGGGGCTCTACGCTGCGCGGACGAGGCAAGACCCACAGGGCTCTCCGAATGGAGGCTGGATGCCGGAGCAGGTGTTGAGCGGTGACGAGGCGTTGGCAGGCTTCACGAAGGGCGCGGCGTACGCTGCGTTCGCCGAGGAGCGCCGCGGTCAATTGAAGGTGGGCTTCGACGCCGACTTCCTGGTGCTGCCGATCGATCCGGTGAGCGACGCGCCGAAGAAGCTGCTCGACGCGAAGGTGCAGGTCACCGTGGTGGACGGCGTCGACGTCTATCGGGCGCCGTGATGCGGCCACTGCTGCTGATGGTCGTGGCTTCGTCGGCGTTCGCGGCCGAGCCTTTGACCTGGGGTGCCGACGCACAAGGCGGGGCGCCGTACGTCTTCCAGGACCCGATGGAGCCCAACCGGCTCACCGGCTTCGAGGTCGACCTCGCGACGATGTTGGGTCAGCGGCTCGGTCGGCAGGCGCGGCCTGTTCATGGCCCGTGGGACAAGCTGCTCGAGCTGCTCGCCCGCGGTGACTTCGATCTGGTGATCAACGGCATCGAAGTGGCGGCCGAGAAGAAGCGGGTGGTCGAGCTCTCTCGGCCGTACTTCGCGACTGCTGAGGTGCTCACCATTCGCAAGGGCGAGCCCAATGCACCGCGTACGTTGGAGGGCCTTTCGGGGCGCAAGGTGGGCACGTTGCCTGGCTCGATGGCGGCGCGCATCGCCGAACGTGCGGGTGCCGACGTGCGCACCTACGACGGCGGGCAAGATGAGATCTACGCCGACCTGAAGCTCGGCCGCCTCGACGCGGTGCTGCTCGATGAGCCGGTCGCGCATTACTACGGCGATCTCGAGCCCACCTTCGAGTCGATCCGCGAAGGCTTCGGCACCGTCGAGTACGCCATCGCCGTTCGCCTCGACGACACGGAGTTGCTCGCGCAGGTGAACAGTGCGCTCGAGTCGTTGCAGCGCGATGGCTCGCTTCGGAAGCTCTACGAGAAGTGGGGCGTGTGGTCTGCGGAGACGGCGAAGTTGTTCGGCGACGAGACCCCGGGCCTCGGTGGTCCAGCCATCGAGTTCGAGCGCTGGCGCGCGGCGGTCGGCAAGCTGCCCACGCTCTGGGAGCGCATCACCACCCGGTACCCCGCGATGCTCCCGCTCTTCGCGCGCGGCGCCGGGCTCACGTTGCTCGTCTCGCTCTGCGCGATGGCGCTGGCCGTGCTGCTCGGGGTGGGGCTCGCGTTGGGCCGGCGGTTCGGTCCTCGGCCGCTTCGGTGGTTGTGCATCGCGTACATCGAGTTCTTCCGCGGCACCCCGCTGCTGGTGCAGCTAACCATCGTGTACTTCGGGTTGCCTGAGCTCGGGCTCAAGCTGCACCCGTTCGTCGCAGGCGTGGTCGCGCTGGGGCTCAACTACGCGGCCGCTGAAGCAGAGAACTACCGCGCGGGTCTCGAGTCGGTGCCCATCGGCCAGCAGGAAGCGTCGGCGGTGTTGGGGCTCTCGACGTGGCAGTCGTTGCGGCTGGTGATTGGGCCGCAGGCGCTGCGCATCTCGATTCCTCCGATGACCAACGACTTCATCGCGCTGCTCAAAGACAGCTCGCTCGTGTCGATCGTCACGCTGACGGAGCTGACCAAGACGTACACGAACCTCGCGAACTCGACGCGCGATCACCTGGGCCTCGGCCTGGTCGTCGCGGCGTTCTACCTGCTGCTCGGCTTGCCGTTTGCGCGGCTGGCGCGCGCGGCAGAAGCGCACTTCGGGCGTCACCTGCGCAGGGGGCCGGCATGACGCTCGTCGTGAAGAACCTGGTGCGGCACTACGAGGGCAACCCCAAGCCCACGCTCGACGGCATGTCGTTCGATCTGCCCGCCGGTACGCTGACGGCGTTGTTGGGCCGGAGTGGGGCGGGGAAGTCGACGATGCTGAGGTGCGTGATGGGGCTCGAGTCGTTCGAGACCGGCACCATCGACGTCGACGGCGTGATCGTTCGGGGCACGAAGGAGTGCTCTGCGGCTGAGCGGAAGAAGGCCATCGCCGAGTCGCGCTTGCGGCTGGGGCTGGTGTTTCAGTCGTTCGAGCTCTTTCCGCATCTGACGGCGTTGGAGAATTGTGTGCTCGCTCCGATGCACGCGAAGAACGAGACGCGATCGGTGGCGGAGAAACGCGCTCGCGACTTGTTGTGTCAGCTGGGTCTGGAGCCGCGCCTCGACGCGTTCCCTGAGCAGCTCTCAGGTGGGCAGAAGCAGCGCGTGGCGATCGCGCGTGCGTTGGCGATGGAGCCTCGGGTGTTGTTGTACGACGAGCCGACCAGCGCGCTGGATCCCTCGATGAAGAACGAGGTGCTGCAGAGCTTGAAGCGCATCGACTCGACGGGCGTGACGCAGGTGGTGGTGACGCACGATCTGCAACTCGCGCGTGGGGTCGAGCACGTGTGCATTCTGGATCACGGCGTGGTGATCGAGAGTGGACCGCCTGACACGGTGCTCAAGTCACCGGTGCACGAGAGCACGAGGACGCTGCTCGCTTCCTGGCTGCAACACGACGGAGCCTGAAGGCCCTGGGAA
>JBKJSE010000025.1:0-11893 GCA_046595925.1 Archangium sp. | reverse complement strand
GCCGCGGCGCAGGAACAGAGCATGGAGGTCCAGCGCCAGCAGCAGTGGACGCTGTATGCGCTGACCGGCGTGCTCGTGGCGTTCATCGCGCTCATCGCGCTGACGGCGATCGTGATCACCCACCGCATCGTCGGCCCGCTCTTCCGCATCAAGCGCATGGCGCGTGAAGTGGCCAACGGCCAGGTGCGGCCGCCGACGTACGGCCTGCGACCCAGTGACGAACTGCAAGACGTGTTCGAGGTCTTCGCGGACATGGTCACGCAGCTGCGCGCGCGCACTGAGTCAGATCTCGCCGCGGTGAAGACGGGCGATGCGGAGACGCTCAAGAAGCTTCAGAAGACGCTGGAAGACCGGCTCAACAAGTAAACGGTCTGGGGTCGAGGCCCTGCAGCGCGCGGTTGATCGGCTCCACTGAGAGGCCGTTGGGCGAAAGCAGCATCACCCGCTGCGCGTTGCTCGACAGCACGGCCCTGCGCCACTCACGCACGCCGTAGAAGACACAGGTCTGGGCCGCGGGCATCGGGCGGTCACGTCTCCACTCACAAAGCTGCACGGCTGACGGCCGGCCTGCATCGAGGGAGATCGAGAGCCCCTGGCGCTGACACGCTTCGGCGATCGGCGCGAGCGGCTGCGGGGCCACCAGCACCACCGGCGCGGCCCCGGCGAGCAACTGCGCGAGGCGCTCGAGTGAAGTGGGCTCGGCCATCCACTCGAGCAGGGCGCTGGGGCGATCGGTCGGCACGGCGACCGGTGACGACTTCGTCCACGAGAGACCGCCGCGGAAGGAGGACACCAGACAGTGCCCTCGCCCCAGCCGTCTTCGCACGCGCTCACCGGGCTGAATGGGCACGCGAATGAGGCCGCGGGCGCTGGCCTGCACCTCGTAACCGGGGGGCGGCGGCTCGAGCACTTCCACGATTCGCCCCAGCAGGCGCGATCGTTCATCGCCGAACGGAGCGGCTCGCAAGGCGTGGGAGAGCTGGGTCATCGCCTCTCGAATCGCGTGCCACTCTGGCGTGACGCGCGCGCGCATCATCACGGTGCCCGCGGGGAAGGCTGCCAGTGCAGCGGTCAGCTCGGTGATGTTCGTCTCGAGGCCACCAAAGCGCTGGAGTTCCCACAGCTCGAGGCTGCGCTGCGTGCGCCTGCGCTCGACGTCGGGCAGTCGGTCGGCTTCGAGGAAGAGCAACGAGACGGGCGCGCCTCGTTCGAGCCAGTCGAGCGCGTGTTCGTGACTGATCACCATGCACGGCTCGTCACCCAGGCTGCGGCGGCCGAAACAACGTGAGTCCTCGCACTGGCACCTCGTCGCGGCCTCCAGCAGCGGCATCACCTCGGGGCAGCGCGATCGCACGAAGCCGCTGATGCCTTCGAGATCGCCGGTTCTCGTGCGGCTCAACCAACTGGCGAGGTACGCGCGCGCAAAACGGCTGCTGTCGTCGGTCCCCGAGGCTTCCAACGTTTGACGGAGCGCCGTCGAACACACCGCGCGCCGCGGTAAGGCGGGCAGGTCGGGCAGCTCGCGGAAGGTGCTCCCCGAGACCGCGATCGCCACGGGCTCGTTCTGCTCGACGGCCGTCTTGCGCCCGGCCTCGAAGGCGATCTGCAGCAGATCGTCACGCTCCAACTCTGCAGCGACGAAGGTGGGCGACTGGAGCCAGCGGCCGAGGTGCGCCGAGAGCTTTCCTCCCACCTCCATGACCACCCACGGAGGCGCGCTCTGCTGAGGACGGGGCGCGACCGGGGGCGCCGCGAGCAACGCCTCGAACAACGACGACATCGCGCTGCGGTCACTGCTCGGCGTTCCCCCGAGATGAAAGATCAGCTGCTTCAATCGATCGCGATTCGGCTCTTGCAGCACGCGATCGCAGAGCGCCGCGAGGACGAGAAAGGTGTCTTCAGCGTCATCGAGGGCGCGGTGCCGGGCCGCGCGGCCGATCTCCAACCAGCGCACCAACGAGTCGAGTGAGTGACTGGCCCGCTCCGGGAAGAGCAGTTGAGCGACCTCGCAGGAATCGAGCATCGCGTTCTGTGAGATGCGCTCGCCCAGAAACGAACGCTCGAAGCCTGCGTTGTGCGCGACCAGCGTCCACCCACCCAGCGCGGCTCGCAGCTCAGCGTCGATGCTCTCGAGTGAAGGCGCCGCCGAAACCTCGTCATCGGTCAGCCCGGTGAGCGCGGTAATCAATGCGGGAATCGGCCGGCTCGGTTTGACGAGCCACTTGCGCCGTTCCGTCACCACGCCGCGCTCGACGAACACCGCACCGATCTCGATGATCTCTTCTCTCGAGGGCTCGAGGCCCGTGGTCTCGATGTCCACGAAGCACAAACGCCCGAGAATGGTGGTCATCGCTTCCACGGGCGGCACCCTACCTTGAGGGTCCGACATCTGAAGCGCTACTCGACCAGCAGGACGCCGCCGATCATCTTGTCCATCGCGCAGCCGAACTTCACCGCGCCCGCCCTGGTGGGCGTCCACGCGACTTCGACGGCCTGGTTGAGCGGCAGGGCCTTCTTGATGTCGGTGCCGTCGATGAGGATCTCGGTCGCGCAGGTCTCTTCGGTCTTGCGCGTGATGATCAGGGTGACCGGTTCATTGGCCTTCACCGTCACGTTCGAGGGCACGAAGCCGTCGTCGGTCACCGCCATCACCACGGTCTTGCTGCCCGCAGGCCTGGCGGTTTCGACGGGGGGAATGGCGGCGGCCTGCTCTTTTTTGCAGCCGGGGAGGGTCAGGAAAAGCAGGGTCAGGCCGAGTCGTGTGCGCATGTATGTTCTCCGGAAGCAGTCTCCTAGCGCGACGGCAGTCACCTCGCACGGTTACGCTTCATGACGTTGGCGTGAGACAGATTCGCTCATGCTGCCGTCCAGTCGTTTGAAGGCGCAGTGACGAAGGAGCCCGACATGCAATGGACAGCCTGGAGCGTCGAGACCCCGCGGGGTGATCACAAGGAAGCCCACGTGTTGGTCACGGGCGAGGCCCTGGCCGAAGAATCGCGCAGCCCGGTGATGGTGAACCTGGTGCTCGATCGCAGCGGCTCGATGAAGGGTGCGCCGCTGTCGGCCGCGCTGGAAGCCGCTCAGCAATTGGTCGAGCTGTCGCAACCTGAAGACTTCCTGGGCCTGGTGCTCTTCGACGGCGTGGCTGAGCAGCGCGTGCCGCTCACGATGATGGATTCGCGCGGCAAGCGGCAGATGGTCGAGGCGCTCCAGGGCGTTCAGACGGGCCGGGGCACGGCGTTGCACGCGGCGCTCGAGCTCGCGCTCAAGGGCCTCAAGCGCACGCTGGTGCCCGGCCGCAAGCCGCGCATGTTGTTGCTGACCGACGGCGAGCCTTCCGTCGGCCCTGATTCGCAGGAAGCCTTCGACGAGCTGGGCGAGCGACTGGCGAAAGAGAAGATCTCGGTTCACGCCCTCGGGCTCGCCAAGCACTACGTCGCCGAGGTGCTGCAGGCGCTCACGCAGCCTTCGGGCAACGCCTTCGAACACGTCGATGGTCCCGAGGGGCTCGGCGAGGCGATGGGCGGGCTGATGGCGCACCTGTATGGTCAGGTCGCGACCGAAGCGAGCGTGCGGGTGCAGCCCGCGGGGTTCGTGGCGCTCACGTGCCGTCATTCGTTTCCCACCAACCTCGACACCGACGCGCTGACGGTTTCGTTGGGTGATGTGTCGCGTGGCTACGCGCGGCGCGTGTTGCTCACCGGCACCGTCGGTTCGCCTGAGTGGAGCGTGCAGGTTCACGCCACGGCCCGCGAACGCAGTGATGTGCGTCATTGGAAGATCGAGCTCGAACGCGTCACGGCCGATTCCGCGCGCGGCAAGTTGGTCGTCGGCATCTCGCATGAGCTCGAGTTGGTGAGCGAAGAGACCGCGGCCTGGCTGTCACTGGCCCGGAAGGATCTCGAGCGCGCCGAGCAGCAGTTGGAAGCGGCAGAGAGTCACCTGCGCAGCGTCGTCACGCTCTCACCCGAAGGCATTCCGGTGCGGCGTCACCTCGAGCGGCTGGGTGATCTGCGGCTCGCCGTCGAGCGCGGTGAAGGCGACATTCCGTTGCTGATTCGGCGAGCTCAGTCGGCGCGCGCGGGCACGCACGTGAGCCAGGTCATTCCCATTCAGGCGTATCGCCAGCGTCGTTGATCGGCGGCCATGGGCGACGTCGCTCGGGTTCACGGTGCGCTGCGCGACTACGACGCGGCGGGCACGTTCGGTGAGGATGACTACCTGGCGCTTCGACGCCTGGTGACCGGGGTCGGTCGCGTCGACGCCACGCTGCTCGATGGTTTCATCGGGCTCTTCTTCGAGCGGCACATTCACGATGACGAGCGGCGCGGCGAGCTGCTCGCGCTCTCGCACGCCGAGCTCGAGAAGGCGGTGCGGCACCGCTTCAAGCAGGTCGTGGCCGGCGGGCAGGACTCGCACCAGGCGTGGCATGCGCTGTCGGCTCACGTGCGAGATGCGCTCGGCGCACTCGCGGGGCCGGGGGCGTCGGGGTACCCGTCGAGTCTCTCCAATCGGCAGGGCTTCTCGGCCATCGCCGTCGAGCAGGCGGTGGCCGCGGTGTGGAGCGAGCTGCGTCGCAAGCCGTCGTCGAAGGAAGCCACGCAGGAACTGTTCTCCCGCTACGTGTCCGGTGCGCTGCCTGCGGAAAGTAGCCACTCGTCGACTCGGGAGTTTCCCGCAGTGATCGGCGCGCGGCTCGATGCCCAGCGGCTGGCGCGCGGGATCATCTCGGTGCTCAGCGATGACGAGAAGGATCTGCTGCGCGCGCAGCTCGATGGTCAGCCGATCGATCTCTGGGCGCAGGGGCGGGGTGTCTCACGCGCGACCGCGTACCGGCTGCTCTCGCGCATCAAGGCGTTGTGCAAGGTCGAGTTCGACGAGCGGACGAATCGAACGCGGCTCGAGGTGCTCGATGCCCTTCGCGGTCAGCTCTGAGTTGGCGACGCTACCTGTGGTCTGACCGCGCGTCCCCACGTGCGCTGAAACCACAGGTGCCAATTTGACGTCCTCGCACGAAGCCCAAGGGGCCTGTTCGCGTTCGGGCACCCCATCAGACCCTCAACGCACCACCCGCCCCAGCGCCGTTGTGGACTGCCCTCTCTCCGCCCCCCCTCGGGGAGAGGCAGAGAGTGGAACAAGCAATCAGGCGGCGGGAACCCACGACAACATCGCGTGCAGCGGCACGAACAGCTCGTCGCCTTCAGTGCCCAGCAGCACGTCGAACGGGCCGACCGCCAACAACGGCTGCTCGAGCTTCACGCCATTGCGCAGCTGCACCACGACCACCTTGCCGAGGTGCGGCAGGAAGCCCCGTGGATCACTGACGGGCCGACGTGCCGGCTGACGCGCGACCGCCGCAGGCTTCTGCGACAACCGCGGCTCGCGCTCGAGCTTCGGCAACAGGCCGTCCCACGTGGTCTTGCGCGTCAGCACCACCACGTGCAGTTTTTCGAACTGCCCCGTGCGCTCGCCGTTGAACGACACCGGCGCGACGGCGGTCAGCACGTCGAGCACCGTGCGCTCACCCATCACGAACGCAAGCTCAGCCTTGTCCGCGATGCGCGCGTCGATGAAGTCGTCGATGGTCTCGGCGGCCACGGTCGAGCGGGCCTCCTTGATCGCCTCGCGACGTTTCGCGCGAGCCCTCCGCGCCTTGAACTCGTCGACCGACATGCCGCTCTGCACGATGCCGAACGCGTCGGCGAGATCGAGGCCGGGCGTGACTTCCAGCAGCGTCCACGCCTGGTCGAAGCGCTTCGCCTCTTCGGCGTGCAGCTTCTTCCAGATGCGGCACTTCATCTTTCCCTCGAGCTCGCCCTTGGCGATGCGGTTGGGAACGCGCTCCTTCTTCGCCAACGCCGCGATGCCTTCCGCGGTCGGCGGAGGCCGGGGCGTGGAGGGCCTCGGAGGACCGCGGAACGGCGGTTTCCCGGCAGCAGGGCGGGGCGAGCTGCTCGAAGGCGGGCGCGGTGACGACGGCCTGCTGAGCACCGGACGGGGGACCGTCGAAGGTGAGACGACCGTCGGAGAGACCCCGACGGACGGACGAACCACGGACGGCGTCGGACTGACCGGACCACCAGCGGGCTTGCGGATCACCTGCACCAGCGGCGCGGGCGGCTTCTTGGTTCGATCACTCACGGCGTTTCACTTCGTTCCGTCGTTGGGTGGGGAATCGTGTCCGAGAGATCGATGAGCCACTTCCCGGAATCTTTCACCAGCTTCACCTCACGAGAGCCCGACGCGCTGGCGACCTTCAAGAGCGCCGACGTCTCGTCGGCCTTCACCTGGGTGACCTCCCCCAACGGGCCGGGCCGGGTTCCCTGGAAAAGGAGCAGCTCGGGCTCATCGCGCACGACGCCCTTCGACGCCTCTGAGATGGCCTTGCTGCGTACTTCGACCGATCGCCGGGTGGCGGGGGAAAGCGATTGCCACGCCTTGCGCGTGTTGCCTTTCTGCACGGCCTCGATGAACGCTCGGTACGCGGCCTCGGGCGAGTTGGCGGCCTCGCGACGGCACCCAGCCGCCACGGTCACCAGCACGACGACTGCAAGGAGGCGCATCACCATCGACTTGTCTTCATAGCGAGATTCAGCTCGCCTGGCGCACCTGATTGCGCCCGTTTTCTTTGGCTACGTACAGACACTGGTCAGCGGCAGAGACCAGGCGCTCCGCAGAATCAGCGGAGTCGCTCGGAAAGGTGGCCACCCCGATTGACGCCGTGCACTTGACCGTCTCAGGTCCCCGCTCCGTCTGGGCAGTCAGCCGCATCGCCTCGACGCCCAGCCGAACGCGCTCAGCCGCCCGCCAGGCTTCTTCAGGTGACGTTTCGGGCAGCAAGGCCACCAGCTCTTCGCCACCATACCGGGCCAGCACGTCGACATCTCGCAAGGCCCGGCGCGCGACGCCCGCCACTTCTTTGAGGACCACGTCGCCAAAGGGGTGACCCCAGGTATCGTTGACTCGCTTGAAGTGATCGATGTCGAGCAGGAAGCAGCTCAACGGCGAGCGATACCGTTCGCTGCGGGCAAACTCAGCGCCGAGGCGTTCTTCGAAGTGACGGCGATTGATGAGGCCGGTCAGACCGTCGGTGCGCGAGAGCTGCAGCAGCTCGAGGCGCTTCTCTTCGAGCTCCTTGTTGGCGCGATCGAACTCGCGGTTCTTCTCGACCAGCGCGTCTTGCAGGGCTTTGAGGCGGAGCATCGACTTCACGCGCGCCGAGAGCTCGAGCATGTCGAACGGCTTGATCAGGTAGTCGTCGGCGCCGAGCTCGAGGCCTTCCACTTTCCCCGTGCGGCGGGCCGTCATGAGGATCACCGGAATGAAGCCGAAGCCGGTCGCGCCCTGGTTCGCCTTGACGATGCGGCAGACCTCGACACCGCCGAGGCCGGGCATCTCGACGTCCATCAGCAGAAGATCGGGCTGGTGCGCCCGAATGGCTGACAGGACCTGGGTGCCGTCCTGACACTCCACGAAGGCGTAGCCGGAGTCACCCAGCCCCGCACGCACCTGGGCGACGATGCCGCGGTCGTCGTCAGCGACGAGGATCGTGCGCGCCTTGAGCGTTCTGAGCCCATCTTCGCGGCGGGTCGCTTCGAGCGTCTTGCGGCGGGCGGCCATCAGCGCCCGAGGATGTCACGGCTTGACGAGACGTGCGCGATAGACCGGAGCGCCTGACGCCAGATACCGGCGCTCGCGGGTCGAAGGCGCTTCTTCGGGATCGTGCGGGTGGAAGACCCCGGGCCCGAGCGGGTTGTGGAAACCGGCGCTCTCGAGCACCTTGATGCCGCGCTCGCCCACGTCTTGAACGTCGGTGCGGAAGTCGAAGCGCCCGCCCGGCTCGAGCAGCGTGAGGAGATACTGGGTGAACTCGAGCTGGAGGATGGCGCGCTTCTGGTGCGCCCGCTTCCACCAGGGGTCGGGGAACTGCAGGTGAATCACGGCGAGGCTGCCCGGCTTGAAGAGCTTGGGCACTTCCATGCGCGCATCACCTTCGATCACCTTGAGGTGGGCGAGCCCGGCTTGCTCTGCGCGGAAGGCGACTTCACGCGCGTACTTCTTGCGCCACTCGAAGGCGACCAGGCGGATGTTCGGGTTCTTCTTCGCGTGCTCGAGGGCGAAGCCGCCGGCGCCGCAGCCGATCTCGAGCTCGAGGGGGCCGGCCTTGCCGAACACCTTGTCCCAGTCAGGGGGCTCTTTGAGGCCCATCAGCTCGTGACCGGCAGGTTCTGGACGCAGCGGAATTCGACCCATGGCGCGGGTCGGCTAGCAGGTTCTTCGACGGCGCCGGAAGAGGAAAACGAGGCCGAGCACGGCGGTCCCACCCAAACTGGTGCAGCCGCAGGGTTTCTCGAAGACGGGCGGCTGGGTGATGCCCAACCCGCTCAGCGTTCGGGTGGGCAGCTTCGTCTCGGCGTTCCAGGTGTTCGCGCGGTCGTGGCCAGCGCTCTCCCAGGTGATGTCTTCGATGGGCCCGCGACCCAGAAAGCGCACGAGGTCGCCGCGGGTGGTGCGCACGGCGAACTCCAATTGATCCCTCGCGACGCCGACCGCGGGCGAGGTGATCACGCTGCCCAGCGTGGGGAGCGGCGACTCGAACGGACTGCCGCCTTCGCCATCGATGATGAAGAGCAGCCCGTCTTCCGTGGGGAGGAGGACGTCGGGGTTGCGATCTCCGGTGACGTCGGCGACCGCGAACCCACCTCGTGCAGGGCAATGGGCGATGGTTCCCAGCACGCGGCGTTCGACCAGGGTGTCTCCTTGCCGAAGCGCGCGCTCGACGTCGTAGCGGGTCAACTCGAAGAGTCCATCGGAGCGCGGCTCGACCTGGATCAGCGCGCGATTGGCTGACGTGTCGATGCGGGCGAGCGCTGGAGGCACGAGGGAAGGTGCCCAGCCTGAGAGCTCGAGGATCACCTGGCCGCGGGCATCGAAGACGCGCTCTGCGACGACTTCCAACTCGGCGTCGCCGATGAGATTGCCCAACAGGGCCTGCGTGGCGCGAGAAGGCGCGCTCCAGCTCGCTGCGGTCGGACCTCGGGCGTCGGTGATCAGCACGCGCAGCTCGCGGCCGTCGGCGATCGCGAAGTCGGCGTAGGCGTCACCATCGATGAGTCCGGTGGCGGGCGCGCTCTGCTGACGTTGTCCGAGCTCGAAGGTCCACTCGGCAGTGGGGAGTCGGTGGGTCAATCGACCCTCCACGTCGAGCGTCACCAGCGCCGTGCCTTCGAGCGTCGCGGCCAATTGCGGAGGCCCGGCAAGACCCGCGTCGAGCTGACGTGAGGTCGTGCTGCCGTTGAACGAGTTGACCTGGAGCACGCCGTCATCTCCGATGGAGACGAAGTCGAGCACGCGATCTCCATCGACGTCGCCGAACGCAGGAGCGAGTCGGCCCGCTGCCAGGGCGGGGGAGAGCACTTCGAGCTGATCAGTCAAGCCCACCAGCCCGCGAGGCGAGCTCGCGAGGATCGATTCGGAGCCACGCCCGTCGAGGTCGACGAAACGCGGTGGTCCGGAACCGGGGCCCAGCTCGCTGACTCCCAGAAATCCGCGCAGTGATTCAGCAGCAGGCGCGGGGATCGCGGTGGACCAGGCGTACGGGCCCTGGTTCTCGACGTAGCGGATGAAGAACGCGCCGGGGCCGGTCGGCGCTCGGGGGACGCCGCCATCACACGTGAGGGCTTCACCGTTCACTGAGCACGACTCGGCTTCACTTCGAGGCGTCGCAAGCGCGAGTGGGCGCAGGCGCGGCAACGGCGTGATGGCAGACGGTGGACCCGCCTCTGCGAGCAAGACGGCGCGATGCGCGTCGACCCGCTCGCCTCCCAGCAAGCCGATCACCTGACCTGCTTCGAGCGAGGGCCGCGTGGAGATGATCAGGCCCGCGAGACCGACGAGCTCGGCTGCTGCGTTCGCTGAACACGAGGCCGTCGAGACCGAAATGCTTCCCGCGATCGCTGCTCCGCCGCAGCCGGTGCGTGAGAGGGCTGACGTCTTGCCGGGCGCTTCCGTGAGCGTGCGCGGCGAGATCACCGCGGGGTGAAGTGAGAGGGGCAGGGTGGTGAAGCCTTGCGAGCCTTCGAGCACGAGCACCATGCTGCGGCCCGCTTCCCTGAGCGCCCCCTCGAGGGACGTGGAAACGTCGGCAGAAGAAGGCGGCAGCAACATCGCCCTCACTCCGGCGTCGGTCGCAAACCGCACCGCAGCAGTCAGTGACGCCTGATCAGTGACGATGGGAAGCAACGTGCACTCGGGGCACACCCCGATTCCCGGGAGCCCGTCGTCCACCGGAGCGGCCAGCGGTCGCCAGTTCCCCCCGTCGGGTGTGCTGACGATCGGCGCATCGCGGCCGAAATCCCACCCGCAGAGATCATCGATGCGACCATTGCCATCTTGATCCACGCCGTCCGCACGCGCGGCGATCAGATCCTCGAGATCGATGGCTCCATTTGCGTTCACGTCGGCCACCGTGAAGTCGGTCACGTCGAGGCGGCCGTTGCCGTTGACGTCACCTGCATCGGGAAACTCGCCCGCGTTCAGGCGCCACGCACGCGCGATGGTGGGATCGCTCAGGTCGTGCTGAAGAGCCGCGATGGCGAGGGTCACGGCTGGATCCCCCCGCGTGATGCTCCAGGCGCGATCGACGCGCATGCCGACACCTTCGACCCGTTCCTCTTCGTTCACGGCCCAGTCAGCGGGCGTGAAGGAGAAGAGCGGCCACGCCGCAGCCCATTCCGGCTCGCGGGGCCAGTTGGAGGGATTGGCATATTCAGCTGCACCGGCGTCGCGCGGCAGTGGCCACGCACTCAACGCCAGCGCCAGCACGAGACTCGACCCCATTCCGCCGCTATATCCCGAAGCCGTGATGAAGCTCCTCTCGTCCATTCAGGAAGCGTTCGACGGTTCACTCAAGGGCTGCGCTCTCTGCCTGGGCAACTTCGACGGAGTTCACCTCGGTCACCAGGCGCTCTTCGCGGAAGCGCGGAAACACGGCCCCGTCGTCGCGCTCACCTTCAATCCCCACCCCGGCAAGGTGCTGCAGCCCCAGCTCGCGCCCCGGTTGATCGTCTCGCAGCCCCGAAAGCTCGAGCTGCTCGAGGCGGCCGGGGTCGAGGCGTTGATCGTTCAGCCTTTCAACAGCGAATACGCCCGCACCACGCCCGAAGTCTTCGAAGCCTCGTTGTTCGACGGCGTCGGCGCGCGCACGGTCGTCGTCGGCTACGACTTCACCTACGGCGTGAAGCGGGCAGGCACGGTGGCCACGCTCGAGGTGGCCGCGGCGAAACGCGGCGCGCAGGTGAAGATGGTCAGCGCGGTGAGCCTCGAAGGCGTGGTCGTCTCGTCGAGCAAGATCCGTGAGTACGTGCTCGAGGGGCGGGTCGAAGCAGCCGCGCGCCTGCTCGGCCGGTCGTTCGATCTCGACGGCCTCGTCGTTCCCGGAGCAGGTCGCGGCCGAACGATCGGTTTTCCCACCGCGAACATCGACACCACCAACGAGCTGCGGCCTGCCGCCGGTGTGTACGCCATCAAGGTGCTGGTGCTCCTCGAAGCGGGCGCGACGTGGCACGGGGGCGCTGCGAATATCGGTGTCAAACCTACATTCGGTGGCGGCGAAGTGACCGTCGAGGCCCACCTGTTCGACTTCAGCGGCGACCTCTACGGCAAGCGGCTGCGCGTGCAGTTTCTGGAGCGGCTTCGGGCGGAGAAGCGCTTCGGCTCGGCGAACGAATTGTCCTCGCAGATCGGACGGGATCTCGAGGCCGCGCGGGCTGCCGTGGCGCGCAGCCTGCCGTGAATCCTTGCTTGCCTGACTGAAGAGGGTTTGAATTCGCGCGCTCATTTCACGCGGCAGTGCAGCGCAACACAGCAGAAATTGAGGGCACCACCCCATGTC
>JBKJSE010000448.1:0-4523 GCA_046595925.1 Archangium sp. | reverse complement strand
GCCGCATAATCGATCAACTCTTTCCCTCTCCCTCCGAGAGGGTTGGCCGAAATAGAAATTGAGAACCCCACGGGTCACTTGCCGCGCGAAGCAGAGGTAATCCCTCGACTCCGCTCGGGAGGACCGGTGTGCGCTCGCTATTTCGATCAACCCTGCGCTCCTCAGGAACAGCACCGTTCCCCCCGAGCGAAGTCGAGGGGTCACCTGCCGCTGGCATCTCGACTGCGCTCGATGCGAACGGTGGGTCTGTTCCTTCGGACGAAATCGCCGGCGAAGCCGGTATTGTCGAAGCCTTCTTCAGCACCCTCTCCGGGAGAGGGTCAGAGAAGAAGTTCGACGCTGACCGGGTGAGTCTCTGGCGCGAGACGGGTCAGACCGCTCGAGCCCAGAATTATCAACAGCCTACGTCGGCACGCACGCTGCTCAGGGGACGGAGCCTCACCCGCTCCCCGGAGACCCACCCATGCGTTCCCACTTGTCCGCCGCCCTGATCTTCACGTTGTTCGCCTGCAGCCCGCCCCAACCGCCGCCACCCGAAGAACTCAAAGCAGACGACGCCGGATCTGAAGCAGTCGACGCAGGAGCCCAGCTCCCCGACGCAGGCACTGAAGTTCGCGACGCAGGAACTGAAGTCCCCGACGCAGGCACGCCCATCGACGCGGGAACCCCCGACGCGGGCTGCCGCTGCACCGCCGCCGAATACTGCGCAGCCGGCCTCTGCCTCCCCGACACCACCGACCCGCTCCTGACGGTCACCGCGAGCGCCGGCACCACCAGCGGCTCGCTGCGCCTCTCAGGCACGGCCTCCGACACCCAGACCGCACTGACCCCCGTCGAAGTCCAGGTGAACGGCACCTCCGTCGGCACCACCGCCGTCATCGCCGGAGCGTGGACTCTCCAGGTGCCCGCACCCGTCGGCCGCGCCGAGTACTCGGTGATCGCGACCGTGCGTGACGCCGCCGGAAACACCACGTCGGCCGAGACCACCTTCGACACCGAAGCGCCGACCGTCATGATCACCGCCCAGAACGGCGCCGAGATCGACGCCGCCGCAAGCTCCTTCTCGATCTCAGCCTCCGTCACCGACGGCCTCCCGCTCACCTCCGCCCAGCCCGCGCAGGTTCGTGTGCTCGACGGCACCACGGTCCTCGTGGCGTGGACCGACCTCGTGCGCCAGGCCAACGGCACCTGGACCTGGACGTGGAGCTCGCTGCCCCAGCTCGACTTCACGACGCTCACGCTCGAGGTCGCGGCGACCGACGCATCGAGCAACCGCGGTACCGCGAGCCTCACCGTCCTCTACGACCGCGTTCGCCCGACGCTCACCTTCACGCCCTCGACGAACGCCGCGTGCACCGCCACCGCCTGCACGGGCGCGATCGTGAACGCCGCCTCGACCACGCTCGACCTGGTGGGCCTCGTCTCCCCCGACGCGACGCTGAGCCTGCGCGTGCTCGATGGCGCCGCGGTCGTGATGCCGGCGCTCGCCGTGCCGCACACCGCGGGCAGCTGGAGCTACTCCTGGACCTCCTTCCCGAACGTCGACGGCCGATTCTATTCGCTCGAGCTCACCGCCACCGACACGCTGCGCAACACCGTCACGCGGCAGTTGGTGGTGCTGGTGGATCGCGTGCAGCCGAGCCTGCTGGTCAACGCGCCCCGGCAGGGCACGCTGGTGGGAACGTCGCTGGTCAGCGTGAACACTTCGGTGACGGACGGCCTGGGGCTGACGCGCGTCGAGGTCGGCACGGTCGCGACGGGCCCGTTCATCTCAGCCGTGCGCGACTCGAACGGTGACTACCTCGCGCAGATCCCGGTGCCGACGGTCGACGCGGTCGAACAGGTGCTCACCGTGCGCGCGATGGATCTCGCCGGCAACGTCCGCACCGGCACCACCCGGTACACCGCCGATCGCGTCGCTCCCGTGCTCACGTTGAACGGAACCGACTTCAACTGCACCGGCGCCAACGCCTGCACCGGCAGCGTCGCCAATCGCGCCTCGACGCAGGTCGTCTTCGGAGGCACCTTCTCTGACGGGAGCGCGGTGACCCTGCAGAAGACCATCGTCGGCCCTTCGGGAACGGTGGTGAGCGCCACCGATGCAGTCACGGGCGCGAGCTGGTCGTGGCCCTGGGCCAGCCTTCCGCAGAACGTCACCGGCGCGGCGTATGAGCTTCGGGTGATCGCCACCGATGCCGCGGGCAACGTCTCGGCGCAGCTCGTTCGGCGCACCTGGCTCGACAACGTCGCGCCCACCGTCACCCTGCCGGTCAACGGCCTGCGCAACATCAATCCGCTGGCGGTCCTCGCGGTGTTCAGTGAACCGATGAACGCGGCTTCCGTGGTGAGCGCGACGTCGATCACGCCCTTCGTCGCGCTGACCAACTTCGGAACGACCGACGGCCTCCGCTTCCAATTCAGCGGCGCTCCTGCACCGCAAAATTACACGCCTCAGGCGGTGTCCATCGCGTCCGCGCTGGACAAGGCAGGCAACGCCTCGGCGAGCGCTTCCGCGACGTTCCTCACTTCGCCGACGTCGATCACCTACCCCTTCGTCGCGGACCGTCCCCCGGCAGGCACGGAGAACAAGTTGCCGCGCATCATGGTGGACGACGACAACCGCTTCACGGTCGGCTTCCTTCGTCTCACCACCGCCACGAGCGCCACGGAGGGCCATCTCTACCGCGCTGTCGGCAACGGGAGCGGTGCGAAGATGGTGCTTCCGGCTGGCCAACTGCCGACCGACCTCGTGATGACCAGCAGCGTGCGCGGCGCCGATCAGCGACTGACCGTCGGGTTCGACGTGCCGATGATCCTCAGCGCCAGCTCAGTCGGCGTCCAGTCGTGGGCGACCACCTGGGGCCCGATGACGGAGAGCTACACCGTTCAACCGCCCACCGTCATCGGCGCCACCCAGCCCATCACGACCGCGACCCTGAACAGCCTGCGCCCGACGCTCGAGTCGGTCCCCGTCCGCGGCGCCCTGGGCGTGGAGCGGGTCTATCGCTCGATGGTGGTGCCCAACAACGGCGCGACCGCGATGAATACCTGGAATGAAGACCCGACCTGGAGCTCGTTCTCGACCAGCACGTTGACCAACTTCAAATCGATGAATGGCCGGGCGAGCGTCGAGGGTGTCACGGGGTCCTTCTCCGATTTCCGCGTGCGCTTCTGGGACCTCGGGGGCGTGAGCGATGTCGTGCAGGACCGCTTCATCCGCTCGGCGACGGCTCAGCCGGCCTTCAAGGTGGCCGGCAGCCGAGCAGGCACGTCGTTTACCGCGAGCTCTTCGTACGTCGCCTGGACCACCGAGAACGAGCTGAGCGTGGCTTGTAAAGGACAGGCCCTCGCGAGCACGTGGCTCGCGTCCCGCGTGACGCCGGGACCTGCGCGCCAATTTTCGAGCCCGCTCGCCAGCGCGATGTCGCCTTCGACGTTCGTGGTGGCGACCGAGTACGCCGGAACCGTCTACGTGTACTCGACCCCGGTGAACGGCTGCGCCGCAGCTCCGGTGCTCACTGAGATCGCACGCGTGACCGGGGCGCGCGACCCGGGCCTGACCATCGATCGCAACGGAAAGGTGTGGCTCGCGACGATCAACCTGCTCGGCGAGGTGGTCATCGATCGCTTCTGAGCCACCTCAGAAGCCGCACAAACCAACTCTCATCTCGAGCTCGGCCGCAGCTCGCCCGATGACTCCGACGCACGCGGCTTCGGGCGACTGTACTGGTTCTCGTTCTCGGGCCCGTAGTCTACGGTGCGCGAATGTCGGCCTCGAATCGGGTGCGTGCTCGCGAATTGGATCTCCCGCTGGGCCGCTTCAAGCCCGGCAAGTTCAATTCGATCACTGACGTGGAAGGCGTGCTGGTCGGCCACTCGACGATCATCGAAGGCCCGCCCGGCCCGCTCGCCGTCGGTAAGGGCCCCGTGCGCACCGGCGTCACCGCCATCATCCCCAACGACGGCAACATCTTCATGGATCGCCTCGCCGGTGGCGCCTTCGTGCTCAACGGCGCGGGTGAAGTCTCCGGACTGACCCAGGTGGTCGAGTGGGGGCTGCTCGAGACGCCCATCATGCTCACCAACACCATGGCCGTCGGCGCGGTGAGCGACGCGTTGGCGCGCACCATGGTCGAGAGCCACCCCGGCATCGGCGACGAGCACGACGTCATCATCCCCGTGGTGGGGGAATGCGACGACAGCTACTTGAACGACATCGCCGGCCGGCACGTGAAGGAAGAACACGTGCGCCAGGCACTCAAGGCGGCCAGGTCGGGCATCGTCGAAGAAGGCGCCGTGGGCGGAGGCACGGGGATGATCACCTGTGACTTCAAGGCAGGCATCGGCACCAGCTCACGCAAACTCCCCCCGGTGCACGGCGGCTACACGCTGGGTGTGTTGGTGATGAGCAACTTCGGAAAGATGCACAACCTGCGGGTCGCCGGTATGCCGGTGGGAGAAGTGCTCGCCGAGAAGTTCCGCGGCATGCCCCGGCGCATTCAGAGCTACGGGTCGATCATCGC
>JBKJSE010000339.1:0-2550 GCA_046595925.1 Archangium sp. | reverse complement strand
GTCACCCCTCGACTTCGCTCGGGGGGAACGGTGCTGTTCCTTAGGAGCGGAGTCGAGGGAGTACTTCTGCCTCGCGCGGCAGGTCACCCCTCGACTTCGCTCGGGGGGAACGGTGGGTCTGTTCCTTCGGACGAAATCGCCGGCGATGCCGGTCCCCTGCTCGGGATGAACGGTGAGGGCTCGCGATTCATCAACCCCGCGAGCTGCGTCGTAGCCTTCTTCAACACTTTCCGAGGGGGAGAGGGCTGACGCTCATTCCGGCGGGAACTTCTTCAAGAGCTCAGCGCTGATGTCGCCCTTCTTGATGATCTCCGAATACGTCCCCACCGCTGACCTCGCCGTGCGCGTCTTCGTCGCATCATTCGCCACGCCATAGAGCCCGAACTTCATGTCCATGCCGTGGTTCCACTCGTAGTTGTCGGTGAGCGACCAATAGAAGAACCCGCGCACGTCAGCGCCGTCCTTGATCGCCCGCTTGGTCCACTCCAGGTGCCGCACCAGCCAGCTCTCGACGCGTACGCCATCAGCCGCCGCGTCAGTGCCCGTCTCGGTGATCATCATCGGGATCGCGTAGCGATCCTTCACGAACATCTGAATGTCGTAGATGCCCTTCGAATAGTCCTCCCAGAGCTCGAGGCTGAACGGATCGAAGTTCGAGATCGACGACAGCAGCGGCAGGCTCGCGGTGTCCGTGCCCTTGACCGTGATGCGCGTGTAGTAGTTGAGGCCCAGGTAGTCCATGCGGCCCGCGAGTGACGCGACCGGTTCCTCTGCGTCGGGCCTGCCATTCAGATCGGCATCGAGCTTGCCCAGCGTGACCGCGTCGAGAAACGCCGTGTTGTAGAGATAGAAGAGGTTCTCGGCGGCCTTCACGTCGAGACGGTTCTGCGGGTCTTTCGGCCTGGTCGGGGCGATCGGGTACACGAGCCCCACCATCGACGTCTTCCCGTCCTTGTCGGCGTCGACCAGATCGTTCGCCTTCACCGCGTCGTACATGCGCGCGTGCGCCTCGATCATCGCGTTCATCACGGCCTTGGCCTCGACGAACTTGTACGAGAGCCCCGGCGGGTTGACGCGATCCTTCGAAGGCAACAGGTAGCCTGGCAGCACCACCGCGAACGGTTCGTTCTGCGTGGCCCAGAGATCGACCTCGCCTCCGAACTCCTTCGCCACGAAGCCCGCGTACTTCGCGATCTCGCGCACGGTCCGCTCACGATCGAGCCAGCCGCGTCTGGTGCAGGTCGACAGATTCTTGTGACAGGCCACGCCGTCGTGGAGCCACAAGGGCAGGGTGTAGTGATGGATCGTGACCAGCGGCGTCATGCCCCGCGCCTTCAACGCCGCGAACTGCGCATGGTACGCCGCGATGTTCTCGGCGCTGGCGACGGCCGCGAGCGCGTCACCCTCAAGACCATCGGTCGCCGTGGGGAAGACGCGGCTCCACTCGATGGAGAGGCGGATCGAGTTGAGCCCCATGTCCTTCTTCGCGCGGTCGAAGTCCTGCGCGTAGAGTTCCCAGAACCCGGGCGCGTTCTCGAGTGGCTCGAAGGTGATCAGCTCCTTGAGATCCTGCAGCTCACTGCCGCTGGTGACCCACTGGTACCAATCTGAGTTCGTATCGACGCAGGCCCCCGAAGGGCACCCGGGATCGACCTGAAAGCCGGCGGTGGACGCCCCGAAGTAGAACTTCTCGGGGAACGGCCTGGGGCTGCAGCTGAGGAGGGCGACGGCGAAGCAGAGGACAGGCCGCATGGGCCTTCGAACCTAGCCGACTAAACGAACAGGCTGGAAAGCGACTCGGCCCGGTAGATGCGCGCGAGCGCCTCGCCGAACAACCGCTCTGTGCCGACCTGGCGAATCTTGGCGCAGCCCTGCGCACTGCGCGAGAGCGGCACGGTGTCGGCGACCACCAGCTCTTCCAGCACCGACTCGTTGATGCGGGTGATCGCCGGCCCCGAGAGAATGGGGTGCACGATGTACGCGTAGACCCGGCGCGCGCCCTTGGCCTTCAACGCCGCGGCGCCCTGGGTGAGCGTGCCGCCGGTGTCGATGATGTCGTCGATGATCACCGCGTCTTTGCCGGCCACGTCGCCGATCAGGTTCATCACTTCAGACGCGTTGGCGCGCGGGCGGCGCTTGTCGATGATCGCCAGCGGGCAGTTGAGTCGCTTCGAGTACGCGCGCGCGCGCTCGACCCCACCCGCATCAGGCGAGACGATCACCAGGTCGTCGGTGGTGGGGAAGACCTTTCGCAGATCGTCGAGGAACACCGGCGAGGCGTAGAGGTGGTCGGTGGGGATGCTGAAGAAGCCCTGAATCTGGCCTGCGTGCATGTCCATCGACACCACGCGCGTGACGCCGGCCGTCTCGAGCATGTCGGCGACCAGCTTGGCGGTGATGGGCGTGCGGGCTGCGATCTTCCGGTCTTGCCGCGCGTAGCCGTAATACGGAATCACCGCGGTGATCGACGCCGCGCTCGCGCGCTTGAGCGCGTCGGCCATGATCAACATCTCCATCAGGTGATCGTTGACCGGCGGGCAGGTCGACTGC
>JBKJSE010000286.1:0-4403 GCA_046595925.1 Archangium sp. | reverse complement strand
GATGGCTGACGCACTGGGAATGATCGAGACCAAGGGCTTCGTGGGAATGGTCGAGGCCGCTGACGCCGCGGTGAAGGCCGCCAAGGTCGAGCTGGTCGGCTTCGAGAAGATCGGCGGTGGTTACGTGACGATGATCGTCCGTGGCGACGTCGCGGCCGTGAAGGCGGCGATCGAGGCCGGCGCGCGTGGCGCTGAGCGTGTGGGCGAGCTCGTCTCGACGCACGTGATCCCCCGCCCGCACGACAACATCGACGCGGTCCTGCCGCTGGGCCGCAAGGCCGAGCCGGCGAAGTAAGAGGGCACGAAGATGCTGCTCGGCAAGGTGGTGGGGACGGTGGTCGCCACCCGCAAAGAGCCTACGCTCGACGGCTCGCGGTTCCTGCTGGTGCGGGGACTCGACGCAGACGCCAGGCCGACCTCGACGCTCGTGGTGGCCGTCGACGCCATGGGCGCTGGTGTCGGCGAGGTGGTGCTCTATGCATCAGGCTCGTCGGCGCGGCAGACCGAGATGACGAAGGACAGGCCAGTCGACGCCGTGATCATGGCGATCGTCGATCAGGTCGAAGTCGAGGGAAAGCTCACTTGGGTCAAGTGAGCCGCGCCAAGGTGGTGCGCGTGGCGGGGGCCTCGAAAGAAGCCCTCGTCGCCGCTGCCACCCGCGAGTGCGAACACCAGACCGCAGCTCCGTCGTGTGAGCGCGTGCTGGTGGTGTACGGCGAGAACGCCGCGAAGCTCTACATCGAATCCACGCTGGTGCCCCGCTCCACGGGTCGCCGGCCGGCTTAGAGGCGCCCGATGAACGAAGCCCAGATCAACGCCATCGTCGAGCAGGTCGTCCGCCGGTTGTCGGGCGAGCTGTCGAAGCTGCCTTCCATCTCGAACGGCGCCGCGCGTGCGCCCTCGATCATCAACAAGCGCCCGGGCATCTTCGACGATCTCGACTCGGCGGTGACCGCCGCCACCCGCGCACAAGAGCAGTGGATGCGCCTGCCGGTCGAGGGCCGCGAGAAGGTGATCGAGGCGATGCGTCAGTGCACGCGCGATCACGTCAACGAGCTGTCTTCGATGGCCGTGGCAGAGACCAAGCTCGGCAACGTCGCCGACAAGGTGAAGAAGAACCTGCTGTGCGCGAACAAGACGCCGGGCATGGAGATCCTGCGGGCCCAGGCGCAGACCGGTGACTACGGCCTGGTGTTGATGGAGCGCGCGCCCTTCGGCGTCATCGGCGCGATCACGCCTTCGACCAACGCGACCGAGACCATCATCAACAACGGCGTGGCGATGGTGGCGGGCGGAAACTCAGTCGTCTTCAACGTGCACCCCAGCGCGAAGAACGTCGTCAGCTTCTTCATTCAGAAGTTGAACGAGTCGATCGTCGCGGCCGGTGGGCCTGCGAACCTGCTGTGCATGCTCGGCGCTCCGACCATCGAGTCGGCGGGCGCGCTGATGAAGCACCCGGGCATTCGGTTGATCGTGGTGACCGGTGGCCCGGCGGTGGTGAAGGCGGCGATGGGCTCGGGCAAGCGCGCGATCTGCGGCGGGCCCGGTAATCCCCCCGCGGTGGTCGACGAGACGGCGCACGTGGCCCGCGCGGCGAAAGACATCGTCGACGGCGCCTCGCTCGACAACAACATCGTGTGCATCGTGGAGAAGGAGATCTTCGCGGTCGCCTCGATCGCCGATGAGCTCAAGAGCGAGATGCTCAAGCACGGCGCCTTCGAAGTGCCTTCTTCTGCGATCAATCGGCTCGAGAAGCTGGTGGTCGACGAAGGTCACGCAGCGCGCGACTGGGTGGGCAAGGACGCCACCAAGATCGCCGAGGCCGCGGGGCTGCGCGTTCCTTCGGGCACCCGGTTGTTGTTCGCCGAGGTCGACCCCACCCACTCGTTCATTCAGGCCGAGCTGCTGATGCCGGTGATCGGCTTTTCGCGCCTCAAGACGGTGGAAGACTGCATCGTGGCTGCGGTTCAGGCCGAGCACGGCTTCGGGCACACCGCGACGATGCACTCGACGAACATCGACGTGCTTTCGGCGATGGCGAAGGTCATCAACACGTCGATCTTCGTGAAGAACGGGCCGTCGTTCGCGGGGCTGGGCATGACGGGTGAGGGCTACACCTCGTTCACCATCGCCTCGCCCACGGGCGAAGGGCTCACCACGCCGGTCAGCTTCACGCGCGAGCGCCGCTGCACCCTGAAGGACTCGTTCCGGATCATCTGATGGCAGGTGAGCTCACCGGTCCCGCGCTGGGTCTGTTCGAGCTCGAGTCGCTCGCGCGCGGGGTCGTGGTCGCGGACGTGCTGGTCAAGCAGGCGGCCGTGCAGATCGCGATCGCCGAGGCCGTCTCGCCGGGCAAGTACCTGCTGGTCTTCGTGGGCGCAGAAGGCGACGTGCTGGAGTCGTTCAAGGCGGGCCTCGAGGCCGGCGGCGCGATGGTGCTCGACTCGTTGCACCTGACCCACGTGGCCGAGCCGGTGGTCGCGGCGCTGCTGCGGGGTGAGCTCTCGAAGGTCGGCGCTGACGACGCGGTGGGCATCGTCGAGCTGCACACGGTGGCTGCGACGTTGAAGGCGGCTGACGTGGCGCTCAAGCGCGCTGAGGTGCGGCTCACCCAGTTTCACCTGGCCCGGGGCATCGGCGGCAAGGGCTGGTTCACGCTGGCCGGGGTGCAGCACGACGTGGAAGCGGCGTTGGAAGGCGCGGCGGCCGCGGTGCAACCTTCACTGTTGGTGGCGACCGAGCTGATTGAGCGGCCGCACGCAGAGCTGCGCGGAAAAGTGATCTAACTGTCACTGAACTCCCTCTCCCTTCGGGAGAGGGAGTTGGTGAGGGAGAAACCATGAAACGGATCACCGGCACGGTGAAGACGCTGGCGCTCACCGATACGAAGAAGGGCATTCACGCGACCGCAGACAAGGGCATCAAGGCCATCGAGAAGTGCCGATGAAGATCCGTCCATTCGCCCTCGAGCGGTTCTTCGCGAAGCACGAGTTCTCGGTCAAGCACCTGGGCTGCGCGAGCGACCCCGACGCGCTGACCATGAAAGAGCTGCTGGCGCTCGAGCCGGGGGCTGAAGCGAAGTTCCTGGAGTTGGGCCTGGGGTACGGCGAGTCGGTCGGTCGCGCAGAGCTACGGCAAGCGATCGCGGCGCAGTTCACCGGCATCGCTCCGGAAGACACGCTGGTTCACGCAGGCGCGGAAGAGGCGATCTTCGCGTTCATGAACGTGGTGCTGGGCCCGGGCGATCACGCGATCGTGCACACGCCGGGCTACCAGTCGCTCTACGAGGTCGCAGAGGCGGCCGGCGCTTCGATCACGCGCTGGGAGACCCGCGAGTCGGACGGATGGCAGCTCGACGTCGACGTGCTCGAGGAGCTTATCAAGCCCGAGACGAAGCTCATCGTGATCAACTCGCC
Source organism: Archangium sp. (assembly GCA_046595925.1). GTDB lineage: Bacteria > Myxococcota > Myxococcia > Myxococcales > Myxococcaceae > Archangium_A. The sequence goes on along the minus strand of JBKJSE010000286.1, from coordinate 987 downwards.
GCACAACCCCACCGGGTCGGTGACCACGGTGATGCGCCTCGAGGCGATCGTCGCTCTCGCGCGCGAGAAGGGCATCTGGGTCTTCAGCGACGAGGTCTACCGGGGCCTCGAGTTCGGCGTGCCGCAGAACAAGTCGATGGCCGAGCTGTATGAGCGCGGGGTGTCGCTCGGAGCGACGGCGAAGGTCTACGGGCTCGGGGGCCTGCGCATTGGCTGGCTGGTCTGCCGCGATCGCGAGCTGCTCGAGCGCATCGCGACCTTCAAGGACTACCTGACGATCTGCAGCCCGGGCCCCAGCGAGTTCCTGGCGGCGATCGCGGTTCGAAACACCGCGCAGCTCGCGGCTCGTACGAAGAAGGTCGTGGAAGAGAACGTGGTTCGCGTGCAGCGGCTCATCGACGAACGGCCTGAGGAGTTCTCGTGGATTCCGCCCGTCGGGGGGACCACGGGGTTCGTTCGCTACGTGCCCGGTGGCGCCGAGAAGTGGACCGCGGAGTTGCTGAAGGACGCAGGGCTGCTGTTCTTGCCCGGGCCAATCTTCGACTACGCCGACACGCACTTCCGCATCGGGCTGGGGCGCTCAGCGCTCGAGACGTGGATCCACCTCATCTAACGAAGGTTCTCCCTCTCCCTTCGGGAAAGTTTCCTCAGGAACAGCACCGTTCCCCCCGAGCGAAGTCGAGGGGTCACCTGCCGCGCGGCGCAGAGGTGGGTCTGTTCCTTCGGACGAAATCGCCGGCGAAGCCGGTCCCCTGCTCCTAAGGAACAGCACCGTTCCCCCCGAGCAAAGTCGAGGGGTCACCTGCCGTGCGGCGCAGAGGTGACATCTCGACTGCGCTCGATGCGAACGGTGGGGCTGTTGTTTCGGACGAAATCGCCGGCGAAGCCGGTCCCCTGCTCGGGAGGACCGGCTTCCTCGAGACTCCTCCGCGGGTCAAATCAGATTGAGCACCGTGACGAGCCGAATCAACGAAGTGCCGACGATGG